>CANQQL010000001.1 GCA_947625975.1 uncultured Bacilli bacterium
ATAGTTAAATCAATTTGCATGTAATTATTTTATTAAAACGACGGAAAATCTAGTGAACAACGACGGAAGATGGGTTTTATTGAGCGATTTCTTGGTAAAACCGATGAAATGACAAATTTTAAAGTGCACAAAAAATCTTATTTGTCTTTAGATAGTGATAATCTATTAACTAGCGCTGAAAAAACTAAAAAAGAACGTATCGATATGGCAAAACAGCATCAATTAGATTTATTATATAGCAAATATAATCTCGGTCTTATCTCAGAAAAAGAATTAATTGATGCCAAGGAAAGACTAATAAATGACAAAAATGTTAATAATTAACTGCTACTTTATAATAAATTATTGGCAAATTTTTACTTTCTTTACTCTTATTTTTTTCCCCTAATTATTGGAAATATTTTCCAATAGAAAAAAAATAAAAATTTTTAAAGACATCTTTAACTTTTTGTAATATAATAATTATGCAAGTAGGTTGGAGTCTGATATGCCCTCAAATAAATATCATACCCAAATGAGGATTTCAAGCTACTTGCCTTTTTGTTTATTTACTTAAATTTGATTAGATAGATTGTAATCTAATCATTTTTATATACTTTAATAAAGTCAATCTTATCTTATATAAAAAGTTTAAAATTATTATTTTTTTATTAATTTTTATTAGGCACATTTGACCGATAACCGCATATAAAATAATAGGTGATTTATAATGGCCAATCGAGTAAAGTATACAAATAGCGAAGTAAATCTTTTAGGCAGACTTATGAGATCTGAAGCAATTGGTGAAGGTCGTTTTGGCATGAAACTTGTCGGTAATGTGGTTATAAATCGTGTTGTTGCTAAGTGCTTAGATTTCAAAAATATTAATACCATCACTCAGGCCATTTATCAAAAAGGTCAGTTTGATGGCATAAAAACAAAATTGTTTTATGGCAATGCGACATCTGTTGAAAAGCGTTTAGCGTTAGATACAATAAGATATTGGCGAGCATATCCAGCTTACGCAGCTTTATATTATCAAAACCCCGGAAAAGGAAAATCTTGTAAAAAAAGATTCTGGGGAACTTTTGCAGGAAGATTTAAAAATCATTGTTTTTATAACGCGGATGCCAGTGCAAAGTGTAAATTATAATATTAAACTCATATTTTATAATATTATTTAAAAAAATTTTTAATAATTTAAATCTATTTTTCCCAGCAAAATCGCTTTTTTTTCTTGCAAAAATTTCAAATTTTGCAATGTATTTTGGCAAGTGACCAAGGCACTTGTTTTTTACACTATATTATTTATAAACGCAAGTGGGTAAGGTAGACTACCATTTTTGCCAAGGAGAAATGTTATGGATGATAGGACGAAAAAAGAATTACAAGACTATTTAAAAAACAATTATAAAAGTAGTGATTTTCTGGACGAAGAGAAAAAACAAAATATATATGACTACATATATAAAAATTTTTCAAATACTTTCAGAGATACTTTAAATAATTTTATAAAGGAAAAAGGAGCAACGCCACTTTATATTTATAAAAAAGCTGACCTAAATAGAAATATTTATTCGTGTATAAATAAAGATCAATTTCATCAAGTTTCTAAAAAGACAGTGTGGCGTTTTGTATTGGCACTGGAATTAAATGTTTTAGAAGCAGAAAAGTTGCTAAATGCGGCAGGATTTTCTTTCAATAGAGGCAATCCTTTAGATTTAATAATAATTTATCATATTGAACATAGATTTTATGATATTATATCTATAAATGGTGTATTGAATGATTTATTAGGTATCACACTATAATAAATTGTAGAGAGGGCAAATTATGTGGAGTAAACTGATTGTAGATGGAAGCAATGATCTTGCGGGAGAAGTTGTAATTATCAGAATAAAAACAAAAAAGAAATCGATTTTTCAAAAAGCTTTTCAAATGTGTGTGGCTTTTGAAAACATATTGGATGATTTAATTCGTGAAACGGTATTTCGCTATATCGAAGATGACTTGTATGACAATTTGGTTGAAATTGCCAAAAATATTAATATTTTGGAAATAAAATTTCTTTTTGTTGGACCAAATTTCCCGAAAAGTTCCAAGGACTTTAAAAATATTTATGCATATGCTTTCGGGATGGTTATTGATGGAAAAGATATTCCCAAAGAAAAAGCACAAAAATTATTAAATGATGTAGGGCTTGATTGGGCATTTGATTAAATAACTCTATTAAGTTCTATAATTATGGTTTAAAATATTCATGGTGATAAAATGATTAATGTAGTATTGTATCAACCTGAAAAACCGCAAAATACCGGTAATATCATGCGAACATGTGTGGCCACAAATGCCTATTTGCATATTATCGGTCCTTTGACTTTTTCTCTTGATGAAAAGTCTCTGCTAAGAGCAGGAATGGATTATATTCAAGAATTAAAATTTAAATATTATAATTCTTTAGAGGATTTTTTTAATCAAAACCAAAATATTACTATTTATTTTATAACGCGTTATGGAAACAAATCGTATGATTCTATAGATTTTTCAACCATTAATAGCAATTTGTTTGTAATGTTTGGAAAAGAATCAACCGGGATACCGCATGATTTATTAAGACAAAATTTTTCAAGATGTTTAAGATTGCCGATGGTTCCTTCCGCCCGAAGTTTAAATTTGTCGAACACAGTTGCAATCGTGGTTTACGAAATTTTAAGGCAACAACATTTTTTCGGATTATCCACCTATGATGCCATAAAAGGAAAAGATTTCTTGAATGAGGAGAATAAAAATGAATAAAAAATCATTGTTAATAATTTCATTGTTAATATTTAACTCATGTCAATCAAGGACCCCAAAGATAGAATTAGAATATTCGGAAATAGGTGGATTCATTGAAATTAATTTAGAAAGTTATCGTGACATTTTTTATCAGCCGATAAACATATTAACAATCTTTACCCTCCGAGACGCTAGTTATTGTAGTGAATGTTTAAATGTTTCTTTTGCTGATGTTGAGCAGTATGCGATAGATAATCACTTCGATATATATTTTTATGAATTTGATACAGAAAATAGTAATTTTATTTCGGATTATAAGGAATTAGTAAACATTATGAAAACAAATAATGATATTGGCTTGAGTGAATTGACCTATCAAGATGGGTTACCTGTTTTTTCCGGCTTACCATGTTTATTGTATAGTTATAAAGGTTATATAGGCTATAATGTAAAAACTGACTTTGTAAAGCAATTAAAGGATACTATAGTAGTAAAAAACTCTTAGTTTTTTCTAAGAGTTTTTATTTTTTGTTCTAGTAGCGGATCTATTTGTTTTATAATAATCGACTCGTAGCTATTTAAAGACACCTTCCCGAAACTATTTATCTTTTTTACATTCTTTTTTTGCGTAATTAAGACTTCGCCATCCGATAATTTGGAGTTTATTATAGCTATAGAAGCTGCCACTTCAATGACTTGCTTACTAGGATTATCAGCAAAAATAATTACATGAGATCCCGGGGCATTTTTAGCATGAAGAAAGTAGAAATCCGGTTTTGCTAAAGTAAAAGTTAAGTAGTTATTTTGATAGTTATTTCGTCCAAATCCTATTTTTATATTATCCACAAAATAATAATAAGGTTGGGATATTCCATTAGTTTTGTTGGTTTGCTTTTTTAAAATTTTTTTTCTTATAAATCCTTTTTCAATAAGTTCAAATTCAAGGCCTTTTAAATCGTCATCGCTACAAGATAACAGTTGCTGTTTTAACATTTCAAAATATGATAATTTATCCTTAGTTACGCTAATTTGTTCTTGAAGATGCCCGATGCTTCGTTTTATTTTAGCATATTTTTGGTAATAAGAATTAGCGTTTTCCACGATGCTTTTTGCCGGATCAAACGCAAATCGATATTCATCTATTTCCGCGACTTGCTGAGTATAATCTATTTTGATTCCGTCTTGGTAAGTTAATAATAAATCACCATATAATTTATATTCTTCCATTTTATCAGTTGCTTTGAGTTCATTTTGTAGACTTGTAAGCTTCTTATTTAAAGATTTTAGTTGATGAAAGATAACACTCGTAACTTTAGAATGTAAATTAGAGCGATGATTTTCTTCCATTGTAGTTAGATAATTATTATACAAATCATTTAAGGATAATTCTTTACTTGTTTTAGTTTTGATTACGCTATAAACACCTAAATCATTATAAATGTTTTCAAAAATTTCTTGATGTATAAGTTTATTTTGCTCTTGTTCGAATTTAGAAAAGTCACTATTGCTAGATGAAACCGGAGGAATATAGGTGCTACCCTTAAGTAATAAACGAATATTTTTATTAAAGCTACTTTGACGAAGTAAAGTAATAATTTTGTTATCATTATCGGTTAAAATCATATTTGCTTGATTAGGGATTAATTCCAAATATAGATGCCTAATATATTTTTTATAGGCATCGTTAGTGTTTGTAATGGTCATATGTATAATACGATCGGAACTGATTTTTTCTAAAGCTAAAATACGTCCATCCTCAAGTTCTTTTTTTAGAATCAATAAAAAATTATTTGAAAGCGAACTAAAAATTCTGTTTTCTTCACATAGCGTAATAAAAGGCTCATGAGCGTTTAAAGAAATAAAGAGCTTCTCTTTGCAATTTTTTGATTTAGAAATTAAAAAATCTGTCTCACTTAGCATTGTAATTTTATTAATATGAGCATCAATTAAACTTTGTTTTATTTTTTTTACTAAAATTGCAATAAATTTATTTGATAAAGGCATAATTATCACCATTTATATGATATCATAAAATAAATTATTTATATGAACTTTTGAAAGGAGAGGAGAAAATAATGGAAAAATTTTTAGATAATTTTGATTACGAAGGGGAAAAACCAGATATAAAGCTTAAAAAATATTTAAATCATGAGTTAGAAGTCGAAGATATTTTAGAAGATGGACAAAATGAAATATTAACAATTCCCGAAGGAGTTAGGACAATTGGCGAGAGTTGTTTTCTCCTTACTAATATAAAACACATCAGACTATCTGAAGGACTTGCTACAATTGAAGAAAATGCTTTTATGGGGGATTTAAAGCTAGAAACGATTAATTTTCCTTCTTCTATAAAAGAAATAAAAAATAATGCTTTTCACACGACAGGGTTAAAAAAAGTTGTTTTTCCAACTAAGACAAAGCTTACATCTTTGGAAACTGGGGTGTTTTATGGTGCAAAATTTCCTTATATTATCATTCCGACCGGTATAATAAGTATTGGGAACCAAGCATTTGCAAACAATAAAAATCTTCAATATGTATTTATTCCCTCCACAGTAAAAACAATTGATTTTGACGCCTTTAAAAATTGTACAAATATCAAAGGTATTTATCTTGAAAATATCGTTTTACCAACGTATAAAAATAAAATTGAAATCCAAGAAATTGAAGAGAAAAGAGTTGTGGCAGGTTTTGACTATCATACGCATGTCGGTGAACCGGATTTAGAAATTGTAAGATATAAAAAGGAAATTGTTCATGCTTGGAAAGAAGAGTATCACCAAGTTTATGAAAATACCTCTATCGAAATCTTTAAAAAGTTAATTAGTGAATTTGATAAAAAAACTGATTTTTGAAGGAATTTATAGCAAAAAATCATAATTGACAATAGCACCCTCGTTTATTATAATAAACGAAGTGAAAAGTTGGTGTATTTATGGGAAATAAAAAGGGATTACTAATTATTTTATCTGGTCCAAGTGGTGTCGGAAAAGGGACTGTAAGAAAAATTGTTATGCGTGATAAAAAGTTAAATTTAGCATATTCCATTTCAATGACAACAAGAGCACCAAGATCTAATGAAGTTGATGGCAAAGATTATTTTTTTGTCAGTAATGAAGAATTTGAAAAAAATATTGAAAATAATAATTTGCTCGAACATGCTGAGTTTGTGGGCAATAAATATGGCACGCCCCGCGATTATGTGGAAAAACTTCGCAATGAAGGCAAAAACGTGATTCTTGAAATTGAAGTTAATGGAGCCCAACAAGTTTTATCGCAAGTTGATAAAAAAGATCGTATTTCGATTTTTTTAGTTCCTCCATCTATTGAAGAATTAGAAAAAAGAATTCGCCATCGTCGCAGTGAGGAAGAAGAAATAATTCAACAAAGACTAAACAAGGCTAGACGTGAAATGCTACTAACTGATCAATATGATTATGTAGTATTAAATGATACAGTTGGTCGCGCAGCCGGAGAAATAAAAGCCATCATTCGTAAAAATATCGGATAATTAAAGGACGCGGAGGTAGAGGCATGATAATCATTAACGTTTTAATCGAACATGCTGTATACGCCATAAATCGTCCTTTTTCTTATGCTTATAATGGTGTTGAAAAGCCACAAATTGGGGAAAGAGTGCAAGTGCCTTTTCATCATAATACTGTGGTTGGTTATATTATTGACTTAAAGGAAATTAACATCTCTCAGCAAGAATACGAACAAGAAATAGGGTATAAGATTTTATCTACTGATAAACTACTAGATAATGAACCGATTCTTACTGAAGAATTACGTCAATTGGCAAAAGAAGTGTCTGATTATTACTTGGCACCTTTGATTAGTATTTATCAAGCAATGCTTCCGGCAAGTTTAAAACCTGCGATAAGTTCGATTAAAAAGGCTCATATTGCTTATGATAAATATATAAAAGTCGTTAACAATGATGAAAGTGGGCTTACCCCGAAACAGATTGAATTATTGCGTCTTTTAAACGCTAGTGGTGAGATTAAAAAAAATGAAGTAAAGTCTGTACAAATTTTAAAAAAACTAATTTTAAATAAAAATGTTGAAGAATATCAAGTTGAAAAACGGAGATATAACTTTGAAAGCAATGATAAGTTTAAAGATTTAACTCTAACAGCTGATCAAATGCAGGTGAAGGAAGAGTTTTTAAATACAAAAGATTTGGTTTATCTTTTAGAAGGTGTAACAGGAAGTGGCAAGACGGAAGTATATATCTCTTTAGTAAAAGAAATAGTTGCTAAGCAGAAAACAGCCTTAATTTTAGTGCCAGAGATTAATCTTACACCTCTGATGATGCAGAGATTTTATAATCTTTTTAAAGATAAAGTGGCAATTTTACATAGTGAATTAACTAATGGAGAAAAGTATGATGAATATCGAAAAATTTTTCGTGGAGAAATTCAGGTAGTTATTGGCACAAGAAGTGCGGTATTTGCGCCTTTACAAAATATAGGTTTGATTATTTTGGATGAAGAACATGCAGAAGCTTATAAACAAGATAATGTTCCTTGTTATCATGCTAGAGAAGTGGCTATTATGCGAGCAAAACATTTTGAAAATTGCAAAGTTCTCTTAGGAAGTGCAACACCGACATTGGAATCTGAAGCAAGAGCTATTAAAGGCGTATATCATCATTTAAAACTTTTAAAAAGAATTAATGAACGAGAATTACCGGAGACTGAAATTATCAATTTACAAGATCATCGTAATATTGATTATGCATCTTCAATATTTTCCATAAGATTAAGAAAAGCCATTAAAGAAACACTTGAAAAGAAAGAACAGGTAGTATTATTGCTTAATCGTAGAGGCTATTCCACAAGTGTGCTATGTCGAGAATGTGGCCATATTATCAAATGCCCAGAATGCGATATACCACTTGTTTACCATTCTTTTGATCGCTTATTAAAATGTCACAATTGTGGGCATGTAGAAACCCAAATTCACCAATGCCGAGAATGTGGTTCTAAATATTTAAGTCGGATTGGTTTTGGTAGTGAAAAAGTAGAAGATGAAATTAAAAAACTATTTCCTTTGGCTTCCGTGTTAAGACTTGACTCTGATGTGGGGAAAGTTAAAAATAACATCGCCAGCACTTTAAGGGCCTTCAAAAATCATGAAGCAGATATTTTGATTGGTACACAAATGATAGCAAAAGGACATGATTTTCCTGATGTTACTTTAGTCGGCTTGGTTCTGGCGGATTTGGGTTTATCTTTGCCTTCTACCAGATCAAGCGAGAGAACTTTTCAACTTATAACGCAAGCAATAGGAAGAGCAGGAAGAGGGACTAAAAAAGGACGGGCAATAATTCAGACTTATATGCCAACTCACTATTCAATTATTTATGGTGCTAAGCAAGACTATCAAGGATTTTTTAAAGAAGAAATGCGCATCAGAAAGCTTCAACAAAATCCTCCTTACACATTTGCTTCTACCTTGACATTAGTTTCAAAAGATGAAGATATGGTGGAACAAATTGCTGGGAAAACCTTAGAACTTGTTTTAGAAAAAGGAGAGGGTAAAATTTTAGGGATAGGGCCGAGTAGACCATATATAAAAAAAGACACTCGCGGATATCGCAGAGTTTGTATATTTAAATACAAAAATCAACAACTGTTTCAAGAAACAATGCAAAATATTATCAATATTTTATCGAAAAATAATAGCGTTAGCTTTAAAATAGATATTGATACTTTAAATAACTAAAAAGGAGAAATTTTATGATTACAATTGAAGTTATTGGTATGAACCATTATATGTTAGGGGATTATTCGCATATGCATACAAGAGCTATAGCAAATCTGTTCGAAGTTGATGAAAGTGAAGTTTATTTCTATTCGGGAGATTTAAAACTCTTTCATGATGGTGTTGATCAAACATCATGGCATACATTAATTAGAGTTCATGCACCGAAAAAATATGAACCTTTTGAGAAAAATGTTGCCAAGTATCTACTTGATACTATGACAGATTATATTTTGAATGCGCATGTTGAATTCAATTATTTTGATGAAAAACATACCTATGACAAGTTAAATCATGACTATGCACCATTTTTTCCACGTGAAGAAGATGATGATCAAGAAGAAGATTACGAAGAAGATGAAGATTTTTCTGATGAAGAATTATTTGAAGGAAATGCTTTTGAAGGATTCAAAGAAAAATTAAAAGAGAAACAAAATAATCACGCAGAAAAAATGTGCGAATGTGGACACCAACATGTATGTTGCGAAGGAAAATCACCTGCTTGTGGAAAAGTTTGTGCCTGTGGTGATCGTTGTGCAACCACGGCTCATCATCATAATCATGAATGTGGGCATGGTGAATGTGAATGTAGGCATCAACATAAACACTAAAAATTGTCTAATAAAAAATAGTGTTAAATTTTTTCACTACTTGTTTTCTATGACGTTTTTTCTTGGCTTTTTTCTTTTAATAATATCTATTATTTGATAAAATAATAAAAAGGCTAGTGATGACTATGATTAATTTATATGGCTTAGAAATACATAAACTAGAAGAATTGATGATTGCGGAAGGACAAAAGAAATTTCGTGCTACACAACTTTTTACTTGGATTTATGAAAAACAAGCTAAATCATTTGATGAAATGACGGATATTTCTTTAAAATTTCGAAATGTTCTCAAGGAAAAATATTGTTTGCTAAAGCCTACAATTTACACTAAGCAAATAAGTAATGATGGAACGATTAAATGCCTTTTAAATGTCAAAAATGATGATAAAGTAGAAACTGTTATTATGCGTTATAACTATGGTAATGTAATTTGCGTTTCCAGTCAAATTGGGTGCAATATGTCCTGTACTTTTTGTGCATCCGGCTTGCTTAAGAAAAAAAGAAATTTAGACGTTGAAGAAATGGTAGGGCAAGTTTTATTGATGAATGAATTGCTAAGCGAGGAAAATCAAAAAATTACGCATGTAGTTGTTATGGGAACAGGAGAACCTTTTGATAACTATGACAATGTACTTGATTTTGTAAAAATTATGAATCACCCTAAAGCCTTTGCGATTGGTGCTCGTCATATAACGGTATCAACATGTGGAATACCGGACAAAATTTTAAGATACGCCAATGAAGGATTGCAAATTAATTTAGCTATATCTTTGCATGCTCCGAATAATGAAATACGTAGTAAAATAATGCCAATAAATCGTGCTTATCCTTTAGAAAAATTGATGCCTGCCGTTCGTGAATACGAACGTATTGCTAAGCGTAGAGTGACTTTTGAATATATTTTGTTACGTGATATTAATGATAAGATGGAACACGCTGAAGAACTGGCCAAACTTATAAAAGGAACTTTGGCTTATGTTAATTTAATACCATATAATCCTGTATCTGAAAATGGTTATAAACGATCAAATAATGTTCATGCGTTTCTTGATAAATTGACAAAACTTGGGGTAACCGCGACTATTAGAAAGGAATTTGGCACGGATATTGATGCAGCTTGTGGGCAATTGCGTGCCAAATATGTAAGATAAAATGAAAAACAAGCAAGGACAATTTGCTTTTGTAACAAATATTGGTAAAACACGGCTTACCAATGAAGATTTTGCGATTGCTTTAAAAAATAAAAATGGGGATTTTCTTTTAGTCGTTTGCGATGGCATGGGAGGCTACGATAAAGGGGAAATTGCCGCAAATATTGCGCTAAATACTTTAGCTGATAGCTTCAAGAAGGTCGATCATTTTCTAGGTAATTTAGATGTAAAAAGATTTTTAATTACCAATATAAAAAAGGCTAATCAACGCATTTATAAATTTGCGCATGAAGATGATTTTTCAAGTAAAATGGGTACCACGATAACCGCGGTAATTCTTCATAAAAATTATCTTTTTGTTGCAAATGTTGGTGATTCTCGGGCGTATTTAGTCGAAGATGATATTATTCGTATTACCGATGATGATTCCTATGTTAATTATCTTTATCATTTAAATCGAATCACATTTGAGGAAATGGAAACCCATCCAAAAAGGCATATTCTGATGAGTGCATTGGGATTGTTGCCATCCATAAGTTTTGAAGTATCTTTATATCGATATGATAATAGTCAAATTTTATTGTGTACAGATGGACTTTATACAATGGTAAAAGAAGAAAAAATGTATGAAATTTTAAAAAAGAAGATTTCGACAGAGGAAAAATGTAAACTACTTGTCGATGAAGCAAACAGAAATGGTGGAAATGATAATATTGGTTTAGTGCTTTGGGAGGTTTGTTAAGATGAATGTTAATGATATTATAGATGATCGTTATCGCATTGAAAGGATTCTTGGCGAAGGTGGTATGTCGGTTGTTTATGAAGCAAAAGATATTGTAAGTAAGAAACAAGTAGCGATAAAAATTATTAAAGGCGATATGATGGCTAATGCTATTAACTTATCGCGTTTTGAAAGAGAAGCTCGTGCAGCGGCCTCATTGAGTCATCCTAATATTGTGAAAGTCTTGAGTCTAGGTACTTTTGAAGGGCGACCCTATATGGTTAATGAATATGTTAACGGGAAAAATCTTCGTGATATATTAGATTCACGTAGTCATTTTACGCCTTTAGAAGCATGTGATATTATGCATCAATTAGTATCAGCGGTAATTCATTCGCATGAACATGGAGTAATCCATCGTGATATTAAACCGCAAAATGTGTATTTAACTGCAGACGGAACAATTAAACTTGGCGATTTCGGAATTGCTACGTTTGAAAATTCGGCGCGTCTGACACGAAGTGAAACAATTATAGGATCTGCCCACTATTTAGCACCGGAAATTTCGAAAGGACAACAAGCATCTTTTGCCAGTGATATTTATTCATTAGGAGTAACATTCTTTGAATTGATTACGGGCAAAGTTCCTTTTGATGCGGATACTCCGGTGGGAGTAGCTATTCAACACATTAAAGATAAATTTCCTTCCCCTAAAAAAATTATTCCCTCGACTCCAAAAGAGATTGAAAGAATTATCTTTAAAGCCACAAGAAAAAATCCTTTAGAAAGATATAAATCAGCCTTAGAGATGCGTAAAGATATCGAACGTATTTTGCGAAATCCAGAAATAATAAAAGAAAAACAATCATTTTTCGCCAAATTGTTCCATCGAGGCAAAAAATAATATGGAAGGTATTATTCTTTCTTCACGCTATGGCAATTATGAAGTTTTAGATAGCAATCGGAATATAGAAATTTGTAAACCGCGAGGATTGTTTCGTCATAAACACATAAAATTAGTTGTCGGAGATAGGGTTGTTATCTCAGAAGATGAATTATTAATTACGGAAGTAAAAGAACGAAAAAATTATCTTCTACGTCCCAATATTGCCAATATTGATGAGTTAGTTATCGTAATGTCAGCAATAGATCCAGATTTTTCTTCGCTATTGCTTGATAAATTTATTGCCTATGCACACTTTTTTAAAATAAATCCAAATGTTATAATTAGTAAAATTGATAAAATGTCCAATAAAAATTTTTTCGATGAAAAAATTAACTATTTATCGAAAATTGGTGTGCGTGTTATCAAATATTCGAATATCACAAAAGAAGGTTTAGAAGAAATTCAAGAATTATTCTCTAATAAGATTGTTGCTTTAATGGGACAAAGTGGAGTCGGTAAGTCAAGTCTTTTAAATGCTTTGTCACCGCAAAGTAAAAGAGAAATAGGTGAATTTAGTAAGTCTTTAGGAAGAGGAAAACATCAAACAAAAGAGGTTGTCCTAATTCCTTATGAAAACGGATTTATCGCCGACACTCCCGGCTTTTCATCTTTGGAATTACCATTTTATAAGGACGATTTAGCAAATTGTTTCATGAATTTTGCAAAATATGCAAAAGATTGCAAATTTAACAATTGCCTGCACATTCAGGAAACTTTCTGTGCAGTGAAAAAAGCGGTCGAAGAAGGAAATATTTCTTGTGAAAGTTATGAGAATTACTTAAAGTTATCAGAGGATTTAATATTGCGAAAGGACAGATTCTAGTATGAATAAAATTATCGTTTCTCCATCTTTGCTTTCAGCAGATTTTTCAAAGATTCAACAAGAATTAGATTTATTGGAAAAGTCTGGTGCCGAGTGGTTACATTTTGATGTTATGGATGGACACTTTGTGCCAAATATTTCTTTTGGCTTACCAGTGCTAAAATCTTTAGCGCACAAGCATCACATGTTGAATGATGTGCATATTATGATTTCTAATCCCTTATTTTATGCACCAAAGTTTGTTGATGCCGGTGCTAATTTAGTTACATTTCATTATGAGGCGGTTAAAAATTCCGAGGTGTTAAAGGTTATTGAAACTATTAAAGAGAAAAAATGTAAAGTTGGTTTGTCAATAAAGCCTAAAACAAGTGTAGAAAAAATAATCCCATTTTTAGATAAGATAGATGTGGTTCTGGTTATGTCTGTTGAGCCTGGCTTTGGTGGACAAGCATTTATGGACATAGCTTTAGAAAAAATTTCTAAGCTCCGAAAATATATTGATCAATACCATCTATCTACTCTTATAGAAGTTGATGGTGGTATCAACCAGGAAACAGGTAAAAAATGTGTTGAAGTTGGGGCTAATGTTTTAGTAGCAGGTTCTTATTTGTTTGGCCATGAAAATTTATCAAGCCGTATTAATATTCTAAAGGGGATTTAAAAATGCGGAAAGCAATTGTTGTGACTGATGATACAAAATATTATCAATTAGCAAGATACGAAGGGTATCCTTTTTTGGTCTTATCAAAAAGTGAAGATTTTCAAAATATTAAATCGGATAAGAGATTTAGTGATTTTTATCGTCGCACAAGTTTTGAAACTGTTGATCCATCACAATATTTTGAAGATGAAAACAATAATGAAAAAGTACAAATAATGGATAATATTGTTGAATATCTCTATAAAAAAGGGTTTGATGAAATTGTTATTCTGACTGATATAAAGACTAATTCCAGTGATTATTTTAGTTATATTCTCTTGCTAAAAAAATACTATTATTTAAAGATATCCTTTGAAACGCAGCAAGAATCAATACAATATTTTGGCAAGGGAAATCATATAATACCAAAGGAAAATAGTGTATCCATATCTTTGGTTCCCTTTACATCTTGTGTTGTTTCTTTAGACTATACTATCGAGAAAAAAAGCAATATAAAACTTGATGCTTTAAGTGGTGTTATGAAAGATATAAAATTATTTCAACGCATTGTTTTATTGAAAGTAGAAAGTGGCGAAGTTTTATTAATCAGAAAGTTGGGTGAAGTAAATGAAGATTGAAATTATGATTCCAAGTTTAATTGTTATAATAATGATTTTTGCAATTCTGCTGGTTGTGGGAAGAAATAATTATCTTGAATATACTAAAGATAAATTTGATTTTCGCTCTAAGTTTCCTTATGAAATGCAAGATAAATCTTATTTCAAATATAATTGGCAAGTCAGATTTTTAGCCCTGTTTTTTTGCCTTAGTTTAGCCCTTTTTGCTGTTAATGCGTTTGATATGCGCCATGCCTCAAGCCTTTCATTGGCAATCGGAGTCATGATTTTAAATGCAATAGTTACAATGTTACTGTTTTTTGTTTCGATGAAAAATGCTTCATTGCATATGATTTTAGCAATCGCGCAATTTGCATTAACCTTTTTAAGTTACGCCTTCGTTTCTAATTATGTTTATTTTTTTAATGCCCTTGATTATCCCTTGTTTTTGGGAATTGTTTCTAGCGTTTTTGTGCTTGTCATATTACTGCTTTTAATAAATCCAAAATTATATCGTTGGATGTACCTAGATAAAGTGGAAGAGAATGGTGAAATTGTCATAAAAAGACCAAAAATTCTTTTACTTGCTTTTTATGAATGGATATTTATGCTTTTGACAATTATACTTGATTTACTAATTGTGATTGCTACTCTTGTTATGCAAACGCCTATGGCGTAAAAAACTTATTAAGCAAAATAAAAAAATCAAGGCGCTAACCTTGATTTTTTAATCTTGCTTAGTTGATTTATTAAGGGTTCTATAAGCACGCGCGGACATTCTAACTGTTTGAACACGTCCATCAACGACGACCTTATATGGTTGTAAGTTGACATTCCATCTACGCGGAGTTGCTCTTAAGGAGTGAGAGCGTTTATTTCCACTTAAAGGTGCTTTACCTGTTACTGGGCAAACTCTTGACATTTTTACATACCTCCCTTAATTTTTTCACATTATTTACACAATGCTTTTGTATAATAACATATTTTTTATACTTTATGCAATGACTTTTTGAAAATTTTAAAATCTTATGTGGTTTTTTTACAATAGTTTTGTTAAAAAGTTCGAGCTGATTAATTTTCATCTATATATAGGCAACAAAAATAAAATTATTTTGTAAAGTTCGGGAGGTAATAAAAGTGAATACAAATGAAAAAGTAGAAAAGAAAAATGTTGAAGTAGAAAAGGTTGAAGTTAATTTTACAGATAACTTAAAAAAATTTAATTAATTAAATAAAAATAAATGAAAAATATCCAGGTATAGAGAATTTTATTTAATATTTTGGTACCAGATACGCAAATATTTTAACCAAATACGAGAAAATCATTTGTTAATATTACTTTACAAGTAAAATTAAACCGATGAAAGCGTTAACAATTCTCACTGGAGGTTAATTATGAAGAAGAAACCCTTTACGATTATGATGGGATCAATCGCTTTGGCAATAGCAGCAATTGCTATTGTAGGAAACATCTTAGCGTTTGGAACATTTGATCCGGTATTAACAAGTTATTTTGGTGTTGAAGGAGCAACTGAAACAAGTTTTAAAGATAATCAATATTTTGAAAGAAAATATGAAAACGCTAAAGATGCTTCTGATAGAGCAGATGAAATAAGTAAAGAAATCGAAGCTGAAGGTGCTGTATTATTGAAAAATGATAATTCTGCATTACCACTTGCTGAAAATAGTTCAGTTAGTATGTTTTCTGTTTCCTCAGTTAATTTTTATTCAGGAAAATTATATGGCTCAGGCGCTATTAATTCTGATGGATTATTGACTTTAGGTCAAACTTTAGAAAATGCAAATTTAAAAGTTAATAAAACACTAGAAAATTTCTATATTTCAAAAAAGAATCAATATAGTAGAAAAATTGGTGGTTTAAATCAGGGGACAAGCAAAACGCCATACAAATGGGGAATCAATGAAGTTCCGTATAGTGAATATACAAGCGAAGTAATAGCAAGTTATAAAAATTATAATGATGCAGCGATTGTGGTTATCACAAGAGAAGGTGCAGAAAATGGTGACTTACCTCGTGATATGTCAGAAGCGGATCCTAAAAATACAGGACATATCTTAGAACTTGATTATAATGAAAAAAAGATGATGGAAGAAGTTTGTAAAAACTTCAAAAAAGTAATAGTGTTACTCAATACAACCAACACATTCGAATTAGGCTTCTTAGATGAATACAATATAGATGCTTGCATTTGGGTTGGTAACGTTGGTTTAGGTATGAAAAGCGTTGGACAAATAATTGCTGGAGAAATAAATCCATCTGGAAGAACTGTCGATACATATGCTTATGATTTGTTCTCTTCACCAGCTATGCAAAACATGGGAAATTATGCCTATGTTAATGGCTCAAATGAAACGACAGGACATTATTACTTAGCTTATGCTGAAGGAATTTATATTGGATACAAATATTATGAAACACGTTATGAAGATAAAGTATTAAATCAAGGAAATGCAGGAAACTATAACTATGATGAAGTTGTACAATTCCCATTTGGCTATGGTTTAAGTTATACGACATTTGAATGGTTTGATTATTCTTCAGCAATTAAAGGCGATAATATTGAAGTTAATGTTACGGTGAAAAACACAGGTAAAATAGCAGGAAAAGATGTAGTTGAAGTATATTATCAATCGCCATATACAGCTTATGATATAAAAAACAAAGTCGAAAAAGCTTCAGTTAATTTAGGTGGAATTGGTAAGACAAAACTTTTGAAGGCTGGAGAAAGTGAAACTATTACAGTTTCTTTCCCAATAAATGATATGAAGTCTTATGATTCAAATAACAAAAAGACCTATATTTTTGAAGCAGGTGATTATTATGTCACTGCCGCAACAAACGCACATAACGCTATTAATAATATTTTAAAGGAGAAAGGAAACAACGTTGATGGTAATAGCGAACTTGCAAGCAAACATAATATTAAATTAAGAGATGTTTCAAAAGATGATGTGACAGAAGTTGAAATAAAGAATTTGTTTGATGATGCAAAAGGTGATGTTAAATATTTAAGTCGAAACAATTGGAGTGCAATGGACAACAATGGTTTATTATATGGAACTGCTTTTGGAAAAGATAGCGACGGACCAACATATAAACACATTATTGATGCAGCATTAAAGAAAGAATTAGACACTAAGGGGTATGCTGCATCTGGAGCTCCAAATGAAGAATTTGTAGAGCCAACAGTTGGAGCAAAGACTAATAGGAAATTAATTGAATTTAGAGGCAAAGACTTTAATGATCATGAATGGGATGAATTACTAAATCAAGTAAGAAAACAAGAAATGGTTCAAATGGCAAAATCATCAGGGCACCATACATATGCAATGCCATCTGTTGGAAAACCATATACAACTGATAGTGATGGGCCATCTGCTTGGAAACCATTTATTGGTGATGGAATATCATCGGGTGGTCTACCTGGTGAAATTGTACATGCTTCAACTTGGAATAAGAAATTAGCCTATGAAATTGGTGAAATTATGGGTGAGTTGTGTCTTTGGGCAAAAATCGAAGGTAAAGATACGAATCCTAATTTAACAGGATGGTATGCACCAGCAATGAATATTCATAGAACACCTTTTGGTGGAAGAAACTTCGAATACTATTCAGAAGATGCAACATTATCAGCGATTATTGGTTCGGAAGTTGTAAAAGGTGCAACTGAAAAAGGTGTCGTGACATATATTAAACACTTTGCAATGAATGAGCAAGAAGCGAATCGTATGACTGATAATGTTACTTGGACCAATGAACAAGCCTTAAGAGAAATATATTTAAGACCATTTGAAGTATCAATTAAAGAAGGTAAATCTTTAGGATTAATGTCTTCTTACAATAGAGTTGGTAAAGTTTGGTCTGGTGGTAACTATAATTTAATTACAGGAGTATTAAGAACGGAATGGGGATTTAATGGATTTGTCATCACGGACTATATGGATGGTGATTACGAAGATATCGATCAAATGTTAGCGGCTGGTGGCGATGCAGCACTATACTCACTTAATGATAAACATTTAACACTAAGCGGAGCTCAAGCATTAACATACTTAAGAAGAGCGACAAAGCATTGTTTATATGCATTTGCAAATAGTAATGCTATGAATGGTATTAGTAGTGGAACAGTAATTATAGGTGGAACACCAATTTATCATCGTTATATAATTATAATTGATGTGATATTAGGAATTGCATTGTTAGCAACTTTAGGATCAATACCATTAAAATTATTATTAGCTCGTTCTAATGATACAGAATCTGGAACACCACCAAGGCTAGAAGAGAAAAAGAAAAAAGAAAAACCTAAGAAAAATAAGAATGTGAAAAAAGAATTGTTAGAAGAAATCGATCAACTAAAGGAACGTATAAAATCTCTACAGGCTACGCTCTCGGAAAATGCTGATGTAGATGATAAAAATAATTAAAAAAGAAAAGGAGAAAATATTAATTATGAAAACTTATATCAAACCTACTGTAGAAATCGAATCTATTATGATGCAAGATGTTATTTTGTCATCAATAGCAATTAATGATTCAGAAAAAGACTTCGAAGATTGCGATGAAGTTTTATAAAGGAAATAGATAAAATTATGAAAAACAAATTATCATTTTTAGTCCTTTTAACATTTGTGGGGATATCTCTTGCTGCTTGTGGAAACGAAGAGAATTCTACTCCTAGTGTGAATAATTCTACTACCCCTACATCATCTAATATCTATGATGACGATGTAGATTTAGAAGAAAAATACGGGACACCAACAAAATTTAATTTGACAAATGGCACAGATACTATGTCTTTTGACACAAGCAAAAGAGGTTACTATTATGAAGCTGAAGCTGCAGATCTAACTTCGCCTGCAAAAGTAAAGGATGGTGCGACTGCATCGGGTGGCCAATTTGTTGGTAATTTTGAACCGGGAGCAACAATGATTTTTGCTATTGATGTAGTAGAAGATACAGATGCAATGTTAATGGCATCAGCTGGTTATTGGAGTTCTGGGGATTATTATGTTGAAGACTTCCTCTATGTAACTTATGGTATTGACGACACATTCTTAGATAATGATATTAATCTAAGTGATGTTTCCTTTACAGGAAGTGGAAATTATAACACATTCCGTGAATTTGTCATTGGTGAAGTTCATTTGAAAAGTGGCATAAACTATATTGAATTTGACTCTTATGGCGATGCTCTTAACTATGATTATATTTGTTTAGTTGCACCATGGGATGGAACTCCTGATGAAGAAGAGAATATTGTTGATTTAAAAGAAAAATATGGTGACGTTAAAAAGAAACATCTTACAGATGGAACAGCAACAATGTCATTTGACGATAAGACAAGAGGCTATTACTATGAAGCTGAAAAAGCAACATTAAGTGAAAAGGTACAAATTGAGGATAATCCAAGTGCATCTGGTAAAAAAGTCATTACACATTTCAATCCAGGTGAGACAATGTTGTTTGAAATTACCTCTAGTGTCGAAGCAGATGTTTTAGTTATGATGTCTGGGGCAATGTATGACCGAGTTGATGTTGCATTTAGAAATGCAGTTAAAATTAATTATGGTAACAGTCAAGATGGATTAGAAGGTGAAGTTAACTCGTACAATCAAATGTATACAGGTACTGGTGATTGGAATATTTATAAAGAATATATGATTGGAGAAATTCACTTAGAAGAAGGAAAGAATTATATTAATTTATTATCTCTTACGGCAATAAACTATGATTATATTGCTCTCGTTAATGAATATGATGAAGTACGTGATGGTGACTTTAAAGAAGATGTAGAAATTAATCTTGATGAAAAATACGGATATCCTACTAAAGATGTATTATTAAATGGCACAAGCGGTATGAAATTTGATGATTCAGTTACTGGATATTACTACGAGGCAGAAGATGCAGATTTAAGTAGTGGCATTACTTTTGAAACTGGAAATATGTCAGGTGGAAAAGGTATTGGTCATTTCCAAAATGGTGCTACAATGACTTTCACAATCAATTCAGATGTGGAAACAGATGCTTTAGTAATGTTAGCAGTAACTAGATGGAATGACGGGGATTTGTTAATGAGTGATGCATTCAAATGCGAATATGGGGCAGATTTAAATAATTTATCTGGACAAGTAAACACATTTGAAAGATCAATTAAAAATCATCAAAGTTGGTCTGCTTATGAAGAATATAAAGTCGGAGAACTTCATTTAGTAGCAGGTGTTAACTATATCAAATTTACTGGTTATAATGCCGTAAATGTTGATTATATGTGTTTGGTTTCGCCAATTTTAGTAGCATAATTAAATAACTATAAAATCCAGTTCTAATCATGGACTGGTTTTTACATTATGTAAAAACTACACTGGGAATGTGCTTTAAATATGTAATGCTTTGTGATAAAATTAAATCGTAAACTTAATATTATTTTGTATTTATTAATTGAAAAAAAGCACAAAATAGCGTGTGAAAGGTTAATTATGTTTAGAATAGCAATTATTGAAGATGAAAATAGCGTAGCGGATACATTAAAAGAATATATCAACAGATTCTTTTTAGATGCAAAAAGAGATTATATTGCTAATCGCTTTGATAATGCTATAAAATTTTTAGATCAATATAAATGTGAATACGATTTAGTTTTAATGGATATAAATTTGCCTGGATTAGATGGAATGTCTGCCATTCAAAAATTGCGAGAAAAAGATAAGGAAGTTAAAGTTATTTTTGTGACATCTTTAGCTCAATATGCTATTAAAGGATATGAAGTTAATGCGTTTGATTTTGTAATTAAACCAGTTAACTATTATAATTTCGCGTTGAAATTAAATAGGGTTATTGAACATTTTGTAGAAGACGATGGTCATGATATTATACTAAAGAATAAATTGGGTTTAGTTAAATTAAATATCAATACAATAAAATATATTGAGGTATCTGATCATAAGTTAATATTCCATACGACAAATGGCAATTATGAAGAGTATGCCACTTTAAACAAATATTTAGATTTGCTTAAGGATGAATCTTTTTCCTTATGTAATAGATGCTATTTAGTTAATTTACAATATGTGAAAAAAATTACTAAAGATACAGTCTATGTCCGAGACGAACAAATTCAAATGTCGCGAAGAAAATATAAAGATTTTATGGAAGATTTAAATAAATATCTTGGAAGTGGCGGAAATATAAATGTTTAAACTCACACAATTGTTTATTTATAAAATCTTATTTGTCATTGAAATTTTAATTGCAATGCATCTTTTTTCATTAAAACTGAAAAAGAAATCTTATCCAGTAGTGCGTTACATTTTATCCATAATTATAACTTTGATAATTGCAGTTTTCTTTCCGATTTTTGATGGATTTTCTTACACATGGTGGTATTCATCTATCATGTTTCTGTTTTTGTTTATGCTATGTATGGTTACAATGTTTATCATTTATGATTCTTCTTGGCAAAAAATATTATTCATATCCCTAACATCTTATTCTATTCAGCATTTATCTCATGAAATATATAATATTGTTTCAATAATGTTAAATTTAACAGATCCAGTAGAATTTGATGTCTATGGTTCGGAAATAATTGGTGTCGTTGCTCCAGCTTTCCAATTTGTGATAGTTGTTGCAGTGTTTTTTGTAGTATACTCCATCGCTTTTGTTTTTTTAAATAAGAAAATTAATGATTATGATGGTGGGAAAATTAATAATTCGGTTATTTTATTTATAAGTTCTTTAATTTTATTTACCGATATTATCTTAAATTCATTTGTTATATATATCGAAGAAGAATATAACACTATATATTCATACACTATAGGATTATATAATATACTTTGCTGTTTTATGGTTTTGTTCATACAATTCAGTGTTATTAGTACTAAAAAAATACAAACCGAATTAGATATAACGCAGCAATTACTGCAAAAATCTGAAGAAAGATATATTCAAAGTAAAGAAAATATTGATTTGATAAATTTGAAATGTCATGACTTACGTCATCAAATTAGAGAATATGGTAAAAAAGGTAGTTTGTCGCCAGAATCAATTATGGATTTAGAGCAAATGATTAATATCTATGATTCGACTGTAAAAACAGGAAACAAAACATTAGACTTAATTCTTACAGAAAAAAGCTTAATTTGCCAAAAGAAAAATATCAAATTAACATGCCTTGCAGATTGTTCTAAATTCAATTTCATTGCGGATTCTGATTTATATTCTCTCTTCGGAAACGCTCTCGACAACGCAATAGAAGCTGTGATGAAAATAAAAGATAAGGATAAAAGAAGTATTAATTTAATTATAAGAAATATTGAAAATTACATATCTATTTCTATAGAAAACTATTTTGAGGGAAGTATAAAACTTAATAATGAAGGACTACCAATTACTACAAAGGGTGATTCTAATTATCACGGATTTGGAATAAAATCTATGAAATATATTGTAGAAAAATATAAAGGAACATTATCAATATCATCAAACAAAGATATATATTCCGTGTTTATCTTGTTTGTAATTTAAGAAGTGGTAAAACACTTCTTTTTTTCACCACTTGCGAATATAGTAAAGCCATGTACGGGCAAATGGTTGTTGTGCAAGTGCTTTCAATTTAAATTGAAAGTACTTAGTTTTCTAAGTGCGAAAGGAAAATTATTATGCGTAAGTTTTCGATTTTTTGCTTATCTGCTTTTTTGATGCTAGGAGGATGTTTAGTTTCTTGTGACGAAACCGAACCAAGCGTCGTTAGTACTAATAATAGTGCAAAAGTACGTGAGGGCGATGTTTGCATTGATCTAGTAATTACTCAAATGCCAAAAAAACTCGAATACAAATCAGGTGAGAGATTCTCTCCTTTAGGATTAAAGTTTGATGCTGTTTATCAAAATGGTTTTGATGGTGATAAAGGACTAGAAGCTGGCGATCTTGATGGATGGACTCCATCTGGACCATTGACTTCAAATGATAAGACAGTAAAACTTAAATTTGAGGGATTTGAAAAAGAGATTACTATCTCTGTTGAAGAAAAAGAATTGCTTGGTGTAGAAATAACGCGCGTGCCTGATGTTAAGTCGTATTCATTTGGTGATCTTTTAAATTTAACTGGACTCGTTGTTCGTGCAACATATGAAGAAGGAGTTGATGAAAACGAGCAAAATTATGTAGTAAAAGATAACAAAGGCAAAGTTTATGTAAACGGCACTATTTTAGATGAAGCAAATCCAGAGCTAGAATTATTTGTAAGTGTAACTTCCAAAGGAAAAACTTATTCTGATTCCTTTAAAATTGGTGTTTATTCCGGTTTATCTGTTCAAGCAGAAGATATCATCAAAGATGGTAATTTCCCTACAGACAAATCTTATACAACTGTAAACGAAGATTATAGTGGATATTATGAATCTAAAGATGATTGCAATTTCACGGGTACTGGCTATATCGGTACAATAGGCAAAAATTTAGAATTGAACTTCTATATATATTCAAATGTGGAAATTAAAAATGCAAGACTAGTGTTAATTGCCTCCTCTACATGTCAAGGTAATGGAAGGATGGAAGATATGAAGTTTAATGATTGTTTCTCAGCATTTATTGGAGAAGACAATACAAAACTTAATGTAGATGATAGCGTAGTTATACCTGGTTTAGAATATCCTGCGGAAGGTATGGGTAGCAAATGGACCAATTGGGCAGATGCAGAATTTGGCACAATTAACTTAGTAAAAGGATTTAATAAGGTAAGAATTGTGTGTGTAAATACCATCTTAGATGCATCAAATTATGGTCGTACCCCTAATGTTGATAGATTGGATATAAGATTTTAATAAGAGGTAAAATTATGAAAAAAAAGGGTAAGATTATATCAATTGCTGCCATATCTTTAATTGCCACAACAATTGTTGTTGGCGATATTTTTGCTGCAAAATACCGCACAATTATTTCCACATTTTTTGGATTAACTGAACAAATTGAAGGCGACGCAGACAAAGTAGAAGAAGGCGCTAAAAGTGGTGATGGAGTAGTTAGAAAAATTGCTAATGAGGGTGTAGTTTTATTAAAAAACGAGTTAAATAGTGATGGAGTACAAACTTTACCACTTCCGAAATCTACGAAAAATATAAACATTTTTGGGTGGGGTGCTACAAACGATGGCTTCCTTTTAGCAGGTAATGGTTCTGGTAAATCTATTTCTCACGAAGATAACAAAGTGACACTATTACAAGCTTTTGAAAAAGAAGGATTAAGTTATAATAAAGAAATTATTGAAATATACGAAAAACATTGTTCTAAACCTAAAGATTGGGGAGAAACTCAAGAATGGGCATACCGTAACAATACTGAATTAAAAGAACCAGTGACAAATAAAGCTTTTTCAAACGAAGTTATAAATCGTGCTAAAGAGTTTTCTGATACAGCTGTTGTTGTTTTGTCACGTTATAGTGGAGAATATGTTGGTCGTATTGCAACATACCAAGACAAACAAGGCTTGCCAAGAGATGAAACAAGATCTTTTAGTGAGATAACTACGGAAGAAGAAACATTATTAAAAATGTGTACAAGCAATTTTAAAAATGTTATTGTCGTATTTAATTCTGGTTCAACGATGAAAATGTCATTTTTAGATGATGTTGATAAAGTAGGGAAAATAGGTGCGGCTTTAAATGTTGGATATGTTGGTCAATCTGGCTCAAGCGCTATTCCTAAAATATTATTTGGTGATGTAAATCCATCTGGCAAAATGGCAGATACCGTTGCATTTAACCCAGAAAGAGATGAAATAACACGTGTCAATTGTAAAAGTGGATCAAATGATATCGTTTATGCCGAAGATATTTATATGGGATATAAGTGGTATGAGACCGCGGATAAAGAAGGATATTGGAATCAGTATGGTGGATATAACAAAGTAGTGCAATTCCCATTTGGTTATGGCTTAAGCTACACAAAATTTGATTGGGAAATAGAATCTGTTAGTTTAGAATCGGGAAGTTATTTAGATAAAGAAAGTGAAATTGAAATACAAGTTAAAGTTACTAATACTGGTAGTGTTGCTGGAAAAGATGTCATCGAATTATATTATAGCGCTCCTTACACTAAAGGGGGAATTGAAAAGTCTGCAATTAATTTATTAGATTTTGCAAAAACTCCACTTTTAGAACCTTCAGAATCTGCAACAGTTACATTTAAAGTGACACCTTATGATATGGCAAGTTATGATGCTTATTCCAAAAACGAAAATGGACTAACTGGATGGGAACTGGATGCCGGTCAATATCAGTTAAAACTTATGACAGATTCGCATCATCTAAAAGATATGCAAAACAATACTTTAAATTATAATGTTGATTATATTTTAAGGTATAATAAAGATCCACACACTAATGGAAGAATTAAAAATCGTTTTACAGGTGAAACTGCGTATGGTGAATTACCACTTGATGGCTCAACTTTAAATGCTCAAGATGGAAAACCTTGGACTTATCTATCACGTGGCGATATTCAAAATACTATTCCTAAAGTTCGCTCAAAATCTGCAAGTAGTGACTCTTTAGCACCGTATATTGGTTATAAAAATAGCAGTTTTGATGATATATATACAAGTTTACCAACAATGGGTCAAGAAAATAACTTGCGTTTAGTAACAAAATCTGATGGTAGTTTTGTTTCTAAAGAAGAATTCGAAGGGATAGTTACTGGTGATTTTACTTTAGTATATAATGATGATTTGCTTTTTGAACTTGCGGAAAATTTCGATAGTGAAAAATGGGATTTATTGTTAAATCAATTAACAGTTAATGACATGCGTGCCTTAGTAGAAGGTAGTGGCTATAAAACACAAGCAGCCGAAAGTGTTGGAAAACCTATGTATCTTGAATATGACGGACCATCAGGTTTTAATAGAACAAATATGTCACCTAATGTTCCTGGTTCAAGAATGACGGCATTCCCTGCACAAAATCTTGTTGCTCAAACATGGAACAAAGAATTAGCGTATCAAATGGGGCAAATTGTTGGTATAGACGGCAACAACTTTGGTATTAATGGAATTTATGCTCCTACTGTTAATTTGCATCGCGAAATGCTAAATGAAAGAAATTATGAGTGTTATTCTGAAGATCCTATTGTATCTGGCTATATGGCAGCATCATTTATAAGAGGTGCTGCAAGTAATAACGTATACTGTTATTTGAAACATTTATGCCTCTATGACGCTAGCCCTTATACTGATATTCGTATTTGGCTTACTGAACAAAACTTTAGAGAAAACTATTTAAAACCTTTTGAAATTGCAATAAAAAAAGGTGGAGCAAATGGTTTAATGGCTTCTTTTAATAAAATTGGTGCTACTTGGGCGGGATCAAATGATGCAATGATTAATGGTATTATTCGCACTGAATTTGGTTTTAAAGGAACAGTTATTACTGACTGGTCAGATGGATCTAATCCTGTTATGGATATTCATGCGGGTTTACGTGGTGGTTTAAATACACAATTAAATCCTAATTACCCAACAAATACTGGTAAGTATGGAATTGTTGATTTCACTAATCCAGTAGAGGCAAATCTTGCTAGAGAATCTGCTAAATCAATTTTATATACATCATGTAATACGTATTATCGCGCAAAACATAACATTGATGTTAATGAATACACAGTTGATGTAAACGGACCACAAGCAATTAAAAAAGGGTTTGAATGGTGGATACCAACACTTATTGCATTAGAGGTAGTTATTTTTGGCGCATTAGGATATTGGCTATATAGAGTTTTAAGAAAACAAAAATTTAAAAAACTTGAAAATTATGATATAAATAATAACCATTCTACAAATACTCCAGCATTTAAAGAAAAAGTCAAAAAAGCGAAGCACAAAAATGATGCGGAAATGGAAGAGGAAATACGTGGAGAAATAGAAAAACTAAAAGCACGTTTAAACGAATTAACAGACACGATATCACAAAAAGATGAGAAATATTAAAGATGTCAAAGAAAATAATGTGATAGAAATTGAGGATACAAAAGAAGCTGAAAAAGTAGAAAATAAAGAACCTAGTGAAATAGTTAAAAAAAATAAAGATGGTAAATGGCAAATTAAACTAGCAACTGGCGAAAGAGCAATTAAGCTCTTTGACAAACAAAGAGATGCCATTGAATACGCTAAAAATTTAATGGAAACACAAGGTGGATCAATTCGTATCCATTCCCTTAAAGGAAAAATTAGGAAATAGTAATATCGTTTTATATATCCTCCTTAACCCCAACAATCAGATGGAATCCAAAAGGATTGTTGGGGCATTTTATTTACTTAAAATTGTTTTAATTATATTTAATTAAAAACATCGCTAACCATTTACGAATAAAGTCACACCATATACGTTTAATTTATAGCGGATGAAACTGCTTTCATTTATTTTATAAATGGATTATGACGATATTACAAATTAGTTTCTAAAATGTATCGAAAATAAAGGAGAAAAGTTTATGAAAAGTACATGGAAAAAATTGTTAATTGGATTAGCATTAGGTGCTATAGCAATTCCTGGTGCATCTATAAGTAATGGTGCCAAATTAAGTGAAGAAGCAAAAGATTTGCTTAATGATGGATCAAGCAAACATTTTAAAAACGCCATTCAAGTTGGTAGTAGTGATGTTTTGGATGTTTCACCTATGTTTGTGCAATACGGAAAAAATAGTGAGCAAAAAGATTGCTTGAGATTTGCGGTTGCTTTAACTGGTGAAATCAAAAATATTAAATTTGTTAGAAGTGCATTTGATGGTGCTTTAGAAAACACAAAAATTGTAGACACAGTATACAAAGGAATACTTTCAAATGGAGAAACTGTATATTATAACCCTGCTGCAGGGACAAAAAATGGTTTAACAAATGATATTGGTTATGCTGGCGAATATCTATGGGCTTGCTATACAATCAAGTTTGAATCTGATACATACAAATCCCAAAATTTAGAAGTAACTATTTTTGTTGATGGTGAAGAAAAAACTAGTAGGACAGCAAGTCTAGAAAATGTTAAAGCTGGTAATAGTGACGAAGTAGAGAAAGTTGATTTAGATAAAAAATATGGTGAATTTACTCAATATGATTTATTAGATGGAGTTAGTTCAAATTCAATGATATTTGATTATAACAATAGAGGATATCGTTATGAAACCGAATCTAGCTTGGTAAACAAAACTTCTGGTAATCTTGAAAATTCAAATAATAAGAGCATATCTGGTGATGGAGACTGGGGAAGTATTCACAATGGTGCAAACATTACATATACTATTGAATCTGATGAAGATAGAGATGCTCTTTTAGTGGCAAGTATAGCTAGAGATGGTGAAGCAGTTAATGCTACAGAAATGATGACTGTTACATATGGCACAGATTTAGAGAACTTAAATAAAACAATTGATCTTTCTAGTCGTCAATTTACATTCTTAAAGGGATGGACAAGATTTAGACTATTTACAATTGGCGAAGTTCATTTAAAAAAAGGCGCAAACTACATCAACTTTACTACTGGTGCAACTGGCTGTAACTATGACTATATTGGCTTAGTAAGACCATGGAATGATGAGGTTGACGTAGCAAATAAACCGATAGATTATATGAAGAAATATGGAACTTTCGCAAAAGATTTGATGATTGATGGAAGTGATACAAAAGAATTCTCTACATCCGAAGCTGGTTACTTCTATGAAGCAGAAAAAGCAAATTTTTATGGCGTAAATGGCATTGGCACAGAAGATAATTCTAGTGCATCTAATGGAAAAGTTGTCAATAGATTTAGATATGGTGATCATATTCAATTTGAAATTAATTCAAATGAGAAAGCAACTGTTGGACTTGTTTTATCAATGTCAACAGAAGCTGGACCAACATTCCAATACGATGATGCATTGACAATTCGTTATGGAACAAGTTCTAGCAATTTGGATAAAGTAGTTACCAACTTTAATAAAGACGGAAATCTTTTGGGTAGTGGATTTAAAAACTGTAGAGTACATACAATTTGTGAAGTTACATTAGAAAAAGGCGTTAACTATATTGATTTACAAAGTCGTGATGCATTCAATGTTGACTATATGGCATTAGTTAATGAACAAGAAGAAACTGCAAATATTTATGAAAAATACACACCATATGATAAAGAATTATTAATAGATGGTAGTGAAAAAGATAGCGATAACGCCATGACATATAACTCAAATGAGTTAGGTTACTATTATGAAGCAGAAAAAACAGATGT
The DNA here is from genome assembly GCA_947625975.1 of uncultured Bacilli bacterium. Classification (GTDB taxonomy): domain Bacteria; phylum Bacillota_I; class Bacilli_A; order RFN20; family CAG-826; genus RUG131. Next base: position 29,321 of record CANQQL010000001.1, read on the forward strand.
TGATGGCGGGGTAACAATTGAATCTGGTTGTATTAAAAAATTTAATTCTGTAACAGCAACTGTCACACTTACTATTAAAGCTGATAAAGATTGTGAAGCCTTATTAACTATGGCAGCAACAAGGTGGAACGATAACACAATTCTATTAAGCAATGTATTGACTGCTTATTATGGAACAGATTTAAATAATTTAAAAAAGAGCGTGAATACAGAAGAAAGGTGGATGAATAATCATTCTAACTGGGATGGTAATTTTGTAAATTACTCAATAGGCGAAGTTAAATTAAAAGCGGGTATTAACTACATTAAGTTAGTTGGTGTTGCTAATAGCGGTGGTATTAATATTGATTACTTCACTCTTGTTTCGCCTGCTAATAAGTCTTTGAATTCTATATACGAATATGATTCATCTGTAAAACAAAATGGATTAGTCGATGGCACAAGCAATATGACATTCGACTTAAATAATAAAGGATATTTCTATGAAATAGAAAATGCAGCGTTATCTTCAGGAATTGGATCTGAATCTGGAAATTCGTTATCTGGAGGAAAAGGTATTGGTAGTTTCCAATATGGAAGAACTGCAATGTTCACCATTGAATCTAATACTGATACAGATGTTCTTGTATATATGGCAATTGCTGAGGGAAATTATGAATTACAAATGTGCAATGCTTTCTCATTAAGATATGGAACAACAGCTGAAGCATTAGATGGCCAAGCATATATGGGTAATACTTTAATTGCTAAAAATGGGTGGAGCAGTTATTCTGAATATATGGTTGGCGAAATCCATTTATCACAAGGAACAAACTATATCTTACTAACATCAAAAATCCCAGTTAACTTAGATTATATGTGTTTAATTGCACCTAATGCATAAAGGTAATTAAATATGAATAAGAAAACTATTGTTGCACTTGCGTGTATGGCTTTACTCACAGGTCTAACATCTTGTGATAAAGGTGGTTCAAGTACAAATAATTCAGGAGATAGGTCGACACCAACATATGTCGACCAGGATCCATATGTTATGAGTATTGAAATAATTTCTGCACCTAAAAAATTAGTGTATTTTGCTGGAGAATTTTTTGAGGCATCAGGTTTAAGATTCAACGCTGTTTGGAATATTGATGGGGAAGAAGAACTCATTGAAGACATGACTGCTTCTGATTGTGAATATTCTCCAAGAGGCCGAGCTTTAACTGTTGAAGATAAAAAAGTTGTGTTTAATATTGGTGGATATGAATTTTCTTTTGATATAACTGTAAATGATGCCGTAAATATTGAAGAAAAATATGGCAATGCAAAGAAACAATATCTTCAAAATGGTACAGGAAGCATGTCTTTTAATGATAATGTACGTGGATATTATTATGAAATGGAAAATGCAACAAGTTTAAGTGATAATATTCGGATTGCCGATGATATTGTTGCATCAGGAGGAAAATATATTTCTTATTTCAATCCTAATGAAGAAGTAATGTTTTCGATAAATTCAAGTGTCGAAGTTGATACTTTAATGATGCTTTCTGGTGCGATGGAAAATCGTGTTGAAGTTATGTTAACTAGTGCGTTTGAAATAACTTATGGAACAAATTTAGACGATTTATCTAATAAAGTAGAAACATATTATTTTAGTTTTACAGGCACTGGTCAATGGAATATATTTAAAGAATTTAATGTCGGTGAGATTCATTTAGAAGAAGGAATAAATTATATTAAGATTAAATCGTTAAGGGCAATAAATTACGATTTTATGTCTCTTGTTAACGTATACGATGAGTCTCGCGATAGCGGTGATATTGATGATAAGGAAATAGATCTTGAAGAGAAATATGGCACACCAACTAAAAATCAATTATTAGATGGTACAAATAATATGAAATTTGATGATTCCGTTACTGGATATTACTACGAGGCAGAGAGTGCTCAATTAAGTGATGGCATTACTTTAGAAACTGGATCAATGTCTGGTGGACAAGGTATCGGAAGATTTAGAAATGGAGAAACAATGACGTTTTCTATTATCTCTGACGTAGAAACTGATGCGTTAGTCATTTTATCATTGACTAGATGGAATGATGGAGATTTGTCAATGAGCGATGCATTCTTAGGAGAATATGGTACTGATTTAGAGAATTTAACAAAATCAATTAATACATTCTCCCGTACAATTCATAATCATCAAAGTTGGTCGGCATATCAAGAATATAACGTTGGAGAAGTTCATTTAGGTCAAGGTGTTAATTATATTAAATTTACGGCGTATCAGGCCGTAAACGTTGATTATATGTGTTTGGTTAATCCGCTCATTTCGTAATAGTGAGGTGTCAATATGAAGAAACTAACAAAAGGAAATATATTTACACTAGTAGCTTTTGCCGTTATTCTTGTGGGAGTGGCTATAGGCAATTACGAATGCTATATTCATTCTACCGAAATTACAACTCATTTAATCGGAACGGGTGTTGTGATTGATTCAGAAAAGGCTCAAAACGCTTTACTAGATGGTGATGAGCTAGTAGAAAAAATTGCCGCAGAAGGTATTGTAATGCTAAAAAATGATAACGTTCTACCTTTAAGTGTGGATAAAGATAAAGGTTATAATGTTAACTTATTTGGAGTCGGATCTACTGATGATGGGTTTGCCTATACTGGCGTAGGTGGAAGCGGTGTTGCCACAATCATAAGTGAGGATATTTTAAATAGTGATGGCACTATTAAATATAAGCATAATAGAGTTACTCTAAAAGAAGGTTTAGAACAAGCTGGTTTTAAAGTAAATACTACATTATTAGACAAATATAAAGATGGAAATCCAGATCCTTCGTTTTATAGCACGGACGATAGTGTTTTAAAAAGTGCCAAAGAATATTCTGATACGGCTATTATTACAATTACAAGACAAACAGGAGAAAATTATAAAACTAGTGAATTAGTTGGCGATGTGGATAACGGATTACAAATTACAAGTAAAGAACAGGCAATAATTGACTATGTTTGTGATAATTATGATAAGGTAATTATTTTAATAAATTCAACAAACACAATGGAAATGGGATATTTGCAAAATCCTAAAATTAAGGCGTGTCTTAATGTTGGAGTACCAGGTCAATCTGGAACAAGAGCAATTGGAAAGATTTTATCAGGAGATGTAAATCCTTCTGGTAAATTAGTAGATACTATTCCTTATGATACTACACAAGACCCTACTTGGGCGAATGCGATTCGAGAGGGTGGAGGAAATGGTAAAAACCAAATCTTCTATGCCGAAGATATTTATATAGGTTATAAATGGTATGAAACAGCGGATAAAGAAGGCTACTTTAACTCTGTACAAAACGACTATGGTGAAGGTTATGATGGAGTTGTTCAATATCCGTTTGGATATGGATTAAGCTACACTGATTTTGAGTGGACACTTAAGAGTGCTGGTTTTGAAGTAGATGGAATAAAGACAGAATTGTCAAAAAGCAATATTTTGACAGATAAAAAAGCTGTCATCAATCTTGAAGTAGAAGTTAAAAACACTGGTACTGTGGCAGGAAAAGATGTTGTACAGGTATATGTGAATGCACCTTATTATAAAGGAGAGATAGAAAAACCATATATTCGTCTAGTTAATTTTGGCAAAACTTCAATTTTAGAGCCAAATCAAACTGAAACTTTATCAATTTCTTTTGATATATACGACTTTGCATCTTACGACTGTTATGATGCTAATAACAATGGGATTAGTGGTTGGGAACTTGATCCAGGTGATTATTGTCTTAAATTAATGACAGATGCACATCACCAATCAAATGTTGAAGATATTACTTTTGTCGTTCCGAGTGCTGAATCAGATACAGGCAGAAAAGGATTTTTGTATCGCTTCGATAATGATTCTAAGGGCTATATAAAAAACAGATTTACTGGTGAAAGTGCGGAAGCTGGTGTCCCTATTGATGGAAGTAGTTTTGATCAAGACCCTGTTGTTTATTTATCAAGAAATGACTTTAGCAGTACATTTCCTAAAACAAAAACAAAAAATAGAACTGAGTCAATTGTTGCGGATACATTTATAAATTATTATTATAAAGGTTATGATGATCAAAGTGATTTAGTTGCTCCAATTTTAAATAGAAACAGCGAAGAAATGCTATATTTATATACTTTGGAAGATGGCTCGAAGGCTTCATTAAATGACTTAGAAGGGACAGGAAAAACTGTTGTTCCAAACGAAGAGTTAATCTTAGAATTGGGAGAAAATTATAAGAGCGAAAAATGGAATGAGTTATTGTCGCAAATGTCAATAACAGATATTAACAACTTTATTTCGAGTGCTGGATTTGGGACAAAACCTATTGAAAGCATCGGGAAACCAAATTTGCTTGATTATGATGGAAGTTGTGGATTTAACCATAAAATGGCTAATACTTATGTCAGCAATGCTTGGACTGGATATGCTGGAGAATTTGTTTTAGCCCAAACATATAATGTTGATTTAGCATTGCAAGTTGGACGTGTTATGGGTGCGGAAGCAAAAGTTACTGGTGGAATGACTGGTATTTACGCTCCTTGTGTTAACTTACACCGTACTCCTTATAATACAAGAAACTATGAGGCTTATAGTGAGGATGGTTTACTTTCTGGTTATATTGCTGCTAATGTTATTTATGGTGCTAAAACTAATGGCTTGTCTTGTTATATCAAACATTTTGCCCTATCAGAACCTGGCTGGAATCCCAATGATTTAGCGACATGGTTAACTGAACAAAACTTAAGAGAAAACTATTTAAAACCATTTGAAATTGCAGTGAAAAAAGCTGAAGTGAATGCTGTAATGAGCGCATTTAATTGTGTTGGTGCAGTAAGATGCTGTAATAGTTATTCCTTACTTACAGAAATCTTAAGAAAAGAATGGGGCTTTAAAGGCTCAGTAATAACAGATTATAATATGGGAGAAATTTCTCAACACGTACGTGCTGGCAATGACTTGCACTTAAATCCTAATACAACTGTTATGAATTGGATTAATGAAAAGAGTGTTGGAGATGTTTATAGTGGATATTTAGCAGTTAAAAACTCATTATTTACCTATTGTAATACGTATTATACAGCAAAAACTTATGATCCATCTGCATCATTGGGAGTTTCCAAACGTGTTGAGCAATTCGTTTGGTGGATTCCTGTATTAATTTTCGCTGATTTATTAGTAGTCGGTTCAATTGCGTTCTGGTTATTTAGAATGTTTAAAACGCCTAAGACAACGACTGATATAAATATTATTGCGACGGGAGATACTAAAAAGAAGAACAGGAAGAATGATAAAAGAATTCAAGATTTGATTGAGGAATTGAAATTGCTTAATAAAGAATTAGATGATTTAGAAAAATTAAAAAAACAGCGGGAAAGTAAGGATGATTCAAATGAAGAATAAGAAATTATTTTATACTTTCTTGTCTTTTACTATCTTTGGTTTAGTTGGTTGTGGCGAACTAACTAGTTCTAATTTAGAAAATTCTATTATTAGTGAAAATACACCAAGCAGTGCACAAGATTCGCAAGGTTCAATTTATTTGCAACCGTCAGTATCTAATAGTTCTTCGGACATTCAAGAGCATATTCATAATTTAACTAAAGTAAATGAAGTTGCCGCGACTATGACGAAGGATGGGCACAAGGTTTATTATACTTGTGATGGATGTGAAGATATATTTGCTGATGCTAATGGTAAAACTATTACAACATTTGATAAAGTAATTTTAAAGGCAACAACACCATTTAGACAAAAACAATATAGTGATTTGAATTATTGTGAATATATGCCCGAAATTGCGAATAATGAAAAAGTGCCATTAGTATTATTCTTACATGGAGCTGGTGAAAGAGGTAGCGATAATGAATTACAACTTAAAAATGCTATTTTAAAAGTGGTTAACTACAATTCAAATTCGCAGTTTATGAACTCAATTGTCATTGCTCCACAATGTCCAGAAAATAAACAATGGGTAGATACACCTTGGGCAAATGGAAATTATAAACTTTCAGATGTTAATGAATCTGAAATAATGAAAAAAATCGTTTCATTAGTCGAAGAATATCGCACATTTGATTATGTTGACATTAATAGGATATATGTTGTGGGATTATCTATGGGTGGTTTTGGAACATGGGATTTAATTGCTAGACATCCAGAATTATTTGCTGCTGCTGTACCAATCTGTGGTGGTGGTCCCACTGACGCTATTAAGACATTAAGGACTATGCCAATTTATACATTCCATGGCACAAATGATGGAACGGTTCCTTATGCTGGCACAAAAGAAATGGTAAATCTTATCACAAATTTTGGTGGAAAAAACATTAATTTTGTCACTTTTGATGGAGCTGGTCATGGTATTTGGGATAGTGCTATTACATATGCTGGTAATGAAGATATTCCTGGGTTAGAAAATTGGCTATTTGCTTTAACTAAAGTAGAAATAAATGATGATTTATTTTTTGGAAAAGTCAATGATTATGATGACTTTGATGAAGTGTTATAATAGGTGCATATAATATGCACCTTTTTTGGAGGGAAATATGAAAAATAAATTAATGCTAACAGCGTTATTGTTAGTAGGAACTGGATTAGTGGCATGTAAGCAAAACACAGCGAATAGTAGTCCAGCAATGCCTAATAATTCAATATCAATAGGTGCTGAAAAGGAGTATTGGGATAGTGATGGAAAATTAAAGGTATTAACAATTGGAAATAGTTTTTCTGATGATACAATGGAATACTTTTATCAAATTGCGGATTTAGTTGGTGTTGGAGATATTGAATTAGGTAATTTATATATTGGTGGATGCACTTTAGAAACACATCTTAATAATGCTAGAGACAATTCTCCAAGCTATGAATATCGAACGAATTATGATGGCAGTTGGAGTACAGAATTTAAATATAAAATGCTCGATGCGGTTAGCAGTAATGATTGGGATTTCATATCCTTTCAACAAGCAAGTGGCTATAGTGGCATAGAATCTTCTTATGATTATTTAGAAGAATTAATGGATATAGTAGAAGGTTATTGCATCTCCAAAAACACCCGCTTTGTTTGGAATATGACATGGGCTTATCAACAAAATAGTAGTCATGGGGATTTTCCTAAATATGATAATAGCCAAACAAAAATGTATCAAATGATTACAACAACAGTGCAAAACAAAATAGTACCTAATAAGAGAATTGAAATAATTTCTCCTACAGGTACAGCAATTCAAAATGTAAGACAATCTTACATTGGTGATAAATTGACAAGAGATGGTTATCATTTATCTTATAATTTTGGTAGGTATATTGCAGGATGTACCTTTTTCTCTTCTCTAACGGGCATTTTGCCAACTATGATAAGTTATTTTCCGACTGGAGTTGATGCTCAATTAAAAAGAGCTATGACCAAAATGGATTTAGACGTTATCCAAGATGCAATATTATTTGCTTTAGATAAACCTTTTGAAGTAACAAAGTCTCAATATGTTGCTAAAACAATAGATGGAGTCAAATATGTTCAAATGCCACAAAGCGAACTAGGTATTGTTGATTGTGCTTTTTATAATTCTTCAGCAGAAGACGATTGGTATAATTTAAAATACAACGATAGTATTAGTGATAACTTTTTAGCGACAAGAAGGTTTACAAAAAAGGAGTTGCCAGTTGGATCTCTAATTGTAATTGAAAATGGTTGGAAGTATCGACCGGAAGGATGGATTGCAGGTAACAAGAACGCTAGTGAAAATAGACCTATAAATGTTACAGAAGAAAAGATTATTGCTGATGTTGTTTGGTGGGGAAGATATACTGAGAGGGCATTTAATATTTCTAAAGCTTCTGGTGGACCATTATCTAAAGAAGAAATAGAACAAGGAAGAGAATGCTTAGAAATCTATATACCTGTATAATAAAATTGATGTAAACATGGCATGGGTTACATTATTTGTGAATATTGCAATTTTTTAAAATAAGTAAATATTTATGCTAAAATAATTTTGATACTTGCTATAATTTATTTGTATTTTCATCAAAAGAAATAGGATTTAGTATGAAAAAGACATTATTCTCACAAAAACGATTTGGTGACTTAAACTATTGTGAATATGTGCCAAAAATAGAAGAGGGACAAAAAGTTTCTCTAGTCTTGTTTTTGCATGGTGGTGGGGAAAGAGGTAATGATAATAAATCACAGCTCAAAAATGCCATTTTAAAAGTTATAAACAAAAATTCTAAATCAAAGTTTATGAATGCAATAGTTATTGCCCCACAATGTCCTTTAAATATAAGATGGGTAAATACTCTTAGTGGAGAGGGGAACTATACATTAGCAGAAGTAGATGAATCAGCATTAATGATAAAGGTTGTAGCATTAATAAAATATTACAGCACTTTAGAGTATGTAGATGCAAATTGTATATACGTTATTGGTTTATCAATTGGTGGATTCGGAACATGGGACTTACTTTCAAGACATCCAAAATTATTTGCAGCGGGTGTTCCAATTTGTGGTGGAGGTCCTACTGACGCTATAGATACTTTAAAAAACATTCCAATTTATACTTTCCATGGAACAAATGATTCTGTAGTTCCATTTAATGGTACAAAAGAAATGGTGAATTTAATTACTAATGCTGGTGGTAAAAATATTGATTTTGTAAGTTTTGAAGGCGCGGGCCATGAGATATGGGATAACGCTATTACTTATATAGGAGATAAAAGTCATCCAAAATTAGAAGATTGGTTATTTAGTAAGAGCTTAATTAAGTAGTTGTTTTTGTATTGCTTGTTTTAAGAATATTGTATATAAAGTTTTTTAAAGAAAGATGACAAATCATTTTGAAAATCTTATGTAGCTTATAAAAGAAAAATGCTAATAATTTTGAAATGATTTGCAAATGAAAATATAGGACAAGTTATGATTAATTTAATAAAAAGGTTAACTTTTGAAAGTTAACCTTATACAAATCCCTGCTTAGAAAGTAAGGATTATCTGTAATTGATTTTATTTGGCATTATTTTTATAAAGCTTATAATTAAAATTCATCTTGTAAAGAGTATTTAAACTTGCTTTTTAATGCATCTAATATCAATTACACTTTTATTATGTGCTAATTATTAAATTTTATTATTTATAAGAAATTTACCAAAAAAAGGCTTTTAGTTTTTTGAACTTGAAAACAATAATGAATTAAATTTTAACATTTGGGAATTGGATTAATACTGATTCACGATCCTTTAAATTTTTGCATCTTTTAAGCATTTCGTCTAACAATTTTTGCTTTTTGTCTAAAATTAGATAGACCGCAACGCCACGATCAGTTACGAAAAGTAAAATATTGTTTTTTCTTGACCAATTTTCATCAATATAGATTATTTTGCTATATTCGTAGACATACTCTTTGGTTAATTTCTTTTGCGAAAGATATTTTTTTTCTAAAGTATAATAACTACATTTTAAAGTAATAATAAAATAAACTAAAGTAATGATTGCCCAGCCGGCAAATATAATATAATCTTGCTTTGGAAGTGGCCAAGTAAAACTTCCATCAAGAGTCAAATAAAATAAAGCTAGAAGAAGAATAGAAAGAAGAAAAAACCATAAAAGGGTTTTTTTCATATTCGGGAATATTTTCACTTTAATCACCATTTAAAATTATATCACATTTGTAAAGTTACTAAAAGGAAAATAGACACGAAATGTTTTGTAAATCATATTTACAACATTCTTTTAAATATGGTAAAATTAACATAGAATTTGGGAGGAGAAAATATGCGTTTGTTTGATGTAGTTCCTAGTAATTTTTTTTCAATCCTCTCTTCTAAAAACAAAGAAGTTTACGCAATGACTTTAAGCGTTCTTTATAAAAGTTTAGAAACTGAAGAGATGTCTATTAAAAAGGCGGATTTTTTACGTGTTTTAAAAGAAACGGCTACGGATTTAGTTATGAGCCTTGATTTAAGCGAAGAGGATACAGATGCTGATGCTTTAAATAACTCTAGCCTTCCTAGTAAGGTCGCATTTATTTTGCGAAGACTTGAGGAAACCGGTTGGATTGATATTCAGATTGATAGTGAAAATTTTGAAGAATACATTATATTACCTTCCTATTCAATCAAAGTGCTATCGTCCTTAAAAGAAATTAGTGAAGAGCAAGAGGCAGCCTACAATTCATTAGTGCATTCGACATACAGTGAACTAAAACTTGAAGATGATAATCCGGATGATTTGATGTATGTAACTCTTTTAAGAGCATATGAAAATACCAAAAAGTTAAGAATTGAATTAGTAACTTTAGGTCATCAAATTAAAATATATCAACATCGTTTATCGAACCTATTTACTACGAATGCAGTGTTAGAAAATCATTTTGATGAATATAAGGTTAGAATTTCTGATAAGTTATATCATCCCTTAAAAACATTTGACTCAATAACACGCTTTAAAAGACCAATAATGTCTATCTTACAAAAGTGGTTACGAGATGATAAAATTCGCGAAAAATTGGTTAGTCAGTCCCTACTTTGGCGAAAAGACCGCGATCATCAAAATGCGGAATCTGATTTGATTAATAAGATTAACTTTATCCAAGATATGTATGAGCAATTAAATACGATGATTAATGAGATTGATCAAAGTCATAGTGAATATACAAAATCCAGTGCCTCAAAAATTATTTATTTTAACAATAACGATAAGACTATAAAGGGACATCTTGAAACAATATTTAAAGCTTACGCGAGGGCGAATGCGGAGGTTAATGATGGCAAAGGATATAAGGACTTAAGATTTATCTTATCTTCGATGCAAGATTCTTTGCTTTTTCATGAACAAGGTTACATTGATCCAGAATCTATAACACTGCCAATTATCAGGCAGTATCGTGAAATTGGTGAGCCATTACCAATTGTTAACAATTTTGAAGAAGCCGGCGATTTGATAATGCAAAACTTTTTAGACCAAACACGTAATGTTTTTACAGATGCTCGAGTTATGGAATTTATGGAAAGAGCTTTTGGTGATTCTGATATTTTAAATGTGGAAGAAATACCGCTACCGGATTATGATGCGTTTATTTTATTGATTTTAGCAACTTTAAAACGTAATGATGACGATTGCTTTTATGAAGTAGATTATGACAATAGCGAACATATTTTATCGCAAGGATACATCTTGCCTAAGCTTGTTTTTAGACGAAAGGAGAGAGTGGAATAATGTTTGAAACGGAATTTGAAAAACTTAGTAATTCTGAGCAAAGTGAATTTTCAAGAGTAGTCAACACTTTGATGCTTCGCTCTTTTATAGTAAGAGATATTTTTGATAGTAAAGAAAAAGCCATGAGAATCAATAATGACTACCGCTTTATCGAACGCCATTTTGATTTAATAAATGACTATTTGAAATACACAAATTGGGTTATGGAAAAAGATGTTTTAAATGGTGTTGTGGCTCTTTTTAATATGAATGAACAAAATCGCTTAAGAATTGATCGTGAAACATCCTTGTTGCTTTTTGTTTTAAGACTAATATATGAGACGGAAAAAAATGAGTCTGCTCAAACAGGAGAATCAATATATATTACCACTCCAACTCTTATCAAAACTATGATCGATCATGGTATTACCATGTCTGGAAAAAGAATGAGTGGCAGACTTTTTGCGAAATCTTTAAGATTTTTGGCAAATCATAATATCATTGCTAAAGTTAGTGGATCTTATGATGAAGGAAATGTTGCCTTCTATATCTTGCCAAGTATCATTTTTGCCGTTGATAACCAAAGAATTAAAGCTATGTCTGAAGCTTTGGAACAAATGAAAGCGGGTGATGAAGATGAAAATGCTTAAGAAGATTAAGATTATAAATTGGCATTATTTTTGGAATGAAACAATCAATATAGAACCAATAGTTTTTTTAACTGGTTTGAATGCTTCGGGTAAATCCACCTTAATTGATGCTATGCAAATTATCTTGCTAGGTGATACATCAGGACGCTTTTTCAATAAAGCGGCAAGTGAAAAATCTTCACGTACGCTGAAAGGTTATCTGCGTGGAGAACTAGGCGATGCTGAAGATGGTGGCTTCAAATATTTAAGAGATGGAAGATTCACATCTTATATTGCCTTAGAATTTTATGATGACTTAAATGATAAGTCTTTTACTTTAGGATGTGTTTTTGATTCTTTTGATGATGGATCAGAAGAACATCGATATTTTTGTTTAGAAAATAAAATTCCCGAAAATGAATTTATAAAAGATAAAATACCGATGGACTATAAAACATTATCTCAATTTTTCTTTTCAACCTATGGAGAAGGAAACTATCGCTTTGTTGATACTAACAAGCAATACCAAGACTTGTTAAAGAAAAAATTCGGAAACATCAAAGACAAATATTTTTCTCTTTTCAAAAAAGCAGTTTCTTTTACACCGATTACCGATATTACAACTTTTATTACTGAGTATATTTGTGATGCACAAGGCAATATAAATATTGATTCGATGCAAGAAAATATTTTGCAATATAAACGTTTGGAAAACGAAGCGGCAATAATGGGAATGCGTGTTGATCGTTTAGTAGAAATTGAAAATTCATATAATGCCTATCAATCAAATTATCATAATATGTCCATCTTTGGTTATATCGTGCAGAAAGCGGAGTTACAAATTGAATTAAATCGCTTGAAGTCTTATGAAGATTCAATTGCAAAAGCTAAAACACGACTATTGGAAATTGAAAATGAACTTGCAGAAATTGATGTTAATATTGCGGAATTAAATCGTCGTAAAACACGTTTAATTCAAGATAAAGCAAGTAGTGATACTTATCGTTTGACAGACGAACTTCGTGAGCAAAAGAAAGAAGCCACGGAAAAATTAGCAAGTCTAAATCGTGATGCGCAAATCGTTAGACAAAATTTGGGCAAATACGCTAACGACTTTATTACTATAGCTTCTAAACTGGTAGATAAATTATCTAATCTTGATAAGGCACTGTTTAATGATGACCGTGGCTATGAATTTAATGAATTATTAGTTTGTGCTACAAGGGTAGTGGAGACTTCGACAAATTTGCGTGATAATGAACTTCCGCACATTGAAACACTTTCAATTGAAACATTAAAGGAATGGCGTGATTCCTTGGCAAAGTTTAAACAAATGGTTTCGGCTCTGAGTGTTTCATTGAGTCGTACAATCGCAACTTTTGATCGTGAAACAGGATTATTGCGACAACAAGAGGCTGAAATGCGTAATGGTGGGAAATCATATGATCGCACACTTGTTACAATTAAGAATGAGTTACAAAGAATTTTAACGGAGCGTCATGGGAAACCAATCGTTGTTTCGCTATTTGCGGATTTGATTGATATTAAATCGCAAACTTGGGTTAACGCTGTCGAAGGTTTTTTACATTCACAAAAATTTAATTTATTTGTTGAGAGCAAATATTATTTTGAAGCTTATGAAATTTTACGTGACTTATTAGCTAAAAATCATTTCTATAACACAACTTTGGTTGATCAAGAAAAAATTCTAGAAAGAAACTACACTTGCGAGAAAGGCTCGCTGGCAGAAGAAATTTTAACAGATCATGCAGGAGCTCGTGGTTATGCAAATTTCTTAATTGGACGATTAATGAAATGCCGTAATATAAAAGAAGCACGAGAATCTATGAATGGTATTACTCCGGAATGTGATATATATCGTAATTTCACTTTGGGAAAATTGAATCCTCGTAGTTATAGTCCGGCATATATTGGAAGAAGTGTCGGAGAATCGCAAATTGCTTTAAAACGTGCTGAAATTGATCGTAACAATCATTTAGTGGCTATTTTGCGAAATATTCATAACGACATTGCGGAAGCAAATACTTTCGAAATTATTAATACAAATGAAATAAATAATACGATTGCGTTAATTGAAAACTCCCGTAATGTTGATGGCTTAAAGAATACTATCGCATATTTAGAAGAAGAATTATCTAAACATGACGTTTCGCAAATTGAGTCTTTTGATCGTCGTATTAAAGATGTTGAAGATGACATACGTAATCTTGAAAATGAAAAAGAAGTCTTATTTGAAGAAAGGGGTCAGCTCAATTCACAAATTAAGTCATATACAGAAGAAAAAATTCCTGAGACTAAACTTAAATGCGAAGAGAAAACGAAAAACTTAGAAGAAAACTATGATCCTTTCGTGGTCGCGGAGGAAGCAGAACCGCTCTTTAATCAATTATTAATTGAAAACAAAACACCAATCGAGATGGTTAGTGAATATAATGTTAAATTTTCGCAAGCTCAATACAAAGCTCAAACGATATTTAACAATGTAACAAAACTTCGTCGGGAATATGTAAAAAATTATCATTTGTCCTATGATACTGAGCAAAAAGACAATGAAGCATATCAAAACGAATTAGTTGAACTAAGAGAAATTAAACTTCCGCAATATCAAATTGCGATTACTGATGCATATAATAAAGCGACAAAGCAGTTCAAAGATGATTTTATCTCTCGCTTAAGAAGTGCAATTGAAAGTGTTGAAATACAAATTGAAGACTTAAATAATGCTTTATCACAAGCTATTTTCGGTAATGACTCTTATCGTTTTACTTGTAAACCAAGTCAATTATATCGCCGTTATTACGATATGATTAAAGATGATTTATTGCTTCAGGTTGGTGAAGATGAGTCAGCTTTTATCGAGAAATATTCAGATGTTATGAATGATTTGTTCAAACAAATTGTTGATGTCGGTGAGCATGGTGATAAAAATGCTCAATTGGCTGCTAATGTGGAGAAATTTACAGATTATCGCTCTTATCTTGATTTTGATTTAATTGTTAAAAACAAAGAAGGACAAGAACAGCGCCTTTCGAAAATGATGAAGAAAAAATCCGGTGGTGAAACACAAACACCATTCTATATCGCGGTTTTGGCAAGCTTTGCACAGCTATATCGGGTTAATGATGCCGGCGAATTGGGTAATTCTATGCGCCTTATCATCTTTGATGAAGCATTTTCTAAGATGGATCGAAGCCGTATCATTGAATCTGTACGATTATTGCGTAAGTTTGGACTACAAGCTATTTTATCTGCACCATCCGATAAGATTGCCGATATTTCGGAATTAGTGGATGAGACCTTAGTAGTATTACATGATAAGAATACCTCACGTGTTCGTCTTTACGCCGAAGAAGAAAAAATAAAATTAAATAAGAAAGAAGTAGGCCAGTATTAATCTGGTCTATTTGTTTATAAAAAGATATGGAATTAAGTTATGCAAGTAAAAAAATAAGAGGACAAAAACGTTTGACTATTTTCAAACTATTTTTAGTGGTTATGAAGTGGTTAATTATTATTTTATTATTAAATGGGATATTTTATTTATTAATTAATCCATATTTTAAATTAGTCAATGATGTTATTGGGATTACCGTAGCTACGATTATTAGTATTTTACTGTTTATCATTGCCTCAATCATAAATTTAGTGATTAGTTATTATCGGTTTAATAAAAAATATAAAATTTTTTATCTGGAATTATTAAAAAATGAGGCAATGCTTGATGGTTTAGCTTTATTTGAAAATGAAAATAGTTTAAATACCGTCGAAATAAATACCATTGAAAGCTATGTGGGTATTCAAGATATTAAGGTAATAAAGGCTATGTCACAAACTAGTAGTTCCGCTTTCTTTGATCTTTATCAAATCAAATATGAAAATACGAATTTTGCAGTAATAATTAAGACTAAGATAGATTTTATGGGCAATGAACTGATTATACTTCGCAATGATGACAGGAAAGGGAAACTATCCTATGATGAAAAAAAACTTAAACAATATGGAATAGGATTAAGCAATACTGAAAAATATTATGGCAGTAATTTTGCTTTATATGCGACTTTAGATAATCGTGTGTATAAGTGGATAAATAATCAGATATTGGAAGAATTGCAAAAGTTCGCAACATTTGTAAAGACATCGCTTTGTTTAACACTTTTAGATGATAATTTATTTATTTTTATTGACAATTGGGAAATGCAATTAGAAAAATCAATTTTTAACAAAGATGGTATATATATTATTGATGCCCAAATAGAAGCGTTAAAAAGATTACAAAGTTATATTGAAAGTATGACTTTATTAATAAATAAAAAGGAGGAATAAAAATGGCAAAAGATCTAGTCGCAATGATTTTAGCAGGTGGAAAAGGAACAAGACTTGAAGCATTAACCAAAAAAGTTGCAAAGCCGGCAGTTTATTACGGAGGTAGGTATCGCATTATTGATTTTCCTTTATCTAATTGTGCGAATTCAGGTATCGACACCGTTGGTGTTTTGACACAATATGAGTCTGTAGCGCTGAATAATTATATTGGTAACGGAGCAAAATGGGGGTTAGATGGTAATCGTTCTTTAGCTTTAATTTTGCCACCACGTCAAAAAGAAGAAGGTGCTAATTGGTATCGGGGAACAGCAGATGCTATTGCCCAAAATATAGATTTTCTTGATTCGGTCAATCCGAAATACGTACTTATTTTATCCGGTGATCACATTTATAAAATGAACTATCGTCAGATGCTGGCCGATCATTTAAAAAATAAAGCTGATGCCACGATTGCAGTTTTGAATGTTTCTCTTAAAGAAGCATCGCGCTTTGGCATAATGAATGTTAAAGAGGATATGTCAATTTATGAATTTGAAGAGAAACCGGAAAAACCAAAATCTACATTAGCAAGCATGGGAATTTATATTTTTTCTTATAGTGTTTTAAAAGAAGCCTTAATTAAAGATTTAAATAATGAAAAGTCATCTCACGATTTCGGTAAAAATATAATTCCATATTTAATAGCTAAAAATAAACGAGTGTTTGCCTATCGTTTTGAAGGCTATTGGAAAGATGTTGGCACTCTTGAATCTCTATGGGAAGCAAACATGGATTTACTTGATAACAAACAAGATGTTGGCTTGTATGATAATGATCATATGAAAATTTATTCGGAAGATACAAAGTCAGTGCCGGAATATATTGGAAAAAAAGGTATTGTGAAAAATTCTTTACTTAATCAAGGCTCAGTAGTACTTGGTAAAGTTGAACATAGCATTATCTCTAATGAGGCAATTATTGAGGAAGAAGCTGAAGTTATTGATTCGGTGGTCATGCCTGGTGCAAGAATTAAAAAAGGCGCAAAGGTTTATAGGACTATTGTGGGCGAAAATATGGTCATCGAAGAAAATGAAATAATCAATAAGGAAAAGAAAGGAATAGTACTGATTAAAGACTAAGAGGTGAAGAAAATGTATAAAGTTTTAGGTTATTGTAATTTGCATCATAGTGTGAAATTAGGACCATTGACGGAAGAAAGATCACTAGCGTCCACACCTTTTTTAGGTCGCTACGCTTTCATCGATTTTACTTTATCTAATTTTTCGAATTCCGGCATTGATCGCATAGGTATACTGGTAAAAGAACATCTGCGTTCTTTAGTCAAACATTTAGGTAGTTCAAACGCTTGGACAATTAATACAAAAATCGGTACAAAGGCCATCTTATACAATGAAAAAGATGCAAAAAATTCCCGTTATAATCATGATGTAAATAACATCAAAGAAAATGACTGGTTAATTTTAAGAGAAAAAGCCGATTTTGTGGTAATTGCTCCTGTTCATTTTGTTATGGCCATTAACTATCAAGAAGTAATTGATGAGCACGTAAAAAACGGTGCAGATATTACCATTGTTTATCAAAAAGTAGATAATGCAAAAACTCATTTTGAAACCTGTGATGTTCTCACTCTTTCCAATAATGTTATAACAAGCTTAAAAGAAAATAAATGTACTAAAGATAACGCTTATATTTCGCTTGAAACATATGTTATTAGCATGCAAAAGTTTGAAGAGTTAATTTATAAAATCAGTAAGATATCAGCTTTATATGAACTAAGAGATTTAATATTATATGCCATTCAAAATGAAAAAGTATACGGATTTGAACATAAAGGATATGTACGCTGCTTCGATACTTTAAACCATTATTTAGAATATTCATTAGAACTATTAGATTTTAAAACTCGGCAAAAATTGTTTTTGGAAAATTGGCCAATCTATACGATTACCAATGACACACCTCCGACCAAATATTTAAATAATGCCGATGTAAAAAATTCATTTATTTCCAATGGAGCAGTTATTGACGGGAAAGTGGAAAATTCAATTTTATCCCGAGAAGTTATTGTTAAAGAAGGCGCTGTCATAAAAAATTCCATTATTTTAACTGATTGCGTTATTTCTTCCGATGCACATTTAGAATATGTCATAGAGGATAAATATTCTAAAGTTATGCGAGCAAAAGATATAAGAGGAAGTAAGGAAGATCCAATCTTTATCAAGCAAGGAGATGTTATATAATGAAAATAGTTATGGTAGCTTCTGAAGCTAATCCTTTGGCAAAAACAGGGGGTTTAGCCGATGTAGTGTATGCCCTATCTAAAGAGTTAGCTAAGAAACATGATATCAGTATTTTTATGCCATTTTATAAAATTTCAGAGCACAAGGCAAAGGAAGCAAAATTATTAAAAAATCTGACAATTTTTATGTCCTGGAGATGCATTAATACAAAGCTATATTTTCTAGAAATTGATGGCATAAAATATTACCTTATCAAATGTGATCAATATTTTAATCGTGATGCCTTATATGGCTATGAAGATGATATTGAAAGATTTGCTTATTTTACGATAGCGGTTAAACAAATAATGACAGATTTAAATATGCTTCCGGATATAATTCATCTTCACGATTGGCAACCAGGCATGCTACCGGTACTTATTCGTGATGATAAAAATAATCAATTAAATCACGCAAAATTTGTTTTAACAATTCATAATCCGGCATTTAAAGGGTATTTTAATCCTTATTTTTTAGGCGATTTATACGGAATGGATGATAGACATTATATTGATGGATCAATTCGCTTTAAAGATTCAGTTTCGACATTAAAGAGTGCAATTATGTATGTTAATAAAGTTACCACAGTTTCGCCAAGCCATCGTAGTGAATTGCTTTATCAAGATATTTCGGATGGTTTAAATGAGGTATTAAAATTTCGTCAGGATGATTTTATCGGAATCTTAAATGGAATTGACGATCATGAATTTAATCCACGTACCGATGATAAAATTTATGCCAACTTTGATTTAAGAAATTTTAAAAGCAAAAAAGCCTATAACAAAAAATGTTTGGAAGAAGAATTACATTTAAAAGTAGATGATGCTCCTTTATATGGAATGGTTTCACGTCTGACTTGGCAAAAGGGAATTGATATTTTACTTCCTACAATTCATGGATTATTAGCAAAGGGAAGAAAGGTGGTTATTCTTGGTTCTGGTGAACGAAAGTATGAACAAGCCTTAGAAAATTTAAGACGTGAATTTCCCGATTGCCTTGCTATTTACCTTGGTTACAATGATGTTTTGGCGCATAATATATATGCTGCATCTGATTTCTTTTTAATGCCATCATTATTTGAGCCATGTGGTCTGTCTCAAATGATTGCACATCGTTATGGCACTCTTCCGATTATTCGAAGAGTTGGTGGGCTCCAAGATAGTGTAATTTCTTATGATGGACATAATATTGAGGTTGCGGATGGCTTTGGTTTTGATGAATATAGTGAATCCGGCCTATGGTGGACATTTGATTGGTGTGAAAAAAATTATTATCAATCGGCGGTAATGCATCAACTTCGTAAGAATGCGATGCATGTTAATCACGATTGGAAAGTCGCGGCACAAAAATACTTAAATATATATCGAGAAATTATTTAAAATAGCTTTTAAAATAATTTAACACAGATAAATCATAATTGATTTCGGGATGATATTGAACGGCATATATCATCCTTTTATTGTCCTCTATTTCTTCAATGACCATGTCTTTGCTTTGCGAAACAAGATGAAAATTTTTTGCTAATTGGTCGATACATTGATGATGGAAGGAATTAGTGGTCTTACTTTCTAAGCCCTTGAAAATAAGGTGAGGGCCACAATGATTAGCAGGTATTTCTTTTAATGAACCACCAAAATAAACATTTAAGATTTGTAAACCACGACAAATGCCTAGAATAGGCTTATTATTTTTGGTCATATATTCAATGCATTTATACTCTAAAGCATCCAGTTGGTCATCAAAATTTATTTTTTTATCAATTTTATTATATAAAAGAGGATTAATATCTCCGCCTCCAATTAAGATTAAACAATCAAGTTTGCTTATTAAATAGGTAGCATTATTGATAGTTAAAAAAATCACAAGAAACCCATTGCTCTCCAAATAATTAAGATAACGCTTGTATATTCCTACGATTTCTTTGTGATTTTGAAAATAAGTGCGAATCGGAATTCCGGCAATCAGACAATTTTTCATATTAAATTAGATGATAATACTTGGAAAAAAATTACAAGAATAACTTGCATTAAAAGTTTCTAAATATTGTTTGTAAAACATACATTAAAGTGTTAGGGGTGTTTTTATGAATAAACAATACAAAGTTGCGGTTGTGGGAGGGCATGGCTTAGTTGCTAAAGCAATTATAGCTGATTTGTTTCGGTATAATTTTCCCATTTCCGAACTTGTTGTGTATGGCTCGAAAGAGCATGCAACGGTAGATTTAAAAATAAATGGACATACTTATCAAATCTTACCATTAGAAGCAAGCAATGTTAAGCACTATGATTTGGTCTTTTTTTCTTCAAGTGAAGATCTTTCCAATAAATATGCCACATTATTTATAGAAAAAGGTGCGCGTGTAATTGATAATTCCTCATATTATCGTGGTGATAAAAATGTACCATTGGTTATTCCGGAAATTAACGAAAGTGACTTATTAAATGAAAGTAAAATTTACGCTAACCCGAATTGTACGACTATTATGATGCTACTAGCGCTTTATCCACTTCACCAAGTATGCAAATTAGAAAAACTGAATATTTCCAGTTATCAATCTATCTCTGGAGCGGGTACTTTAGCTTTAGAAGAATATGTCAATGAAACGTTAGATACAAATTTTAGAGCTAAAATTTTACCGAGTAATAATGCGGAAAAGAAGACAATTTATCATAATATTTTACCAGTTGTAGATAATTTTACCGTTGATGGTTATACCGGTGAAGAAATAAAAATAATTACCGAAAGTCAAAAAATATTACATATGAAAGAATTAGAGATTAATCCAACTTGTGTAAGAGTACCAACATTATATGGACATGGAATTACGATTTACGCACTTTGCCAAGAAAAAATCAATCTTGAAGAAATAAAAAAGATTTATCAAAAAGTTCCATATTTGAAATACAAAGAGATGCCGGATTATCCAGATTTAAAGGAAGTTATTGGGACGCCGATTGTTGAAGTTGGAAGATTTCGAGTAGATAAATTTTGTGAGTATACCCTAAATCTTTTTGCGACATCTGATAACTTAATTCGCGGTGCAAGTTATAATGCCGTCCAAATAGCTTTATCGTTAATTAAATTAGGAGTCTTATGATTTTTTACAAGTTACAAGCAAATGGGAATGATTTTATAGTTTTTTATAACTCGCAAATACCCAAAAAAAATATTAAAAATTTATGTCGAAATCATTTTTCTATAGGTGCAGATGGAATAATTTTACTTAATAAAAGTAAAAATTATGACTTAAACATGAGTATTTATAATTTTGATGGTAGTAGGGCTAAAATGTGTGGAAATGGTCTTAAAGTTGCAGCCTATTTTTTAAAAAATATTTTGCAAAATAAAAAAGATGAATACCATATACTTGTCAATAAAAATGTCAAAGCAACAGTGGGATATGCCAACTCTCAATACTATGCTATATTAGATAAACCGAAATTTATAAAGCGTGTTAACAATTATTATATTTATAATGTGGGAAATATTCATGCTATAAAACTAGTAGATTATATTTCTAAATCAACGCTGGTTAATGATAAAAAAAATAAAGAATTTGACGGAATGAATGTGACCAATGTAGCCCTTATCGATCACAAAAAGGCCAAAATTTTAACATTTGAAAATGGTGTTGGAATTACGAATTCTTGTGGCAGTGCTTCATTATGTACATTTCAATATTTGCTAGATTTGAATAAAGTAGAAAATAAGATCGAATTTTTATCTTTGGGAGGAAGATATTCCGTAGAGAAAATGTGCGATAAACTATGCTTGTTTGGTAGAGTTAATTATGTTTATAAAGGAGAGTTAATAGATGAATATTGATAAACTAGTTATACCAGGATATGAGGGAATATTTTATAATCGTTTTCAAGAATTACTTAATCAAAAAAGCAAGTATCAAGGCCCTTTTAAGTTAATGGATTTTGGTGTTGGGGAAGAAAAATCAATGCCAGATGAGAGAATCCTTTCCTCGTTTAATAACGCATTAAAAGAAAGTAAAAATCATAAGTATAGTGATAATGAGGCTAAAGAATTATTAGCAAGTGCCCAAAAGTATCTCCAAAGGAATTTTAATGTTCAGGTAGATGCGGATGAGTTAATGCACGTTATGGGAGCTAAATCAATCTTAGCAATGATACCTTCTCTTTTTATAAATAAGGGTGACTATGTAGTAACCCTTAAACCAAGTTATGTTATTTTAGAACGTGCGACAATCTTAAGAGAAGGTAAGATAGCGTATTTACCCTTAAAAGAAGAAAATCAATTTTATCCTAATCTCGATGATATAGGTGAAGATATTTGGCAAAAAACAAAAATATTAAATTTAAATTTTCCGCATAATCCTACCGGAGCTACTGTAGATGAAAATTTTTACAAAAAAGCTATTGCTCTTGCAAGAAAATATAATTTTATTATTGTCAACGATGCTGCATATATTGGAATATCTTATCATAAACCTGTTTCATTTTTATCAATAGAAGGGGCCAAAGAAGTAGGAATTGAGATTTTTACACTTTCAAAAAGTCATAATATGACAGGATTTAGAATTGGTTTTGTAGCAGGCAACGCCAAGCTTATATCACTATTAAAACTATTAAAAAACAATTTTGATTCTGGTCAATATATTCCTATCCAACTTGCGGCTAAAACTGCCTTGGATTGTGATGATATCACAGAATCCTTGAAGAATAAATATCTAAGTCGCATGAAAAAAATTGCTATGATTTTATTTGAGCATGGCTTATATGCATATATACCCTATGGAACTTTTTATCTTTATGTAAAAATACCTTCAAGAATTAAAGATACGACATTTAAAACTGCGCAAGAATTTGCAGAATTTTTACTTGAACGCGTTGGAATTATGTTAATTCCTTATGATGATGAAGGGCACTATGTGCGCTTATCCATGACTTTTGAGTGCGCTGATGAGAAAGCATTCTATGAAGATTTGCGAACTCGCTTAAATTTGATTTTCTTTTAATACTAAAATAACCAGCAATTTTAAATATTTAACATATACCTCTCTGAAACATAATTGTCCAAGGGAGGTTTTTATGTTTATGGCGATAAATTTTTACTATTTATAATTATCTAAATGAAAAAATAGTTTATTCCAAGTGTAAAAGTCTAAAATAATAATAAATTTGAAAAAAATACGATAAAACTAATAATTCATTTATTTTAAATGAATTTATTGCTACAATTTATTCGGTGAGTATGTAATAAAAAACATATTATCGTGCGTACATCTTAAAGTTAAATAAGTTGAAATTAACTACTAAGAATTTTGTTTATTCTCGGATTGATGAAAGGTGATTTTGGTTGTTTAAGTTATTTAAAAAATATTTAAAGCCCTATTTAGCAGGTGTTATTGCTGGTCCAGTCTTTAAACTTTTAGAGGCTATTTTTGAATTGATTGTACCTCTTATTGTTAAAAATATAATAGATGTAGGTCTCAAAAATATGGCCGGAAGAGATTATATTCTAAAGCAAGGATTAATTTTATTAGCATTAGCAGTCATTGGCTTTGCCACGACGATGATTTGCCAATACATTGCTTGTCGTATTGCCGCTAAATATCGCTATGATCTTGATAAAGATCTCTATCATAAAGTAAATTCTTTATCATTAAAAGATTTTGAAAGTTTAGGTGTGTCATCTTTGCAAACTAGGATAAATAATGATGTTTTAATTACGCAGCGTGGGGTAGCAATGTTAATACGTCTTGTTGTGCGGGCACCTTTAATTTTAATAGGTGGGACGGTCATGGCATTTATTATTTCCCCAAAACTCGGCATTATTTTTATTGTAGCAGGCTTAGTTATCGGACTTATTTTAATTTTTATTTCTAAAGTATCTCTTCCTTATAATAAACGTATTCAAAATGATTTAGATGTGGCAACAAATATTACAAAAGAAAATCTCGAAGGAACACGAGTGATTCGTGCTTTTAATAAACAAAATTATGAAAAGAACAGATTTTATCAAACTGTTGATACTATTGAGAAAGAATCTTCACATCTTGTATTATTCTCATCACTTTTAAATCCACTAGTTACCATAATTACAAATGTGGGAATTATACTTATATGTTATTTTGGCTCCTTTGATGTCAGTAATGGTTTATTGACGCAAGGTGAAATTTCTTCGCTTATTAATTACATGGTGCAAATTTCTTTGGCAGTTGTAGTTGTAGGAGATTTAGTAGTTGTATTTTCGAAAACCAGTGCAGCGGCGCAAAGGATTAATGAAGTACTAGAAATGAATGCAAAAATTGCAAGTGGAGATAAAATTCCCTTGAATCAAAAAGAAATCGTTAAGTTTGAAAATGTTTATTTTTCTTATAATGATAATAACTCTTATGCTTTAAAAGACATTAATTTTACGGTACAAAAAGGTGAAGTCATTGGTCTAATAGGTAGCACTGGAAGTGGAAAATCGACGATTATAAATTTGCTAGATCGACTTTATGAAATTACTAAAGGTAAAATATTTGTCAATGGTTTAGCAATTAATGAATATAATTTAGAAAAATTGCGTGAGCAAATTGCTATTGTTCATCAAAAATCATCTTTATTTAAAGGTACAATACGTTCAAATTTATTATTTGCTAATCAAAACGCAAGTGAAGAGGATATGTTCCAAGCCTTATCAACAGCACAGGCGTTAGATATCGTTTTAAATAAAGAGAATAAATTAGATAGCATTGTCGAAGAAAATGGCAAAAATTTCTCGGGGGGACAAAGACAGCGGTTATGCATTGCGAGAGCGTTAGTCAAAAAACCTCAAATACTTGTTTTAGATGACTCTTCAAGTGCTTTGGATTATAAAACAGATTTAAATTTAAGAACTGCCATAAAAAAGGACTATAAAAACACAACCTTATTTCTTATTTCGCAGCGTCCTAATACTTTAAGATATGCCGATAAAATTATTGTTTTAGAAGAAGGTTGTATTGCGGGAATAGGAAAGCATGAAGAGCTTTTGCATAACTGTGAAGTATATAAAGAAATATGTGATTCGCAAGACTATAAAGGATGTGATAGTCATGAATAGGCATAAAACTTCGAAAATTTTTATCCATATTTTTAAAGAACACATTCTGTCTTTAATACTATGCATTAGTTTAGCCTTACTATTTGTCCTTTCAACAATTTCCTTTACTATTATCACAGGTCGCATTGTGGATATTTTACAAGGTATTAACAATGTTGATTTTCTGGCATTACGAAAAAACTTAATTATTTTAATTCTCTCTGCTTTAGTAGCTTTAGTGTCAGAATGGGGCTTACGATTTATTTCTTCCAAAATGTGTTACAGAATTGTTAGTAACTTAAGAAAGCAGGCAATGGATAAATTCTTAACTGTTAATATTTCTTATATAGATACCCACGAACATGGTAATTTAATTACCGCAGTTATCACGGATATTGATATTATATCTGATGGATTAATGCAATTGTTCCAAAAATTATTTACGGGAGTTTTGACTATTATTTTAACCCTGATAATTATGATATATCTTTGTTATCCTCTTGCTTTAGTAGTTTTTTTACTTACCCCACTCTCGCTTTTATTTTCTTTCATTATTGCTAAAAAATCGAAAAAAATCTTTCGCTTACAATCGGAAATTAAAGGAAAAATGGGTGGCTTTCTAAATGAAAATCTGACCAATCAAAAAATAATTTTGTCTTATGGAAATGAAAGACTAAAAGAAGAAGAATATGAAAAAATTAACCGCGATTATTTAGATGTTAACTTTCAAGCCGAAATGATTGCCGCATTCATTAATCCGACAACACGTTTGATTAACGCTGTTATTTATGCAACACTAGCCATTATTGGGGGTATTTTTGTGATAAATGGTCATTTTCATTTAAGCACGGGCATTTTAGTATCTTTTTTACTTTTTGCTAATCATTACACAAAGCCTTTTAATGAAATTTCAAATGTTATATCCGATCTTCAAACCACATTTGCTTCAATGAATCGTGTAGAAAGAATTTTAGATGAAAAGAACATTATTGATGATAGGGGAAAGAAATTATTTAAGTATAAAGACGGAACTATCAAAGTAAAAGATGTAGATTTTTCTTATGATCAGGATCACTTAATTTTAAAGAAAATAAACTTTGTAATAAAACCGAAACAAAAAGTGGCAATTGTCGGCACTACCGGATGTGGGAAAACAACGCTTATTAATTTAATAATGCGCTTTTATAATCAAGATAAGGGAAATATTTTTGTCTCTAATCAAAATGTATTGGAAGTAAATCGTGATACACTTCGCGAACACTTTGGTATGGTATTACAAGATACATGGATATTTAGAGGAACTATTAGAGATAATATTCGCTATGCTAAACTGGAGGCAAGTGATGAGGAGATTATTCAGGCAAGTAAAAAGGCCAAAGCGCATAATTTCATTATGCAACTGAAAGACGGCTATGACACAATTGTAAGCGATGACGAAGGACTATCTAATGGTCAGAAGCAGTTAATATGCATAGCACGATTGTTTTTGGCAAAACCAGAAATGTTAATTTTAGATGAAGCAACTTCAAGTATTGATACCAGAACGGAACTACTTATTCAAAAAGGATTTGATGAGGTTATGAATGATAAAACCTCAATTATAATAGCCCATCGTTTATCGACAATCCGTAATGCTGATTTAATTCTTGTTATGGATGATGGGAAAATCATCGAGCAAGGAAAACACGAAGAATTATTAAAACATAAAGGATTTTATTATGAACTATATAACGCTCAATTTAAACAATGAATATGGAAAAAGGGTTGATTTATCAAAATCAATCCTTTTTCCTTATTAGTATGTAATAATTTCTTTTATAAATGCAAAACCTTCTTCAATTGTGGGTTTTACAATTGTGCTTGCATAACTTTCCACTTTATCTAATGGAAAGAAATGTTCGCCGGGAACTAAATTACGCTTTTCAATGCGTTGATAACAAATATTCGCGGGAGTTGGAAAAAAATATGCTCCGACCTGAAATTTAGTATGGGGAATTCGCTCATTTAATTTTTCAAAAAATCTTGCCCGAACTTTAGGAGTAGGGCTAGTAGCGTCGTAAATTACATCATGACCAAAAGTAATTTCTTCGGCGAGTCGGCGATATACTTCCGGCCAAACAAGATCCTCACTCCAATCAGGATGCTCCAATCTTACTCCGTCAGATGTAACGACTTTACAATTTAATTCCTTTACTAAAACATTGTTAGCATAAGTTGATTTTCCGGATCCGGGAATACCGACCAACATATGGACAGTAACCATTGCCTTTACCTCAACTTCCTTAATATTTGTGAAATTGGACTTCACATACTAATGTTATCGATAAATCATAGTTTTAACAATAACATTTTGTATATTTTTTTTGAAAATGCTTTCATAAAAATGTTAATTAAATAATATCAAGATTTTTTATATTTTAGAGCGAAAATTGTCTTGACATTAGTTTTGCCAAAAGCAATAATAATTTTAGCGAAAGCAATAATTAATCGTTTAATTTTATAGAGAGTTATTGGATGGTGAAAAATAACAATTAAAGGTTAAGTCTCAGCTTAAACAATCGCTCGTTGCTGGCGTTAACAAGAAAGAAAGTGTATATCAGATTTTGATATAAATTAAGGTGGTACCGCGTAATATACGTCCTTAAGTTTAAGGGCGTTTTTATATTTTAAGGAGGAAACAATGAGTTACGATTTTAGCAATATTGAAAAAAAATGGCAAAAATATTGGGAAGATAATCAGACCTTCAAAACAGATGTTTATGATTTTTCTAAACCAAAATTTTATGTATTGGATATGTTTCCTTATCCTTCAGGTGTAGGACTTCATGCTGGTCATCCTGAGGGATATACAGCGACAGATATTGTCGCAAGGATGAAAAGAATGCAAGGTTATAATGT
Source organism: uncultured Bacilli bacterium (assembly GCA_947625975.1). GTDB lineage: Bacteria > Bacillota_I > Bacilli_A > RFN20 > CAG-826 > RUG131. The sequence goes on from CANQQL010000001.1 coordinate 57,728, forward strand.
CTTGCATCCAATGGGCTATGACTCTTTTGGACTTCCGGCGGAACAATATGCGATAAAAACCGGTAATCATCCGGAAGGATTTACCAAGCAAAACATTGAAAATTTTACTAAACAGTTAAAAGAACTTGGCTTTGACTATGATTGGTCAAAGATGATTGTTACAAGTGATCCTAAATATTATAAGTGGACACAATGGATTTTTAAACAGTTATATCTCGATGGTTACGCCAAATACATTGATATGCCTGTAAATTGGTGTGAAGAACTGGGTACAGTTTTATCAAACGATGAAGTAATCGATGGCAAGTCAGAAAGAGGAGGCTATCCAGTTGTTCGCAAGAATCTAAAGCAATGGGTTATTGATCAGGCTGCTTTTGGTGATGAATTACTAGATGGTTTAAATCGCGTTGATTGGCCGGAGTCCACTAAAGAAATGCAAAGAAACTGGATTGGAAAAAGCGAGGGTGCTTTAGTTGATTTCCAAGTAAAAGGTACTAAAGAAAAATTTACGGTCTTTACAACCCGTTGCGATACGCTTTTTGGCGCTACATATTGTGTTCTTTCGCCAGAACATGAGTTGGTAAATAAAATAACTACTACTTGCCAAAAAAAGCAAGTAGAACAATACATAAAAGAAGCTGCTAGAAAATCAGAATTGGAAAGAACTTCTTTAAATAAAGAAAAAACTGGTTGTTTTGTAGGTAGTTTTGCAATTAATCCTGTCAATGGAAAAGAAATACCAATTTATATTTCTGATTATGTTTTAGCAAGCTATGGCACAGGTGCAATAATGGCTGTTCCTGCTCATGATGAAAGAGATTATGCTTTTGCTAAGAAATTCGGTATTGAAATTATTCCGGTTCTTGAAGGCGGAGATATTAGTAAAGAAGCGTTTACCGGAGATGGCAAGCATATAAATTCAGATTTCTTAAATGGATTAAATAAAGAAGATGCCATTAAGAAAATGTTAGACTTTTTAAAAGAGCACAAAATAGGTGAAAAGAAAATTAATTTTAAATTTCGTGAATGGATTTTTGCTCGTCAACGTTATTGGGGTGAACCAGTTCCTGTCGTACATATGGAAGATGGTACGATTTATGCTTTACCCGATGAAGAACTTCCATTGGTTTTGCCGGAATTAAGTGATTATAAGGGAAAAAACGGTAAGGCTCCACTTGAAAATGCCAGCGAATGGAAAAAATATGAAAATGGAAGTAAAAAGGGTATAAGAGAAACTTCTACAATGCCCGGATCAGCGGGGTCAAGTTGGTACTTTATGCGCTATGTGGATCCAAACAACGATAAAGAATTTGGTGATAAAAAGTTACTTGATCATTGGTTGCCGGTTGACTTATATATCGGTGGTCCAGAGCATGTTGCCGGTCACTTAATTTACTCACGCATCTGGACTAAATATTTGCACTCTAAAGGATATATTTCTTTTGATGAACCTTTTAAAAAGCTTGTTCATCAAGGTATGATTTTAGGAAGTAATGGCATTAAGATGGGAAAAAGATTTCCGGAGTTTGTCATAAATCCTAGTGATATTGTTAAGCAATATGGTGCGGACACTTTAAGATTGTATGAAATGTTTATGGGTCCATTAGAGGCCAGTAAACCATGGAGCAATCAAGGTGTAGAAGGTGCACATAAATTTTTGGAGCGTGTTTATCGCATTATTGTTGAAGCAAATATTATTTGTGAGGAAAATGTCAATGAGTTAGAAATAATTTATCATCAAACTGTGAAAAAAGTTACCGATGACTTTGAAAAGCTTTCTTTTAACACGGCAATATCTCAAATGATGATTTTTATTAACGAAATATATCGTGTCAATAAACTTCCGCGACCTTATGCAGAAGGATTTGTGAAAATGTTGTCTTGCGTAACTCCTCATATTGGGGAAGAAATGTGGCAATTATTAGGGCATTCTAATACCATAGCCTATGAAAAATGGCCGACATTTGATGAAAACAAACTAGTCAAGCAAGAATTGGTTATGGCAATACAAGTAAATGGAAAACTTCGTGATACCATAAAGGTTGCTATTTCTACCTCTGAAGAAGAAATTAAAGAATTAGCGTTAAAATCTGAGAGTGTTCAAAAGCATATAAAAGGTTTAACGATTAGAAAAATCATTGTAATTAAAAATAAAATTGTTAGCATCGTAGCAAATTAAAAAATTGAAATTGGAGGCTATTAGGTAATAGCCTCTTTTTTTTGACAAAAAATTCATTGTAAAGAATTTAGCATAATTATGGTGATTTTTATGTTAAATGTGGCGGTTTTTGATGAAGAAAACGAGGAAGATTTAGAAAGTGAAATAAATGAATTCTTAGGAGCACTGCCAGAGAATAGCTTTATTGATTTAAAATTTGCAACTTCACATTTTTTCACGCACGAAGGTGAGCAAATTTTTTCCTATTCTGCAATAATTGTTTATAAGGTAATTCGAAATTAAGAATATTTTAAGGCAAAAAAAATCCAATTTGTATAATATTCTATCGAAATATCTCCTAAGAAATAATTGTTAAAGTTGATTAACGAAAATCAAATTATTAAAATATCAATGGATTACTTTAGTGGTTTTGTTTTCCTTAGTCTTAGTGAGGTTTATTGTTAATAGAATCAATAAAAAAGGAATTCGAAAACTCGAAGCGAATCAACAAAATAATTAATAAATTTTTCTATAAACGAAAAAGATTGACGGATAATGCTTACTTGTAGTTTGCATCGGTTGTTTTTAAATTTAGGACAGAAAAAAGCATTAAACATTCTTTTTATCTTACATTTCCTATGATAAAATAATACAAGGTGATTGTATGAAAAAAGTAAGGAGCTTATTATTGTTTTCACTTTTACTTTTTTCATGTGCTTTAAATAGTAAAAAGGATCTTTATAAGCGACAAATAAGTGTTCTATTACAAAACAATTTTTATGTAAATGAAAATATTCCTTTTTATTTTCAGACAAGTGTCACCAAAAGTGAAGAAAGACAAAAAGTGCAAATTATGTTTTTCGAACCCCAAATGGACTTAATGGATTTTACGGCAATTTTACTTGATTCACGGCAAAAAAACGTTAGCGACGCTCCGATTAATGTGGGCTTTTTTTCCGAATCAATTAATTTCGTAAAGCAAAAAACGAACAAAAACGATCAAACAAAATTACGCTTTAATTTCTATTGTGATATTGAAAATCCAAAATATAATTGTGCTGTTTCCTTTTTAGAAGGCATGCAAAGGTTAGAAGTGTTTTTTGTTATTGAGGTAAAATAGGAGAAATTAAAATGGACATTGTTAAGACTTTAAGCGAAGAATTAAATATCAGTGAAGGACAAGTAAAGGCAGTCATTGATTTGCTCGATGAAGGGAATACTATTCCTTTTATTGCTCGTTATCGTAAAGAAGTAACTGGTAGTTTAGATGATGAGATTTTAAGAAAATTTTATACACGGTTAGAATATGTGAAGAGTTTTAATGAGCGCTTGGAAACGATTGTAAAATCAATAACTGAGCAAGGCTTTATGACAGAGGAGATAATGGCATCCTTAATGAATGCCAAAACTTTAACGGAGTTAGAAGATATTTATCGCCCATTTAAACCGAAGAAAAAGACGCGAGCAAGTATTGCTAAAGAAAAAGGTTTAGAGCCCTTTGCAAATGCAATTCTTGCTTTGGAAAAAGATTTCATTGTCCTCGAAGAAGCTAAGAAATATATAAGCGAAGAAAAAAAAGTTTTAACTGAAGACGATGCCATAAATGGTGCAAAAGATATTATTGCTGAATTAGTTTCTGATAATCCTAAATACCGTAAACAAATACGCGATTTTATATATCGCACGGGTAAGATTAAAACTAGTGAAGACAAACCGGATGAGAAAAACACCTTTGAAATGTATAAAGACTATCAGGAAGCAATTAATCGTATACCACCACATCGGATTTTGGCGATAAATCGTGGCGAAAAAATGAAGTGTTTAAAAGTTAGTTTGGTTGTGGATGATATTGAAGCTTTAGCGCGTATTAAATCAAAAATGGTCACCCGAGAATGCGATTCCGCCAAATATGTTTTGGATGCCATCGACGATGCTTACAAAAGATTAATATTTCCTAGTTTAGAGAATGAATTACGCAACGAATTGACGGAGAAAGCAGAAGAAACTTCGATGGATGTTTTTAAGGAGAATTTAAAACAACTCTTACTTGTGGCACCTGTTGAGCATAAAATTGTTTTAGGCTTCGATCCGGCCTTTAGAACCGGTTGTAAATTGGCAGTTGTGGATGAAAGAGGTAAAGTTTTGGCCACATCTGTGGTCTATCCTACTGAACCGCACAATAAAGTCGAAGAAGCAAAGAAAACAATCAAGGCTCTCATTTCTCAATATGGAATTAATATGATTGCACTTGGCAATGGAACAGCTTCAAGAGAATCCGAAGCATTTTTAAAAAATCTATTAGCCGAGCTAGATAAAAAGATTGACTATGTTATTGTAAACGAAGCCGGGGCATCTGTGTATAGTGCTTCACCACTAGGTACGAAGGAATTTCCAACTTTTGATGTGGCGCTTCGCAGTGCAGTATCTTTAGCCCGTCGCTTACAAGATCCGCTTGCCGAATTAGTAAAAATTGATCCTAAAGCTATCGGGGTTGGGCAATATCAACATGATATGAATCAAAAAAGACTAGGAGAGGTTTTAGGCGGAGTTGTGGAAAATTGTGTCAACAGTGTTGGCGTTGATTTAAATACCGCTTCACCATCTCTTTTAGAGTATGTGTCAGGCATTTCCGCGACTTTAGCATTAGCAATTGTAAAATATCGTGAAGAACATGGACCTTTTAAAAGCCGTGAAGAGTTACTTAAAGTTAACAAATTAGGCCCAAAAGCATATGAACAATGTGCTGGATTTTTGCGTATAAGAAATGGATATCCCCTTGATAACACGGCAGTTCATCCAGAGAGCTACCATTTTGCTCTTGCTCTTTTAAATGAATTAAAACATACAATAGATGATTTAAACGACGAATCTTTAATAAATTTACTTAAAAATTTGAATATTGAAGAATATGCCAAGAAATTAAATGTGGGTGCTCCAACACTTTTAGATATAGTCGATGAATTAATAAAGCCTGGAAGAGATCCGCGTTTAGATATCGAAGTGGCAGAACTTCGCAATGATGTTATAGATATTAAAGATTTACAAGTTGGAATGGTTTTAAAAGGTACTGTTCGTAATATTATGGACTTTGGTGTTTTTGTAGACATTGGTGTCCATCAAGACGGATTGGTGCATATCTCTGAACTATCAAATAAGTTTGTTAAACATCCACTTGATGTCGTAAGTATTAATCAAATTGTTAAAGTAAAAGTTATTAGTGTCGATGTCAACAAAAAAAGAATTGGATTATCGATTAAACAAGCCGAATAGGAGGTAAAAGTATGTCTAGAGCTGATGAAATATTTGTGCAAAATATGGAAGATATTTTAAAAAATGGTTTTTGGGATAAAGACTTAAACGTTCGACCTCATTGGGACGATGGAACTCCTGCCCATACTATTAAAAAATTTTGCATCGTAAATCGCTATAATTTACAAGAGGAATTGCCGATTTTAACAATACGAAAAACTGCTTTTAAATCTTGTCTTGATGAATTACTTTGGATTTGGCAAAAAAAATCTAATAATATTCATGACTTAAAAAGTCATATTTGGGATTCTTGGGCAAATTCTGATGGATCAATTGGTAAGGCATATGGTTATCAACTAGCTAAAAAATCTAAGTATCCGGAAGGTGAATTTGATCAAGTAGATCGTGTGCTCTATGATTTAAAGCATAATCCGCAATCTAGACGAATTTTGACTAATATATATAATTTTGAGGATTTACATGAAATGAATCTTTATCCGTGTGCTTATTCGATGACTTTTAATGTTGTGGGCGATACCTTAAATGGCATATTAAACCAGCGCAGTAATGATATGTTAACTGCCAATAATTGGAATGTTTTGCAATATTCTTTGTTACTTATAATGTTTGCGCAAGTATCTAATTTAAAACCAGGAGAATTAGTACATGTTATTGCCGATGCGCATATTTATGATCGCCATGTCGAAATAGTAAAAGAAATTATTAAAAAACCTCAGCATAGAGCGCCAAAATTAATCGTAGATCAATCAATTACTAATTTTTATGATTTTATAGTGAATTCCTTTAAATTAGTTGATTATGAATATGAAGAGTTAGATAAAAAAATTCCAGTGGCGGTGTAATTATGATTATTGCTATATTAAATTGTGATAAAAATTGGGGAATAGGAAAGAAAAATGGCTTACTTTTTCACCTCCCTAAAGATATGAAATTTTTTCGTGATACGACACTGAACCATGTTGTAGCATTAGGAGAGAAAACTCTATTATCTTTTCCTAACGCACGACCATTAAAAAACCGTACTCACATCGTTTTATCAAGCGATAAGACACATAATTATGAGAACGTTATAAATGTGCATACTTTGGAAGATTTTTTACAAAAAATCAAAGAATATTCTCTAAAGGAAGAAGTTTATATTATTGGAGGTGCTTCAATCTATAATCAAACACTTCCCTATGTTGATAAAGTCCTTTTAACCAAAGTTAATTATGATGGAAAGGCTGATGTATTCTTTCCACCTCTTGATAATCATCAAGACTTTGAATTAAAAGAGCAAAGCGATATTATCCAAGATGAAGAATATCAAATACAATTTTTAACTTACTACAATAAAAATAAAAAAGAAATAGAATAACAAGGCGGAATTTACTTCTACTATATTACTTTTTATTTTTGATTCTAATGAATATTTTAATTTAAATATAAACACAATTGTTATATAATAGCAATGCACGATACATTTTGATCGTAGCAGGAGGAAAATATGTTTTTAACGTTAGACTTAGGAAACACCAATTTATTTATTGGCGTTTGCGATGACGAAAAAGTCATTAAGACTTTCCGTACATCGACAGACCTAAATAAATCCGGTGACGAATACGCCTTAGTTCTTGCTTCTCTTTTAAAAGAACAAAAAGAGAATATTGAAGGCGTAATCATTTCATCCGTAGTACCGAGTTTGAATCATGTCTTACGACAAGCCGTACGGTACTTATTTAACCTCGAGCCTCTATTCGTGGAGACTGGTGTTAAAACGGGTTTACCAATTCGCATTGATAATCCTAATGAAACTGGTGCAGATTTGGTATGTGATGGTGTAGGGGCTCTGGCAAAATATGGGCCAAAAACCATTGTTGTAGATTTAGGAACTGCGACAAAAATCTTTGTAATTGATGATAAGGGAGCCTTTATTGGCGGAATCATTACGGCGGGATTAAAAATTTCGATGGAAGCTTTAGCGGGGAAAGCTGCTAAGCTAAGTGAAATTTCTTTGGAAATGCCAAGCAGTGTAATTTGTAAAAATACCGTAGATTGTATGAATGCCGGTATTGTTACTGGTACAAAATTAATGATTCAAAGCTTTGTTAGTGAAATGGAAAATGAATTAGGTTACAGCACTAATAAGGTTATTACAGGTGGGTTTGCCCATATTATTAATAATTTAGAAAGGTTTACATATGACTTTAATTTAATTCTTGATGGATTAAGAGTTATATATTTAAAAAATAGACATGAATAAACAACAGAATATAAGACGTATTGCAGGAATTGCAGTATTGTCTGCTTTAACAATTATTTTAACTATAGTATCTAATTATATTATTATTGCGGGGGTTAGTATTAATTTGTCACTAGTCCCTATTGTATTAGCGGCGATTATTTATGGTCCATATGCCGGCTTCTTCGTTGGACTCATTAATGGTGGATTTGTAATGCTGTCTGCTCAAGCATTTTTTGCGATAAGCCCAGTTGGCACGGTTATTGTTTGTCTTTTGAAAACATCGATTGCAGGTTTGGTTTCCGGCTATATATATCGTTTGATTGTCAGATTTAATGAAATTGTGAGTACTTTTGTTGCATCATTAATTGTACCAGTGGTAAATACAGGTTTATTTATAATTGGTTCATTAATTTTCTTTAAAGGAAGCTTTGGCTCATTAATTTCTATTTTCATAAGTCTTAATTTTATAATTGAATTTGCTATTAATTTATTACTTGCTCCGGCAATAATTAGAATTATCAAAGCTGTGAAAAAATAGTAAAGTAAAAAAAGGGGTGACTAGTGTGGACTTAGAGGAATTCGTTAATATTAATTTAAAAGATGCGCTACATAATTTATCAAAATGGATTCAAATAAATTCAATAGATGATTCAGAGCACGCCAGTCCCCTTAAACCATTTGGTGATGGTGTGTATAAGGCCCTGCAATTTGTTGCTAATCTAGCTAAAAGTGAGGGATTTGAAGTTGATGAATGCGATGGATATTGTACGGAAATTAAATTAGGAAATGGACCAAAATTAATTTCGATATATGCACACGCAGATGTTGTCCCAGTATCAGGAGATTGGCTTTACCCTCCGTTTTCGGGAATTATTGCCGATGATGTGATGTATGGCCGAGGAACAAGCGATGACAAAGGACCGGCCATGGCAGCATTCTATGCCATAAAATATCTTAAAGAAAATTTTGATTTAAAAAATTATCAAATTCGCCTAGTCATTGGAGGAAATGAAGAAAAAGGAAGCCGATGTTTAGAACATTATTTTAATGTCTTAAAAAAGCCACATCCTGACTATGGTTTTACACCTGATGGAGAGTTCCCTCTTATATATGGCGAAAAGGGTATCTCTAACTATAAATCAGAAATAGATGTTGACTTAAAGCCATTAATTAAATTTAAGGCAGGCGTAGTTGTTAACTCGGTTCCGGATATTGCTCAAGCCACATTATTTAAAGATGAAAGCTTAGAACAAACTTTAAAATCATCTAAACATAAATATTCAATCAAATATTTTGATGATAAAATGGAAGTTATTATGCTAGGAAAGGCAAGTCATGGTTCATTGCCACAAGAAGGAGTGAATGCAGGACTAGAGCTTTTAAAAGTGATTGGTAAACATTACAATCAAGAATTTTTAAATTTAATCACAAAAGCTTATGCTGATCCTTTTGGTAAAAATTTGGATTTATATTTTGAGACCCCATTGTTGCATAATTCTACCTATAATGTAGGATTAATTAGTTACGAAAACAGCAAGTTTATAATGCAGGTCAATTTTCGTTATCCCGAAAATGTGGAAATCGAAAAAATTATTATTTCGCTTAATAAAAAATTGCCACTAAATACTACTTTGCTGAGTGAATCAAAACCACTATTATTTGATCCACATTGTAAAATGGTTGAAACATTACTTAAGGCCTATCAAGATGTAACTGGTGACTATAAGAGCAAAATAATGACGATTGGAGGAGGTACATATGCGAAAGAGTGCAAGAATACCATTGCCTTTGGATCCGCTTTTCCTGGTCGAGATGATAAAATTCATGATGCCAATGAAAGTATTCATTTACGGGACTTTGAAAAATCCATTTCGATTTACGCAACGGCAATTATGTACTTAACTGAATTATGAGAATGAAAAATAAGAAATGGTCAATTCCCTTTTTAAATGAACATTCTAATCTTGCTTTGTATGAGGCTAGTTATCAAGATATAGTGCTAAAAGATTTTTTAAATAAGAGTCCACTATATTTAGAAATAGGGACTGGTAAGGGAGACTTTATTTTAAACATGGCCAAAAATGACAGACATAGTTATTTTCTGGGTATTGAGAAAAATGTTACATGTTTAGCTATTACAACTAAAAAAATTTATGCCGAGGGGTTATCGAATGTATTGCTGATTTGTGATGATATAGAAAATGTCTTTGAAGTTTTACCAAGTCAAAGCATTGATAGAATTTATTTAAATTTTTCTGATCCTTGGCCGAAAAAAAGACACACAAAACGGAGGTTGACTTACAAGACCTTTTTAGATCGTTACAAAAATATTTTAAAAAAAGATGGACGATTGATTATGAAAACCGACAATTTGGATTTATTTGAATTTTCCCTCGTAAGTCTAAACGAAAATGGTTACAAATTAGAAGTAGTGAATTATGATTATGATGGTAAAGATGAAAATGATGTCCAAACAGAATACGAAAAGTATTTTCGTGACTTACATACCCCAATTAAAAAATTGATAGCAAAGGTAGGCGATTTTGATGAAACTAAATGAGCATCAATTAAAATTATTTGAAGATTTAACGCAACTTAATGGAATTGCGGGTCAAGAAGACGAAATTAGAAATTATTTAAAGAAAGCATACACCGAATTAGGTTATGAATTAATGTTTGATAATCTTGGCTCGGTTATTGCTGTTAAGCGATCAAAAAATAAAAAAGCTAAAAAAGTGTTTTTAGTGGCTCATATGGATGAAGTAGGCTTTATGGTGTCCAATATTTTACCTAACGGAATGCTTAAGGCAAATGCCGTAGGAGGACTAAACAGTGAAACCTTACTATCTTCACGTGTTTTGCTAAAAACGAAAGATGGAAATTATTTAAAAGGAGCGATTTCTGCTTTACCACCTCATTTGCTAAAAGGAACGGAAATGGCAAAAACTGAAATAGCAAATATGCTCTTTGACTTTGGCTTTACCTCAAAAGAGGAAGCAATTGAAAATGGAGTATATCTAGGGGCAATGATGGTAATTGAAGGTAAGATGGAAATTCTTAATGAAAATAGAATTTTAACTAAGGCTGTTGATGACCGTTATGGACTTGTTCTTGGCTTAGAAGTATTAGAAACTTTAAAGAATGTCGATCTTGAGTTTGATTTATTTGTTGGAGGTTCGGTTCAAGAAGAGGTTGGATGTCGTGGTGGAATGACCTCTGGTTATTTGATTAATCCGGATTTGGCAATTGTTTTAGACTGCTCACCGGCACGTGATACAAGTGGTGACAATATGGCTTTAGGACAACTAGGTCAAGGCTTGTTAGTGCGCTTTATGGATGGCAATATGATAGCGTTCAAAGAGTTATTAGATTTTCAAATGAAATGTTGTAAGGAAGCTGGAGTAAAGTATCAATATTTTGATTCACCTGGTGGAACAGATGCCGGTAATATTCATAAGCTTAGAGAAGGAATCTTAACTTTAACACATTGTATATGTGCTAGAGGCATACATACGTGTTCAACGATCTTCGACACAAATGATTATCTTGCGGCGAGAGATTCCCTATTAACGATTTTAAGACATTTAAATACTAAGGAATTCGATTTTTTATTAGGAGCTAGAAAATAATGAAAGATTATGCTTTATTTTATGATTATCATACTACCGATGATGTCTTAATGATTGTTAAAGATATTTTAACAAAACCAGATAAGATAATTAAAAATGGTGATGTAGTTAGCTTATACAAAAATGATGAATTAATTGGTATTAATATATTTAATATTTCTAATGTTTTAAAGATAAAGTCTAAGGGCTTAATTGTCTTACCAATGAAAGAAATGGTAGATGTCATCAATAATATATTAAAAAATGCTAATGCCGAAACATTGGAATATAAAAAAGAATCAGGCTTTGTAATTGGGAAAGTTCTAACTTGTGAAGAACACCCTGATTCGGATCATATGCACGTTTTAACGGTAGATATTAAGAATGAAATTTTAGATATTGTGTGTGGTGCGCCGAATGTGAAGGTCGGACAAAAAGTAGTGGTTGCAACCTTAGGAACATTTATGTTTGATGGTAAAAAAATCTTACCTAGTGAATTAAGAGGTATCAAATCAAACGGGATGCTTTGTTCACCACGTGAACTCCATCTTGAAGGCGCCCCACAGATAAGGGGAATTCTTGTATTAGATGATAATTCACAAATTGGTGAAGACTTTTTTAAAATTCAATAATTCCTTACAAATAAAAAATCCAGTTCATATGAACTGGATTTTATCCTTTTAAACCGCGTGATTGACGATCCATATCTTCGACAACAATGTCATATATTTCCCCGAGAGAAGCACAATATTCTAAGACTTTCCAGGGTTCATTTGTATGATAATGAATTTTTATTAATTCGTCGTCGCCTACTGCTAATAGACAGTCACCTACAAAGTGTTGAGTAAAATATTCATTAATTTTATTTTCATCAAGTCCTTTTCCTTCAATAAGTAATTGAGTGTCATAACGAAATTCAATCATAATCATAATCTCCTTTAATTAGAATTTATTAATATTTTACTCTTTTTGATTTATATTGCAATCTTACAAATTGGTTTTTATATCTTGTTTTAGACCATCTATGCCTAAGCCTTGTATTTAATAACTGCGGGTTATTTGTTTTTTTTGAAATCATCATATCTTACGGATAATCTAGGTTTAGTTCTTAGATTACGGATAAATTATTGTAGAATTATTGTAATAAAATTGTTATACTATTAAAGTATCATGAGGTGATAAATATGGGAGACAAAAAAATTGAACTTACAAAACGTGGTAAAGAATCTTTAGAAAGTGAATTAAGAAATCTTATCGATGTTGTTCGTCCTGAAGTTATTGAACAATTAAAGGCTGCTCGTGCACAAGGTGACTTGTCTGAAAATGCTGATTATGATGCCGCAAGAGATCGACAAGCGGAAGTAGAACATCGTATCAATGAGATTGAAGCAATTTTGGCCAATGCTGTTGTAATCGAAGATAAGCCGGTTAACACCAAGGTTGTTGCTTTGGGTACAAAAGTTACTTTTAAGGATTTATCTGATGGTACAAATACCACTGTAGAAATAGTTGGATCTGTCGAAGCTAATCCATTAGAAAATTTAATATCTAATGAATGTCCACTTGGAGTAGCAATGATTGGACATTATGTTGGAGAAAAAGTTTTAGTAAATTCGCAAGTTCCATATGAAGTTGAAATACTTAATATATCATTAGACAAATAATTTATATATGAATTAAGGAAATAAAGTAGACAAGTAAAAACTAGTCTACTTTTTAATTAAATTAAAAAGGTAAAAATTCTAAAATATTTTCTGCTTTTTAATAGAGTCTCACTTATATTATTAAAGAGGTGAGATAATGACAAAAGTCATAATAATAGGAGCAATTTTGACCGCGATTTTAATGCTTGTTTTTACCAAAATTGATCCAACAATTTCTGCTAATCAAAATAATTTAAACCAATCTACGCAGGTGGAAAAAGATTATGTATCTTGTTCCATAAGTGGTGAGGTATTGCGACCGGGAAGTTATGTTTTAAATAGCGACTCTACTTTGTTAGATTTAATTTCTACTGCAGGGGGATTAACGGCAAATGCGGATGAATTGGCCTTTAACTCAGCTATTTTTTTAATAGATGGGATGGATTATTATATTGCTAAAAAATCCAAAACGCCGGATACTTGTCAAATTGAAACTATTGAAAAGGTTAATATTAACACGGCAAGCAAAGAAGAACTTATGCAAATAAATGGGATAGGAGCATCGACTGCCCAAGCAATAATCGACTATCGCGAACTAAATGGTGAATTTACCTATTTAGAAGAATTAAAAAATGTCGCAGGAATAGGAAATGCAACATTTGAAAAAATAAAAGATTATGTGGTAATATACTAAGTAATGACTGCGATAGTATTTGCTCTTGCTACGAGTTTTTTACTATTTGGGAATCCTTTTATTTCTTTAATAATTTTTGTGAGTTTTATATTTTTTAATTTGCATAAAAGAAATAAAATAATTCTTTTTTTATGCACTATTATTTATTGTTTTTTAGTAAATTTTTTTGCGAGAAATATTTTTACTTATACTATAGATAAAGTTATGGTGGTTGTTGATGTAAAAGACAACTACATCATTGTGCAAAATTTTTTTCATAAGTTCTATGTATCAATAAGTAACAACACTTACGAAGTTGGTGATATTATTGCTCTTAAAGGCGAAACGTTAAGACTTAAAATGCACGCAATAGAGGGGCATTTTGATTTTCAAAACTATTTAGAACATAAAGGAATATTTTTTGAAATAAAAAATTATGAGATAGAAATATTGATAAATTCTTTTTTTCCAAAAAGAAAAATCTTAAATAATTGGCTAGAACCCTATAGTGCACAAAGTAAGGACTTCATAAGATCTTTTGTTTTTGGCCTGTCGCGTGGTGAGTTTTTAAAAGAATATTCAAATACATCTATTGCATATTTCCTAGGCTTAAATAATTACTTGTTGACTACTTTGTTTTTTGGTGTCAATGCTTTGATGCGTAAATTAACAAAAAAATCCGAAATTGTGACCTTGTTAGTTTTAATGCCTTATTTATTATTTGTTTATGATAAAACATGTTTTCTGCGCTTAGTTGTTTACCTTTTTGTCTTTGCTTTTTTGAAAGAAAAATATCAATTAAATTATGAAAACTGTCTAAAAATTATATTTGTTATTTATATAGTAATTTCCCCTTTTAATGTTTTTAATGAAGGCCTTATGCTTCCGTTGCTGTTGAGCTTTCTTCTAAAATTTATTAAACAGTTTAAAGCAAGAAAAATTTTAAAAACAATCCTGATTTATATAACATTTTCTCTAGTAGGTATAGTTAAAGAGAATATTTTAACTATCTTTGCGCCGCTATATCGTATTATGATACTTCCAATCATATTTGTTTTTTATTTGTTTTCTTTTTTTTCAGTGTCTTTTGAGTCTCTTATAGTATTTCATCATCGATGGTCAGTAGCACTTTTAAAAACATTTGATTTTTTATTATATTTTGATTTAAAAATATATTTATATCCGGATATAATCAGTCCCACTATTGCTTGCATTCTTTTTATGGTTGTTTTATTTGGATTTTACATTAATCATAAAAAAATCATCGAAAAGTGTTCAATACTTTTTTGTTTAAGTATAACTATATTAGCCACAAATATACATAATTACATATTTGATTATGTATGTTTCCTTGATGTGGGCCAAGGGGATTGTGCACTGTTAATTCATAAAAATAAAGGACTTTTGATTGATACTGGAGGATTACTTTATGAAGATTTAGCTACGACAACTTTAATACCTTTTTTTAATAAATTTCATTTAAAAAATATAGATACTGTAATATGCTCTCATTCTGATTTTGATCATATAGGAGCCCTAAATTCTTTAAAAGAGCATTTTTTGGTAGAAAGAGTTTTATCCAAAAAGGAGGATTTTCCGTTTAATTTTTATGGAATACAAATTTACAATTTAAATAATTATGAAGCTCAAGACAATAATGACACCTCACTTGTTAACTATTTTTCTTTTATGAACAAAAATTTTTTATTTTTAGGTGATGCCTCAGCAAATATAGAAAGAAAAATTATCCAAGAATATGACTTAAGTGATGTTGATATCGTAAAAGTTTCTCATCATGGTTCCAAAAGTGGTAGCTGTCAAGAATTGTTACAAGAAATAAAGCCCTGCATTGCCATTATGTCTTTGGGGTTTAAAAATATATATGGTTTTCCAAATGAGGAAGTTTTAACAAGATTTAAAGAAAATAATATTGAAGTACATAGAACTGATGAGGAAGGTACAATTATCTACAAAAAAATATCAATTTAGTCTATAATAAAAAAGAGGTAATTTATGGTTTGCTTGATATTTGGTGCACAAGATTTAATGATAAAAAATCGTTTGAACAAGTTAATAAATGAACGATTAGGTGTAGTTAACGATTTTAATTGCGTAAAATTTAATGCGGACACTGTTGAAATTTTTGATGTTATCGAGGAATGTAAATTAATGCCACTGGAAACTGAAAAAAAAGCAGTAGTGTATGATAACGCAAATTTTTTAAGTGGAGATAAAACTAAAAAAGTATTAACTAAAGAAAATGAGCAAGCAATCCTAAATTATTTAGAGCATACAAATGAGTATTGTGATCTTTATTTTGTGGTTCATTCTTCAAGTTTAAATCTAGCTAATCCGATATGTAAAAAAATTAAAGAAATAGGAAAAATTATTGAATCAGTAGATCCCAGTGATAAAGAGTGGCAAGATTATGTTTATAAATTATTTGCTAAGTACGAAATTGCCATAGATAAAGAAGCAATCGAGGAGTTTTTGAAGCGCACAAATAAGGATGCAATGCTTATCAATAGTGAAGTAAAGAAATTATCTCTTTATGGCGATAAAATTACTTTAAATGTATTAAATTTAATGGTTGCAAAACCACTCGAGGATAATATATTTGAATTGGTTAATTATTTGGTAACAAACAAAAAAAAGAATGCTATTGAACTATATCGCGATTTAATTGTAAAAAATGAAGAACCAGTTGCACTTATTGCGTTAATCGCAACTCAATTAAGGTTTTTTGTAGATGTTTTTTCTTTACACTTAGAAAATCTGTCTCAAGAGGAAATAGCTACAACTTTAAAAGTTCACCCATATCGAATTAAGCTTGCATTAAATAACCAACGATTTATAAGTTTGAAGAGCTTAAAAGAAAGTTTAGAAAAACTCTATCAACTTGATTATGACATCAAATCAGGAAAAGTTGATCGGTTTTTTGGACTTGAATTGTTTATTTTAAATTTTAATAAGTAGAAATTTAATAACTTTTTATAGCATAAAAGCATAAATATATAAATATATATAAATTATAAAAATTAATTTTGATTTTTGTTCAATTAGTAATATGGAAATTTTTGGTAATGATTGAAAAAAATGGCTTATTTTCAAACTGAAAGCAGTTTCAGAAATAAAAAATTCTAAAAAAAAGTTGCTAAAAATATATTATTAGTATAGAATTAGGAAAACCTAAAATAATTTTGGTATTTTTGTAAAAAAGTGATAATGACTCACAGAGGGGGAAAGACTTTATGAAAAAGACTAGAAGTGTTTTTATACTAATGGTTAGCATGGTTTTTTCATTATGTGTCGCATGTAATGATCAAACTTCCATTAGCGGTTCAGAAGGATCCACTAACGAGCCAAGTGTAAGTACACAGAATTCGACTCAAACACCAAGTGTAAGTACAGAGAATTCAACTCAAACGCCGAGTGTAAGTACACCTAGTGTAAGTACAGAAAATCCTTCAGTAACTGAATATTTTGATTTTACTGTAGTTAATGGCACCGGAAGCCAAACTCATGTTGAGAAAGGTACAATGGTTACAGCCACAGCCGATGAACCAGCAACTGGTAAAGTTTTTGCTGGATGGGCTGATGAAGAAAATGCAATTGTGTCAGATAGCAATCCTTATTCTTTTGAATTGACAAGGACTATGACATTAACTGCTACCTATTCTCCATTAATTTGCCATATATCTGTGCATGGTGCTTCTATTTTTGTAAATGGTGAAAATAAGGGGACCAATGGTGATTACGAATATGGTACGATGGTTACAATTACCGCGGATACAGCAGAACCAGGCAAGAATTTTGTATCATTTATGGATGAAAGCGGAAATGTTGTTTCCCGAGAAGAATCATTCGAATATGAGATTGTTAGGGATGGAACTATTTTAAGTGCAACTTATCAAACTATAAATTACACAGTCACTGTTGTCAATGGTACTGGTGGACATGATCATTTCTTGTATAATCAAGAGGCCACAGTAACTGCTGATATAATTCCTGGTAAAGTTTTTGCAAGATGGGAAGATGAGAACCATGAAACAGTAAGCACTCAAAATCCATATACTTTCAATGTTACTAGAGATATTACTCTAACTGCAATGTTTGATAATGTTGTAGTAGTTGAAAGACCTGAAACTTTTGCCGATGTTACAAATATTGTTGCTCAAGCAGCTTTAGTCGAAAATAATTTGGCTTCAATGAGTTTCGAAGATCAACCTTACACAAGCACTGTTGGAGAAAATAAACTTACATCATTAACCATAACTTTCTATAAAGATGGTTTGGTTGCCGAAGGAAGAGGAATGTACGCCTCCTATTCAGATCAATATGGAATGCTTCATGCTTATCATATTAAAGATAATAAACTATTCGAAGTAAAAGATTATGACTATAATTACGCTAGCAATGAAGTCGCAAGTGCAAAAACAATTGTTAGTACCGCGTCTGATAGCAGTTCAGAAATTACTTCAGTTGATGCACAAAAATTAGTGGACAATTATGGAGTTATTGATAAATTAATTGATATTTTGTCAAAGAATTTTGATAGCGATTCTACAATGAATGTTGAGAATGTTGAGGGCGGATTTAAAATAACTTTAAGCAAAATTGAAGAACAAATGTCAACTTTAACTACAATGTATGGAACTTTCAATTTGGAACTTGTTGTTGAGAGTTCAAATAATTTTATTAAATCTTTTGACTATACCCACAAGGCTTATGTAAGAGCTACACAACTTGGTGATGATGGTGCCTTAAAAGAAAATGCGACACCACGCGATGTTATCTTCACACGTGTAGAGGCTACAAAAGCAGATGAGGAACTTGAAAATATGCCAAGCAGTGTAGAAAATGAACATATAGCTAATCACTTTATTAAAGATTTCACATTTACTGGTTATTATTATAATGGCTCAACAAGACGCGAATTTTCCATGGAAAACCCGGTTGTGGGCAAAGGAGCTTCCGTTTCTTCATTTAATGTAACAATTACTGAACCTGTTGATGCAAGTTCTATCAAACCTATGGAAAGCACCACACTTTATTTCCTTTCAAGTAGTGATGAAGGTGTCATTACGATAGATGATAATAAAAAAGGATTTAAAACCATTGCTGATGGTACATCGGATGTTGTAGTTTCGACATCTGCAGGTGTTACAAAGACTGTTACATTCACAGTTGGTCTATTACCGCCAGCAAGTATTACCGTTAAATGTGGCGAATTATCTGATAAGGATCAAGCCAAAGTTATGATTGGCGAGACAATCGAATTACAAGCAGTTGTAACACCAGAAAATGATTCTGTACAAACAGTTGAATGGTCTGTAAACGATGATAATTTAGCAGAAGTTGTTCAAGAAGATGGTAAGGTAATGCTCAAAGGCAAATCCGTGGGATTTGTTACGGTAAGTGCAAAATCCACAGTCGCTAATGAGGTTGTTGGTACAAGAAGTGTTTATGTCTCTAAAGGCGATTTAAGTGAAGAGGAGATAACAAATGTACTTGTTGGAACATGGCAATGTATAATGAGTTCATATTCTGGTACTGGTTTTACATTTACTTTCGATGCAGAAGGTAACTTAACGGTTAAGGATGACTATCGTGGGGCGAGTTCAAGATTTAGTTGCGTGGCTACTTGGTCAATAGACACAACTAAAACGGAAAGTGATATGAAACATAATAACGTTTCTCCACTTGGTGATGATTATTATATTATTGTTGTTAATGTAGTGGAAATGACTGATTCACCGTCATATGTTCTTGCTGATTTCCACTTTGCAGTAGCTAAAGATGGATCGGAATTATTTTATCATATAATTCCTGGATCAGATCAAGCTGGCACACAAGCAAATCCTCTAACCAAAATTAATTAAAATATTTTATCAATGCGAATTTGTTAATCAACGATTCGCATTGATTACATTTATAAGGAGTGCAAATTATGAAAAAAAATATATTTTATTTATTAGTTGTAGCGATGGCGGGAGCTCTTGTGGCATGTGAAAATACTAATAATTCCGTTAGCGAATCGTTAGAGCCATCTATTAGTATATCTGATAGTACACAGACAAGCACAAGCACCTATCCTAATGTCTTTAATGAAAATCAGATATTTACTTTGATAAACAATTTACCATTCGGTGATGTCAATTCCTTGACGAGCGAAACAAAATTGGATATTTATGGATTAGTGAGTGGCATGAGATTTCATCAAACGCAAGTTATTAATGAAAGAACCTATTCAAATGATGTGACCATTGGAACAGGTACCGTTAAACAGACTTATCCAGATAGCCCTAATTTGGTTTACGAATCAGATATGACAATCTTAAGAATGCTAGAAGATGATAGATATTATGATATAACAATTTACGAAAATAAAGACTTTACTAGCACGACTGACTCTCTTAATTTAAATTTATTCACTGATGCAAGTGAATTAGAAACAGCACGCCAAGACATAAAAGAGTTTTATATTCCATGTGGTATTGGTTATGAAGCTTTTTTAGATTTTGCTCAAGGCTATAATATGGGAGCAAACCTTGCTTTTCAATCTGAATATACGAATAATAAGACCAACGTTTTATTAACTGCTTATATGGATCTTGAGAGTAGTAATACAAATCAATATTACAAGGCCACATTTACTTATCTAATTGATTTGCGTGATTACCACATCATAAAATATGATGCTGAACAAGCATATTATCGCTTATTAGATTATCAATTAAATAACAACTCATTAGAGGGTTTAGAACCTATTGATTATGTATTACAAGAAACAGAAGTTACTAATGGTACTCGTGATGCATACATAGACGATTTGCCATTTGACATAACTTCATTATATGTAAGCCAAATTAATTTGTCTGCGGCAAAAACCGAAATTCAAGTTGGTGAAACAGTAGCCATAAAATCAACTGTTTTGCCAGAAACAGCCATTAATAAAGATTTAATGTTCTCGAGTAATAATAAGGCAATTGCTAGTGTTGATTCCTCTGGACGAGTTAGAGGTTTATCTGCTGGCACTTGTAAAATTATTGCCGAAAACATTGAAAGTGGTGTAACTGGTGAAATTGAGATAACTGTAAAAGATGCCGAGCGACCGGATCCAGGTGATGATACCAAAAAAGATGATTTGGCAGAAGCTTTATCTCTTGTTTCCAAGCAAGTGTTTTCCACTCCTACCTCGGTTATTGATAATGGCTCTTTTGAATTTTCATCTCCAGGTATAGTTATTGATAGTGAGCAAACGATTAATACCGAAGAATTAGCAAAGTTAACAATTTCCGAATTTGCTTATGATGAAAATACACGAACTGCGGTATATGTTGGTGATTGGTCAAAATTAGATAGCATTATACCATTCTATGATAATGGAGTAGAAGCTTTATCAAATCGCTATTTTATTAAAGAAAGAGAAAGAACTATCTACCGTGAAGTAATTGTAAAGTTTGAATTAGTTTTGGCTTCATCAAATGAAATTGAATATATAAAGGTTGTTGGAAGAACTGATTCAATATCATTTGATACTCCAATTGACAAAACAATTCTAACAAATGAAAATGTAGATAGTTTAGGTGAACTTAGTGTCAATTCCCTTACTAAAAATATTTATTATGAATCACGAGGTATGTTAAATGAATAAAAAAAGTTTAATTGCATCCATAGCATTTGTTACAATGCTATTAACCACTGCGTGTGACACTACTGATACCAGTGGTCATCAATCAACTAGCAATTCGGAACCTTCTAGTGCTTCAGTAGTATCTCCATCTTTAGGAAGCGAATCTAGTAGTGATAGTAGCAATAGTAGCCAAGTAACTCCGGATAATTTTACACTTGAAGATGCGGAAAATGCTCTTGTTTATGCAACACTTGCTGATGAAGATTTTACCGAAGTTGTTGTTAATGAATATCATTTTTATGAAAAGTATTATCAA
Source organism: uncultured Bacilli bacterium (assembly GCA_947625975.1). Lineage (GTDB taxonomy): Bacteria > Bacillota_I > Bacilli_A > RFN20 > CAG-826 > RUG131. Next base: position 79,256 of record CANQQL010000001.1, read on the forward strand.
AATCGTTCCACAAAAATGAATAGTTATGCGGATCTTACTCTATATGTTGGCACTACTACTAATAAAGACTATGCTGGCATAACAATTGCTTCTTCGAATTTCCGTGAAGAAAGAACATATGAGAATTATACTTATACAGAAATAAGAAAATTTAGCGAAGCATTTGCTCCAACGGCTTATCGTATGGAGAATATGGATGAATTGCAGGCTTTGTTTAGGTTAAATGTTGGGCAAGGTTATAGTGCTTATGCAACATTAGTAGGATTTAAGCAAAATTATAGTGATGGTGGGGTTTTTCAGACAGATGTTTTAGATGATGGCAGTCGCCATGTATCGTTTATTTATACTGGGGAAACCGATGAAAACTTATATACTTTTTTAGCAGGATATGAGTTTACAATTGATGAAGATTTTCATGTAATTGATTTTTGGTGTAGCGAAGGTTATTATGACTCATGGTATGATAACTTTAATACAGCTGAGTCAATGAGAAGACATGGTTTAGTCTATGGAGAAGGCTATTCTTATAGTATGTCAAGTTATAAATTAGGCTCCTTAACAAATTATCCTTTGCAAACACAATTTAAAATAGAGGACAACTTTATTACGGAAGTAAGTTTCTCAGAAACTGAAATAACACGTTCAATTTCCGAAACAAAAGAAGATGAGGCTGGTTATAAATCAATCAATTTATTAGAATTATTAATTAGTAATCCACAAATTGATATAAATGATCTTGTCAATAGTTGTCCGATAAATAATTTGTCTTTTGAGTCATCTAATCCTGAGGTAATTCAAGTAAATGACGGCTACTATGCAGATTTTGTTGGCGAGGGTGAGACCATCATTACTGTTCATGATAGTGCCTTCGATGTAGCTGGCAGTAATACTTTAAAAATAATTTTATCTGCATAATTAATAAAAAGGTTAGTAAGAATTGTTCTTATTAGCCTTTTTGTTTTATGCAGAGAATATTATTAAGTGTTGTCAAGTTAAAAAAATGCTATAATAGTTTTAAACAAGGTAGATTTTTTTAGCTTGTTAATCAGAGTATTTATTATTTTAAGGAGAAAATTATGAAAAAAAGATTGCTGTTTAGCTTAGTTCTTATGCTATTTTTGGGAAGCTGTACAATTGGCTTTAATTTTTCTAATAGCAATAGTAATTCTCTTGATAGCTTAACAAGTGTAACGGATAAAAGTACTCCGACAAGTGCTGAATTACCAAGTAATCAAGACGTTAATTCGACATCGCTACCTAATAGCAGTGGCAATGTTAATGATGATGAAGATTATCGCAAAATAAATACCCATGATGAGGATCGTGCCTTCGTTTGTCCAAATGACGCTGCGCTAACTTATCAAGATTTATTTGATTTACATAATAAGGTCACAATTACAATCGATATTTCCACAAAACAATTATTAAAATTAAAAGAGGATTTTAACACTTATGAAAAATCTGATATTTATCGTATTGCCGATAAAGTTAAATTTGAAATTGTGCGATGTGCGCAAACTTATAGCTATGAATTTGAGGAAGTAGGTATACGATTAAAAGGTAATACCTCACGAATCGATCCTGTAGATAATAATGGTAACCTTATTAATGCTTCACATTATAAATTATCTTTTACTGAATTATTTGATGACGCTACTATATATGGAAATGATGCCAAAACCTATACTGATGCTGAGCGACTATCTCGTAAAGAACGGTCATTATTAGGATTAGAAAAATTGGATTTAAAATGGAATCGTACCGAAGATACAACCCATATAAAAGAGATTTATTCGTATGAAATTTATCGGGCTAATGGAATTTTAACTCCTTATGCATCTTTGGCTAAAATCAAAGTAAATAAGGAAAATACATCATATGATTTGGGTGTTTATTCGATAGTGGAAACCGTTGATAAAAAATTTATTAAACGTCATCTTGATGAAGAACAAGAATATTATAATATGAGTAATTGGAACGCTGAAAAAGTTGGATTAAATGGCGTTTCAGGTTCAAAATACGGCGATTTGTATAAAGCATCATATGGAAAAGGAGAAGGCTCAGGTGTGCCTGATATGACCTTCGATTCGTTTTCGGGAAAGAGAATTGGAGAAGAAAATGGTAATGGAGCATATATTCCTGTTTTTGATAGAAAGACCAATAAAGGCATAAATGATAATAATATTCGTCTTAAAAATGCACTAAATACACTTAACAATGGCAGTTTTGAGCAAATTGAACAACTAATTGATTTAAAATATTTTGCACGGTATGAAGCTATTAGCTACCTGGTTGGCGATCCGGATGACTTGCGTAATAACTATAATAACTATTATGTTTATATTAGAAGAACTGATGGAAAAATGATTGTTATTCCCTATGATCACGATCGTGTTTTTGGCATTAAGTTTGATTGGGATCCTTCAGGAAATGGTATGCGAAATGTCCCGATGTACTATGATAAAGCTGTAGCCACTAACGATAAGCAGAGAAATCCTTTGTACTTAAAAACTCTTTTAGCTTCAGAAAACAATTATGTTAAAAAAGATTTTGAAAATTATTGTATGGCACTCAAAATATCTCGATGGTTTACTAGCGAGAAGTTCAATAAATATTTTGAGCTTGCCAAAAATAATTATGGCGATGACTATTTTACAAGTACAGCAGGTAATTTACGCGCTAATCAGATTGGTTTTATGCTAAATGATAATAAAAACTTGACATTTGAGACTTATATTAATGATAAACTAAAAATGGTACAACTTAGTAGCAATCCACAAAATCCTATTGATCCACCAATACAGGAATTAAATTTATATCTTGTTGGAGATTTTAATAACTGGACTGCCAGCGAAGAATACCATTTCAAAAAAGCTAATAATAATGTTTATACACTTGAAATTGAAGTAAATCAAAATTTTAAAGATATCATTTATTTTAAAATTAATGATGGCGACTGGAATGGTAGTGTTGACTGGGGATTTGATAATGATTTAAATATTGTCGACCATGGTGGTAATGGTAGTATTTCGGGCGTATTTTTCGGTGCTAAAATTGATTTTGAGTTAGATATTACTAAGATGAAGTTATCTTACAATATGAGTGGTTATACAGTTGATGACAAATTTGAACCACTTTCCTCCTATGATTTCTATTTTGCTTATGAGGGAAATGGATGGAATGATGCTTTGGGTAAAGAAAATTATAAATTTCAAAAACTCGATACCGATCCTAACATTTTAGAATATGACTTTTTGCTAACAAGTAATTACGCGCAATTTAAATTTAAAATAATGTGTTCCAATGGTATTTTATATGGAACTAATGATGAGCAAAAATTATTGGTGAATTCCAGCGAGGCTAAAACTTTTAAAGCATATGATGTTTTGGAAGGACAAAATTTGAAAGTTACGCTCAATCTTTCACTTCAAGAAGTATCCTTCGTTATTCAATAATTAATCATTTAAACAAAATAAAATGCTAGGTTTTCCTAGCATTTTTATTATTGTTTTAAACTATTAACTAAAGCTTGAAGATGACTTTTTTGTCGAGCTGCAGTTCTTTTTGTTTGCACGCCTTTAGTAACAGATTTATCAATTTTTGCTACTGCTATACGTAATGCTGCTTCAGCTTTTTCTGCATCGCCAGCTTCAACGGCTAAACGCACTTTTTTCATTTCTGTACGGACACTAGCTTTAATGCTACTGTTTGTTAAATGACTTTTTTCATTTGTTCCAACTCTTTTTACTTGTGATTTAATATTTGCCATAATTTCACCTCTTTTAAAATACGAAAAAAGTTTATCATAACTATTTATTTTATTCAATACTTTTACTCTATTTTGATTATTATTCAGGGGGCTACAAATAATAAATATGGGTGAAAATATGGATTTAAATTATTTGTTAAAAAATGATATTGCGGATGAGTTGATTAAACAGAAAAAAAGTCAACCAATATCAATAAAACATTATCATGAAGAAAAGGCGAAGGTTACCCATATTATTGTTAAAGATACGAATAATAAATATGGCAAAGAAGCGGGAAATTACATAACTATTGAGTGCTATTCTGATCACAATAATGAAGAAGTACTCGCAAAATACTTAAAAAAAATTCTGCGAAAAAATGGATTTAATAGCCACTCTAAGGTATTGGTTGTAGGACTAGGAAATGACTCTTACCTTTCAGATGCTCTTGGTCCTAAAGTTGTAAAAGAAGTAAATGTTACATCGCATCTTTCGCAAATGAATAAAAAAACTACCAGTGTGTCCTGCTTTATTCCGGGAGTAATGGGTGTTACAGGGTTAGAATCAAGTGCGATGATTAAAAGCATAATCGACAGGTTTAAAATTGATGTAGTCGTGGTAATTGACTCGCTAGCGACGAGAAATATTTCTCGGTTGTATAAAACTTATCAGCTTACAGATACGGGAATTAATCCGGGAAGTGGCGTAAATAATAAACGGATGGGAATTAATAAAAATATTATGAAAATACCGGTAATAGCAATAGGTGTTGCGACTGTTGTCGATGTTGCGAGTATTATGGTAAATACACTGAATGTCATTGATAAAAATCTTTTAAATGCACATACAATCGAAACTATTTATAGTGCCTTAGATAGAGACAATCACAATTTTATTATGACTACCAAAGAAATAGATGATTTAATTGACATTATTGCCTTAAATATTGCCGAAGGCATTAATTTAGCAATTAATCCGCATTTAACAATTAACGACAATCTTAGATAGAAAAGTTTTTTATATTGTAGTAGGTGATCAATATGAAGAATTTCTTTAAAACCACACTCATAGTGTTACTAATTGGTATTGTAATTGCTTCTATCGCAGGAAGTAAGAATGTTAGTGCTGGAAATGAAACATTAACGTCTATAATAGACCAATTTGAAGATGATGTTAATAATGGTAGCGTAATAAAAGATGGAATTATAAATGGTGTAAATAGTAGTGAACTAGAAGTAGTGACGTCTACGAATTTATTGGCTTCATTATTTAATAAGTTAGGAACTCTACTTATAGATGGTATTGGAAAATTATTAAAGTTAATTGCTGAACTAATAACAAAATTCATTGGCTAAATCTTTTATATTACTGTGATATTTGCTAAAATTTAAACGGTGGTTTAAATGACTAGAAATGAAAAAATATTATTTATGGGTACACCAACTATGTCCGCGATTGTTCTCGAGGCACTAATTTTAAATGGTTATAATATTGTTGGTGTAGTTGCACAACAAGATAAACCGGTTGGAAGAAAGAAAATACTAGAAAAAGTACCGACTAAAATTATTGCAGAAAAATACAATATTCCTGTTTTTCAACCAGAAAAAATTCGGATTGATTATGAATTTGCCAAAATATTAAATCCGGATTTAATTTTGACTCTTGCTTACGGACAAATTGTGCCACAAGGATTATTAGACATACCTCGCCTTGGTTCACTTAATCTCCATGGTTCCTTACTTCCTAAATTTCGAGGTGCTGCCCCAATGCAATACGCTATTATAGAAGGCGAAAAAGAAACAGGTATGACTTTAATGCAAATGATAGAAAAGATGGATGCAGGACTAATGTATGCAAAGAAAAAAGTGCTAATAAGCGATGAGGACACCTTAGCGACTTTGACTATTAAAATGACTGAATGTGCCAAGGAGTTAATACTGGAGACATTGCCTTTATATTTTCAAAATAAATTAAAAGGTGAAGTACAAGATGAAAAATTAGTAACATTCTGTCCGACTATAAAAAAAGAGCAAGAGCATTTAAATTTAAACTTAGATGTTCATACTGTCGTAAATTGGATTCGAGCTTTAAATGATAATCCGGGGGCCTATTTATTTTTAGGTGAAAGTAAAATTAAAATTTGGAAGGCTAAAATTTTGAATAACAAGGTCACTGCCTCTTTAGGCGAGATAGTAGGATATGATAAAAATGGCTTCGTAATTCAAGGAAAAAACGGACAAATTTCTTTACTAGAATTGCAAAAAGAGGGAAGAAACAGAATGGATTTTCGCTCTTTTGTAAATGGAAATCAAAATCTTTTGGGAAAAATTTTACAATAATGGGCCTTTTTGCCTAAATTTAGGTAAAAATACATTTTTTAAAAAAAATAGGCGTTCACCGCCCACAGGATAAAATTTATGAATATGATATATTGTCGATAGGGAAATCGACATCCTCCTCCCCAAGATTTAGCAACTCACTTACAGAAAAATAAGGTCCAGCAAACCTTATTTTTTTATTGCTTGGATAATTTTTTTATATTACATTATTAATATAAAAGGAGTGGGAAAGTGGAAAAGAATTTGATAATGTCTGTTCATCAATTAGTGGATTTCCTGCTCCGAAAAGGTGATATTGATAATCGCATATATAATAAAACTTCAATGTCAGAAGGTACAAGACTTCACGCTTTTTATCAAAGAAGACAAAGTGAGGATTATATGGCGGAAGTATATTTAAGCCATACCTTTTTTGTCGATGATTTTCAGATAACGCTCCAAGGTCGCGCTGATGGCATTATTGAAAGACCATTTTTATGCATTGTTGATGAAATAAAAACCAGTGTTATTGACAATAATGATTTTTATAAATCGCAAGCGGATTGGCATTTAGGTCAAGCAAAAGTTTATGCTCTAATGTATGCCATAGAGCAAAAAAAAGATCGTATGGGAATTCGACTCACCTATATAAATCAATTAAATAATGAGCAGCTTATCAAAGAGTTTGTTTTTACAAGAGAAGAATTAGAAGCTGATGTTATAAAACTAATTCAGGAGTATTTAGAATTTTATCAATTAATTTTTAAACAAATTGAAGAGCGAAATTTTACTGCACAACAATTAGAATTTCCATTTGCTAATTACCGCTTAGGGCAACGTGAATTAGCAAAATATACTTATTCGGCATTTGTTAAAGAAGAAACACTTTTTGTTGAAGCTCCAACAGGAATTGGCAAAACAATGTCTACTTTATTTCCTGCAGTAAAGACTTTTGCCGAAGAAATATCAGACAAAATATTTTATTTAACCGCCAAAAATAGTGGTATTCTTTCTGCATTCCATGCCTGTCAAATATTAATTCAAAAAGGTTTGAAAGCGAAAATAATACAAATAAGTGCAAAAGACAAAATTTGTTTATGTCCTGGAAGAGGATGTAATCCGGATGAGTGCCCTTATGCTAAAGGATATTATGAAAAAATTCGGTTTGCTTTAAGTGATTTATTAAAGAATGAGTTAGAAATTTCGAAAAGTATAATTTTAAACTATGCTATAAAACACCAAATATGTCCTTTTGAATTTCAATTAGATGTTTCATTGTTTTCAGATATTATAATTTGTGATTTCAATTATCTTTTTGATCCAATTGTTTATATGCGCCGCTATTTTGATGATGCGACCTATAGGATGGTAGGATTAATAGATGAGGCACATAATCTTGTTGAACGAGGCCGTGAAATGTATTCGACTGCATTGGCACTTGATAATTTTAAAAAAATGAAAAAGAGCCTCAAAAATATTGAACATAAAAAGTTAAAATCTGCGATTAAAAAGCTTGAAAAATTATTTAAGTCCTATGATCTAGAATTTTCCGATGGCTATAATTTAAAAGAAGCATTAGATACTAAACTAATAGTGGCGCTCACTAATTTTCAACAACAGGCGACTGATTATATGAAAAAATCTCCTTATGAAGTGAGTGATGACTTTAAAGATTTTTTCTTTGATGCTCTACGATTTGTCAAAATATCCGATTTTTTTGATGCAAATTTTAAATTTTTTATTTTCAAACAAAATAAAAATATAATTTTGAATATTTTTAACTTAAATCCATCCGATTTATTAAAATCATCTTTGTCGAAATTAAAAGGAAAAGTTTTATTTTCCGGTACTTTATCGCCTCTTGATTATTATGTCAAGCTACTTGGTGGAAATAAAGAATCTCCAATACTTCGTATTCCTTCGCCTTTCCCGCGCAAAAATTTAAAACTTATGGTCGCACCTAGTGTGTCGACCAAATACAAAAATCGTGATTTAACATACCAGGATGTGGCAAATTATATTAAAACTGCAATTTCTCAAAAACTTGGCAATTATTTAGTGTTTTTTCCATCTTATAAATATTTAAATAAAGTTTTAGAGCTTTTTGAAAATGAAAAATTTATAATTCATAGTCAAGTGCAAGATATGAAGGAAGAAGAAAAAAATTTATTCCTTGATAATTTTAAGCCTTATCCTCAAGAAACACATATAGGCTTTGTAGTTCTAGGAGGTATATTTTCTGAAGGGATTGATTTAATTGGTACGCGCTTAATAGGTGCGATTGTGGTTGGTGTAGGTTTGCCACAAATATCCTTTGAACGGGATTTGATAAAAAATTATTTTGATGAAAACGCCGAAAACGGTTTTGAATATGCCTATATAAAGCCAGGTATGAATCGTGTAATGCAAGCTGTTGGACGTGTTATAAGAAGTGAAGAAGACCGTGGAATGGTACTTTTAATTGATGAGCGATATATGCAAAGAAGATATCAAGATTTATTTAAATCCGAATGGAACAATTATGATGTAGTTTTAAATGAAGATGATTTAAAAATTGAACTTAAAAAGTTTTATAAAAATGAAAATAGTAGAGATTAGAAACTCTACTATTTCTTGTTTTTATATTCATCTTCACAATATTTAAAGAATTCTAAAGTAATAGCCTTGTATTTTTCTAGATCACTAAGATAACTTATTCCATGCCCAGCATTAGGAAAAAGATATAATTTTGATCCTTTTGGACAATTTTTATAAATCTCTTCACTCATTTCATAGGGCACCATTTTATCGTCTTTGCCATGTATTATTAAAATGGGAACTTGACACTTTCTTACCGCATCAACAGCACTAGCGCTATTTAATCTAAAATGACCGAAAATCAAAGCTCCCAAATATATAAAAGGATAGAATAATGTAGTAGGGTATTTCATATCACAGCAGACCTTTTTTATAATCGCGGGTGGGTTAGAGTAAGGACAATCGGCTAAAAGTCCGCGCACATTTTCTGGAAGATTAAGGCCACTTGCCATTAAAATAGTAGAAGCACCCATTGAAATACCAGCAAGATAAATAGGTGTTGTTTTACCGAAACGCTCTAAAGCATACTCAATCCAACATAAACAGTCGTAGCGTTCCTTTATCCCAAATGTAATCGTGTGACCGTTACTTAGTCCATGAGCTCTTAAATCTACTAAAAGTACATTAAAACCTAATTCTCTTGCTAATTTATTTCCGCCACAAAAGTCTCTAATTGCAGACCCTTTGTATCCTGGAAATTGAATTTGCAAAGGGGCGTTGTCGCTTTGATGATAATATCTACCTGATAGAATTATTCCATCTTTAGCTTTAATGTATACTCTTTCGCATGGTATATCATCTATTTCTTTGATTAATGCAAGCATTACCTCGCGATTTTGTTCGTATTGTTTACCTTTTGGTAATTCATAGGAATTTTCTTGATGCTTTGTTGGTACAAAAAAGATAAGACGAAATGTAATATATGCAAGAAGAACAATAATTAAGAGAATAATTAAAATACATAAACCTAATATTAAAAAAAGCATAATTACTTTCTCCTTTAACTTTAGTTCTTTAAAATAAATATAATCAATTGAACAATTGTTTTCAATGAATGTTTGGAGTTTAATTAACAGTTTTGTTTTATCGTTAATAATTAAATATTTAATATATTAAAATTATTTGATATAATTTAACGCGTTGGAGGTGGATTTATGTTTGATCAAAAAAGGATTCGTAATTTTTCAATCATCGCTCATATAGATCATGGTAAATCCACGCTTGCCGATCGTATACTTGAATTGACGGGTAGTGTTGATAAAAGAGAAATGAAAGATCAACTCCTTGATTCAATGGATTTAGAAAGAGAAAGAGGTATAACCATAAAATTAAATGCGGTTACCTTAAAGTATCATCATACGGATGGTAAAGATTATACATTTAATTTAATAGATACACCGGGACATGTTGATTTTACATATGAAGTCTCACGTTCTTTGGCAGCTTGTGAAGGAGCATTGTTGGTAGTGGATGCTACACAAGGAGTGGAAGCACAAACTTTGGCAAATGTATATTTAGCGGTCGATAATGATTTGGAAATCATACCTGTAATTAATAAAGTTGATTTACCAAGTGCTGATTCCCATCATGTAAGAGAAGAAATTGAAAGTCGTATTGGTATAAGTTGTGATAAAGCAATTGATGTCTCTGCCAAAACAGGATTGAATGTGGACAAAGTTTTAGCGCAAATTGTGGAAACTATTCCCGCTCCAAGCGGTGATATAAATGCGCCATTAAAAGCTTTAATTTTTGATTCTAATTATGATTCGTATCGTGGCGTTGTAATTAATATTCGCTTAAAAGAGGGTAGTGTAAAAGTAGGAGACATTATCCATTTATGTGCGGCAGAAAAGGATTATCAAGTAACAGAACTTGGTGTTCGCACGCCCAAAGAAGAAAAGCGTGATATTTTATACGCAGGAGAAGTTGGATATTTATGTGCGCAAATTAAAGATATTAAAGACGTACATCCAGGAGAAACAATCACTTTGCGGGACAATCCAACCAAAACACCTTTACCGGGTTATCGGCATATCAACCCAATGGTTTATTGTGGATTATATCCGGTTGATTCAAAGAAATATCAAGATTTAAAAGAAGCCTTAGAAAAACTATGTTTAAATGATTCATCTTTGGTTTTTGAACCGGAAACTTCACAAGCATTAGGCTTTGGATTCCGATGCGGATTTTTAGGTTTGCTACATATGGATGTGGTGCAAGAACGCTTAGAAAGAGAATATAAGATTGACTTGATTTTAACTGCTCCCTCAGTTATTTATAAAGTTAATATGACAAGCGGTGCGACGGTTTTTATTGATAATCCTTCAAAACTTCCGGATCCTACCTTGATTAAATCGATAGAAGAGCCATACATAAAAGCAAATATTATGACACCCAAAGAGTATGTTGGTCCGATTATGGAGCTTTGCCAAGAAAAGCGAGGTATCTATTTAGATCTCGAATATTTTGATGAGACGAGAATGATTTTAAACTATGAAATTCCTTTGAGTGAAATAGTCTATAATTTTTTTGATAAATTAAAAAGTTATTCTAAGGGTTATGCATCATTTGACTATGAGTTAAGTGACTACCGAGTTTCAAATTTAGCCAAAATGGATATTTTACTTAATGGTATTCCTATCGATGCTTTAAGTCTTATTGTATATAAACCAACAGCATATAATCGAGGGAATGCTATAACGCGCAAATTAAAGGAAGTAATTCCTCGACAACAATTTGAAGTTCCTGTACAAGCTGCCATAAATGGCAAGGTCATAGCTAGAACGGACATAAAAGCAGTAAGAAAAGATGTTTTGGCAAAATGCTACGGCGGGGATATTTCTCGGAAAAGAAAACTTTTAGAAAAACAAAAAGAAGGTAAAAAAAGAATGAAAAAAGTTGGTTCAGTAGAAGTTCCACAAGAAGCATTTATGTCTTTGCTGGCGATTGATGATGACGAATAGGCACGAATCGTGTGCCTTTTTGTTTTTTTGTGTCGCTTTTTGTTAGTAGATTATTAGTAAATAATTAGTTTTTTTATGGAAAGAAAATTGGATATTTGCTAAAATATTTCTTGAGGTGTGAAACTATGGATTTGAATGATTATGGCAAAGCATTTTCCAGCGATAGCTATGCGACGAAAAGTGAAGTTCTAGCAACTCTACAAATTCGTGCCGGAATAGATGTATTTTGGAACAAGATATTAGCGTATCGTGAGCAATTTATGAGTAAGTTACCTTTACGAAATATTGAGCGATTACCATTTAACATTTCCTTTACACCAGGATTTTTGAACAAGCAAACTTTACTCGAACGCAAACTTGTAAAAGCGATGATAAAATATTTAAAGCTAAATTTTAACGATTATTCTCGCGTTAATGCACGACTTGAATCAATTAGTAAATGCTTAGCACATTTAGCGCATTTTTATAATGTGGAAGTAAGTGAGACAGTGTTTAAAGAAATTATTAATGAGGACGCTAAAGATTTAAAGCCCAATCAAATCATTCTTCAAAAATATTACGAATGTATAAAAGACATTGAAACGTATTCCGCTGATGCTATAAATGAATCGCGAGCCTTAAAGTTTGCTTCTATTTTAAGCGGTATCGAAGATTTAGACAGTTTATACCGAAAAGAAGAGCTCCAAGATACTTCTTTAAAATTATATGATCGGGTTTATAGTGCCGCACCAGTTGAAAGAATTAAACCAATGATGTCGGATTTATATGAATTTATAAACGACAGCGCATTCTCACCATTATTAAGAAGTATCATTACATACTTTTATATTTGTATGATTCAACCTTTTTCATTTTATAGTGAAGAAATCGCCATTCTCTTAGCTAAGGCTATTCTTGCTCATTATGACTATGATGAAGTATCCATATTAATTGATTTTGAGACTTTAATTGATGACTTAAAAGAAAATATGACAAAAATTTTTGAAACGGTAATGGAAACTAACGATATTACTTATATCGTTTATCGAGTGATAATGGTTATAGATGAAAAAGTTACCGACTTATTAGAACTTTTACAAATGAATAATGCAGAAGAAATAAAGGAAGAATTTTTTAATATTGAAAAAAAAGAAGAAAAAAATGTCGAAGTTGTGGAAAAATCATCCCAAGTGTTGCATAATGTTGATTATGAGGTAAGAGTAGCTTTGCCAAAACTCCCAGTTGGTTTAGATGAAAAGGATGCTGACAAAATTGCCGAACATCTTTTAGAACTTAATCCAAGTTTAAAAAAAGGTGAAGCACTATTTTATGCCCATCATTGTACCATAGGTAAGTATTATACTATCCAACAATACAAGGCCATGAATGAATGTGCTTATGAAACAGCACGCACATCAATGGATAATTTGGCAAAATTAGGCTTTTACCGCAAAGAAATGATAAAAAATAAGTTTGTTTACACTCCAGTACAAAGAAAGTAGGTTATTGTATGTTTTTAGAATCATGGTTAGATAATCCGTTTGTTATTATTTTGCTTATTGTTGCTATTTTTGGCGCGATTGCCTTGATTGTCTTCTTGCTAAGGAAATTACCAATTTTACGTGATGAAGGAAATAAACCAATTAGTGAAGAAGAAGCAGCAAAAGAATCTTTAGATCGCATTTTAGTTCCTATTGAAGAAGAAAAACCAGAAGGCGAAAATGAAAAAAAAGATAACTAGTCTATATATTCATATACCATTTTGTCGACATCTTTGTGACTATTGTGACTTCACAAAGATGTTTTATTTGCCTTTATATGTCAAAGATTATATCAAGCATCTAGTAAAACAAATTTATAATTTAAAAGAAAGAAAATATAAAACTATTTATATTGGGGGCGGAACTCCAACAAGCCTCTCGCCAAGTTTATTAGAAGAGCTACTAAAGGCTTTATATATTCATAAAGGGAAAAATACTGAATTTACCATAGAAGTCAATCCTGAAACAATGACAAAGAAAAAACTTTTGATAATGAAAAAATATGGAGTTAACAGAGTTTCCTTAGGTGTTCAAACTTTTGATGCGGATTTATTAAAGATTATTAATCGCTTTCATAGTAAAAGACAGGTCGTCTATTGGATAAATCAGTTTAATAAAGAAGGTATTAAAAATATTAATATTGATTTAATTTATGGATTACCTACACAAACTCTGGAAAAATTTAAAAAAGATTTATTGCTTGCCACAAAACTGAACATCACGCATATTTCCTCTTATTCTTTAACTGTTTCTAAGGGGACGAGGTTTTACAATATGAAAGTTAAAGAAGTTGCGGATGATATTTCACGAGAATATTATGACCTTTTATATAAGGTTTTAAAAAGCAATGGCTTTAAACGCTATGAAATATCGAATTTTGCCAAAAATAAGAATTGGTCTAGACACAATTTAAATTACTGGAATGGTGGTGAATATACGGGATTAGGCCTTGGATCTCATGGCTATGAAGAGGGAGTTAGATACCAAAACAGTACAAATATCCAAGAGTATCTAAAAGGCCATTATATTGTCAAACAAGAAAAATTGACAAAAAAAGAAAAAATAGAAGAATACATCATGTTAGGACTAAGAAAAGAAAATGGTCTTAATAAAGAAAGCTTTAAGCGTGAATTTAGAGAAGAAATTCATTGTATATTTAAAAATTCCCTTCCGGATTGTATACAAAATAACTTATTATGTGAAACAAAATATAGCCTTAAAGCAACATATGAAGGCAAAATGCTTTTAGATCAAATATTAATAAAAATGTTTTTGGATTTATAAAAATAAAAATTATAATTTTTTTAAAATTTTAGCACTTTTTTGTTGACAGTGCTAAAATCTTGCATATAATAGAATTAGCACAAGGAAGCAAAGAGTGCTAAATGAGGTGATGCTATGAGTTTATCAAGACGAGACTACATCTTAAAACTTATTGTTGAATACTTTATTAAGCATGCGATACCAGTTGGAAGTCATACTCTTATTGAAGAATATAATCTGGATGTTTCTAGTGCGACAATTCGAAATGAAATGTTTGCTCTTGAAAAGGAAGGATATTTAGAAAAGACGCATACATCAAGTGGACGAGTTCCTTCTTCAAAAGGTTATCGTTATTATATTGATCATTTAAGAAATGAAAGTGTTGATTCACGAATAAAAAATGAAATTGCTCAGCTTCTATCTGAACGTTCTCTAACGGTAGAACAAGCAATTACTAAATCTTGTGAAATCCTGTCTCATATGACAAATCTTGCTTCTGTTATGCTTGGGCCTGATGCTAAAGATGAACATCTTATTTCTGTTCAATTAATTCCAATTTCAACAAAAACGGCGACTGTAGTTTTTGTAACAGATAAAGGATATGTCGAAAATAAAACTTTCGTCTTTGATGATGATATTGAAATTAAAGATATAGAAAATTGTGTCAAGATTTTAAATGATCGTCTAAAGGGAACAGCAGTATCGGCGCTTATGGAAAAAATGGAAGCCATAAAACCAATTCTAGAAAATTACGTTTCGGACAATGATGTTATTTATCAAGTGTTTATGGAGGCATTCTTAAAATTTGCTCGCAATCGTATTTCTTTGTTTGGGAAAGGTCAATTGTTTAATCAAGAAGATATAGCCAGTGATGCTGATAAATTACGTCGAGTACTTAATTTATTAGATTCTCCCGATGAAATTCGTAAAATGCTCATTGCAAATGATAGTGACGAGATTTCGATTTCTATTAACGATAGTGATGTTTCTATCATTACATCAAGAATTAAAATGCCCAATCAAGACGATGGCACAATTGCACTAGTAGGACCAAAAAGAATGGATTACGAAAAAGTTGTGGGCGCGTTAGAATATGTAGCTCAAGAACTAGAAAAATATTTTGCAAAAGAAAGGAAAAAGAATGGAAGAGAATAAAGAAAATGTAAAAGAAGAAAAAACTTCTAAAAAAGAAAATAAAAAAATACATCATCTTGAAGAAGAATTAGAAAAAGCAAAAGCCGAGCTTAATGAGTGGAAAAATAAATACTACATGGCTTATGCGGATCTACAGAATGAAAAGAAGATGTATGAAAAAGAACATCAAGAGATGGTAAAATATCGTGCAGCAGGTTTCGTTGAAGATTTAATGCCGGCACTTGACGCTTTCCATGTCGCTTTACAAATTAAACCTGATGATCAAAAAATGCAAAATTTCTTAACAGGCTTTGAGTATATTTACAAAAATATTTTAACTGTCCTTGAAAATGAAGGAGTAGCAAAACTAGAACCGAGTTTACATGCAAAGTTTGATGCATCTTATATGCATGCCCTTGATTCGGAAGAAAGCGAAGAAGAGCCTAATACAGTTATTAAAGTATTATCGGTCGGTTATAAATTAAAAGATCGTATAATTCGACCGGCTATGGTAATTGTTGCTCGAAAAAAAGAAGTAAAAGATGCAAAAACAGAAGATTTAAATAATAGTTCTCAAAAGAACTAAATAAAATAAAAAGGAGATAAAACTTATGGCAAAAGAAATTATTATTGGTATTGATTTAGGTACAACAAATTCGGTTGTATCGTATTTAACAGAAGATGGATCATGGAAAGTTATTCCAAACCCAGAAGGACATAATACAACTCCCTCAGTTGTAGCATTCAAGTCAACTGGCGAAGTTATTGTTGGTGATGCTGCAAAACGACAAGCTGTCACGAATCCTGATACAGTATCCTCAATTAAGCGTTTGATGGGAACCAATGAAAAGGTTCACATTAACTGTATCAACAAGGATTTTACTCCACAAGAAATTTCAGCTAAAATTTTGGCTTATATGAAAGACTATGCAGAAAAAGCTTTAAACACAAAAATTGAAAAAGCTGTTATTACTGTACCTGCCTATTTTAACGATGCACAAAGACAGGCAACTAAAGATGCCGGACAAATCGCTGGATTAAAAGTCGAACGTATTATTAATGAACCGACGGCAGCAGCTCTAGCTTATGGACAAGATAAAGAAAAATCTGAAAAAATCTTAGTTTATGACTTGGGTGGCGGTACATTTGATGTTTCTGTACTTGACATTGGTGATGGTACTTTTGAAGTTGTTGCCACTGCAGGTGATAATCATCTTGGTGGTGATGACTGGGACAATGTTTTACAAAATTGGATTAAAGAACAAATTAAGGCACAATTTCATGTTGAACTTAATGACAAAATGGCTCTTCAAAGATTTAAAGAAGCAGCCGAAAAAGCAAAAATTGAATTGTCCGGTCAACTTGAAACCACCATTTCCTTGCCATTTATTGGTATGACTTCGGAAGGACCAATTAACTTTGAAACAACCATTACAAGAGCTAAATTCCAAGAACTAACTCGGGATTTATTAAAAAGAACAGAAGAGCCTGTTCGACGTGCTTTAAGCGATGCACATATGAGCGCATCCGATCTTAACCAAGTGATTATGATTGGCGGTTCAATTCGTATGCCTGCTGTTCAAGAACTTGTTGAAAGATTAACAAATAAAAAGCCAAATTACTCTGTTAACCCTGATGAGGCAGTATCAATCGGTGCGGCAATTCAAGGCGGAATTATTCGTGGTGATGTCAAGGATGTTGTTTTATTAGATGTTACACCATTAACGCTTGGTATTGAAACAATGGGTGGAGTCATGACGCCGTTAATTACTCGTAATACTACAATTCCTACGACAAAATCACAAATATTCTCAACTGCTGCTGATAATCAACCCGCTGTTGATATTATGGTTTATCAAGGTGAACGACCAATGGCGCATGACAATAAATTATTAGGTCATTTCAAACTTGATGGAATTAAACCAGCACGTCGTGGAGAGCCACGTATTGAAGTTACTTTCTCCATTGATGTTAATGGTATTGTTAAAGTATCTGCTAAAGATTTAGATACACAAAAGGAACAAAACATTACGATTTCCGGTTCTAACGGATTAAGCAAAGCCGATATTGATCGTATGGTAAAAGAAGCCGAGGAAAATAAAGAGGCTGATGAAAAACGTAAAGAAGAAGTTGAAATTAAAAATAAAGCAGAAAGCTATATTAATATGATTGATCAGCAATTGGCAGAAGCTGGAGATAAAATTGATGCAACTCAAAAAGAACAAACACAAAAATTACGTGATGAATTAAAAGAGGCCTTGGATAAAAATGATGTGGAGACTTTAAAATCTCGAATCGGTGAACTTGAAAAAGCTGCTGAATATATGGCACAAGCTCAACAACAGCAACAACAAAATCAAACTAACAACAATCAAGAATCATCTGAGAAAAAAGACGATGATGTCATTGATGCTGATTTCACTGAAAAAAAATAATAAATTAATATGGGGCATTTAATTGCCCCATTCTTGAGTTAAAGGAGGGATACAAATGCCGAGTAAGAGAGATTACTATGAAGTGCTTGGTGTTTCAAAAACTGCTAGTAAGGATGAGATTAAAAGTGCATATCGAAAACTAGCAAAACAATATCATCCAGATAACAAAGAAACAGGATCAGAAGAGAAGTTTAAAGAAATTCAAGAAGCCTACGATGTTCTTTATGATGACAATAAACGCGCTACTTATGATCAATTTGGTCATGCTGCATTTGATCAAAATGGTGGTCAGGGCGGTTTTGGCGGAGGATTCGGAGGTGGATTCGGCGGATTCCAGGATGTTGATTTGGGCGATATTTTCGGTTCCTTCTTTGGAGGAGGCAGGAGAACGCGACGAGGGCCAACAGGACCAACGCGTGGCAATGATGCCTTTATGCGTGTTCGTATCAATTTTATGGATGCCATAAATGGTACTACAATATCGATTCCTCTCGATTATGATGAACAATGTGACAAGTGTCATGGCACTGGTGCAAAATCTCCAAATGATCTTGAAGTATGTCCACATTGTAACGGCACGGGCACGGTACGTACACGCCAACAAAGTTTTATTGGTATTGTCGAAACCCAAACTACTTGTCCTCATTGTGGTGGAAGTGGCAAAATCATTAAAAACAAATGTGATGCCTGTAATGGAAAAGGTTATAATCATGTCCATAATAATGTCGATGTTAAAATACCAGCAGGTATAAACGAGGGGCAACAAATTCGTGTACCAAATAAAGGTGAACGAGGCATAAATGGTGGATCAAATGGTGATTTAATTATCGAAATAACTATTAAAGCGCATGCAAATTTTGAACGAGATGGCGATAATATCCACATTGAAGTTCCAATATCAATGGTTGATGCTGCGCTTGGCGTAACGATTACAGTTCCAACCGTTTATGGAGAAGTAGATGTAAAAGTTCCAAGTGGAACACAAGCCGGACAAATTTTAAAAGTTCGCGGTAAAGGTGTTAAGAACATCCGCTCTGGCATATATGGGGATCAATTTATTCATATTAAAGTTGTAATACCATCTTCTATGTCCAAGGAACAAAAAACTCTTTTGGAAAAGTATCGGGAACTAGATAGTAAAAACGAAACAATTTTCGATAAATTTAAAAAAATGATTAAAAAATAAGGCTGAATGTCTTCAGCCTTTTTTGCTGAATGTTTTTGAAATTTTTTAATGCTTTTTTAGTTTTGCTACTTAAAGTAGATTCTTTTATGCTCAGAAGTGAGAGTTTTTTAGGCGATTTTTGTTAGTAATCTTTACAAATAAGTTTTTATAATTTATTATAAAAAAACAAGGGATATCAATTATGAAAAAGTTTTTTTGGATTTTTATAACACTTTTTTCTTTACATATATCAGGCTTAACTACTAGTAAAATTACCACGTCATTTGCAGAAACTTTGCAAGTAAGTGATGAAGAATACGCGAGATCATATCACTTGAAACAACTTAATGCTTCAAAAGCTTTATTAAATACTTTTGATGGAAAAAATGTTAAGGTAGCAATTCTTGATAGTGGAATTAATTTTGAGCATGAAGAGTTTTTGAAAGGCAATCAAATGATAATTTCCGATAGTTCAGCTTATGTAGATACTGGAAATTATTATACCTTAGAAAATTGCAATTATAATCGCGATGTTTGGCTGAACAATTTAAAAGATACTACCGGACATGGAACACATGTTGCTAGTTTAATTGCTGCCCAAAAAAATGGAAAAGGGATTGTTGGTGTTGCACCTAACGTGGAACTTATTATTGTTAAAATGGCTACCAATAGTGATGGATTATATGAATTTCAAACAATAATAAATGCAATCCACTATGCCTACACGGTCAAAGCGGATGTAATTAATTTATCTATTGCCGGTTATAGCCCAACTGATAGCTACACATCATTTATTAACAACGAGGATCAAGATCATCAAATAAAGCCAATAATTGTCGCTGCCGCCGGAAATGACAACAAAAATAGTCCTTATTATCCTGCCAGTGCCTCAAATATCATCTCGGTTGCAGCATCTAGCAAAGAAAATTATAATGAACCGGCAAGTTTTACAAATTATGGGAAAATTGATGTTGCGGCACCGGGTTATACCTATGGAGCATATAAAGATGGTAACGCATCATATCGGGATTGGAATGGCACATCATTTTCAACTCCTTTGGTTTCGGGATTAGCAGCGTTATTTTTGCAAAAAAATCCCCATGCATCGAGAGATGAATTTGTTCAGGCATTAAAAGAAAAGGCTACTAAAATTACCGAAACAACTAAAAATGGTTGGTCAGGCAGTGGCTTAGTAGATGCAAATAAACTGCTTGATTTTGAAGCATCCGCTTTAACTCTTTCCTTACCAACATATCCGGCTCCAATATGTGATAAGCAAGGAAACTCAATTGAGCAAGTGTTGGACTTATCGGATATCGGTTGGAAATTCGATTTAAATGTGGAAGCCTACCCAAGAGATTATACTTTACCGAAATTTCACTATGTAAAATCTACAAATCCGGATGTTATTAAAATAACCGGTAACAAATTAGAAGTGGTTGGTCCCGGTGAGACAATAGTTCGCGTAGAATCAATTGGAGATTCAAATGTATGTGGAGAAATTTCTTTAATTGTTGAAAACCGAAATGAATTAGAAAATAATCCTGTTCTTATCGCTGGTTCAAAAGGAAATATTTTAAACTTTGAATTATATTTTGAAGATTCCCTCCCTGTAGAGATTGATGAAAGTTGGAAAAACGCAACGGAAATGTGGGCTTATGATGGCAATGACTATTTCTATGGTGATAAAGAAAATAACTTATGCTGCGTTTATGAAGATTTAGGTGCAAAAATATATTATCAAAGCTTCAATGATAATGGTGATTATGTTATCGATTATAAAATTATTAATGTTGTTGATGCCGAAATTAAAAATGTTGAATCAGTAACTTTGGATCGAACAAATCTTGAATTAGAAATTGGAGATACCTCAATTTTAACACCCTCGATTACACCACTTGATGCCACGATTGATGGCGTTATTTGGAAATCAAGCGATGATACAGTTGTCTCGGTTAAAAATGGCGTTTTAACGGCAATTAGTGAAGGAACTGTTGACATTGTAGCGATTACTTTGGAAGGTTATAAAACAGCCAAATGCAAAGTTACTGTTTTAAGATATGGTAATGATGAAACCACGCTTATTGAAGATATTGAAAAGGGAAAATTAGAATTTACCAAGAAACGCAGTAAACCTGATGATTTGCGTAATTTAAAACAACTGATTGATAATTTAACGCAACGTTTGGAAAATATAGCTAATAAAAATGCGATTACTAATAGCGATGATATCGCTCATATGAAAGTGGCTATTGATTTTTTAGAGAATGACTGGTATGGCTCAATAAGAGTTTTTAGCAATGAAGAATGGTCTATTTGTGAGGCGATTAAAGATAAAGATTTAGCTAAAACTATTGTTGATATTTATGATAACCTTGATAATAAAACACAAAAAATTTTAGCGGATACATATGATGTCGATAGTAGTGAAGGTTTAGTTACAATTGGTAAATCAATCAAGTATATTGCCACGACTTTAACGATAACAAATGAAATAGCAGATGAGACTGACCTATCTTCTTTTTCCCCTCTTACTGCTAATTATAATACGCTGATTACAGTGGTTACTATTTCATTTGCCGTAATACTTTTTGCGATTGCCTGTGTTGTGGTAATATTTCTAAAACGTAATAACAAGAAAAAAAATTATTAATCTTATGGAGGAATTAAAAAAATATGGCAAAGTGTCGTATATGTGATGCAAAAATTGATCCAAGAGTATTTGTTTGTCCGTACTGTGGCTGTTCTAATCCTTTAGATAAAAGTAGTAATAGTACATCGGATTTAGTTATAAATTCGACTACCTTACAAGATCTGGTAGAATTTGATTATAAGAAGAAAAAAACCGCAGTTTTATTGACTATATTTTTAGATATAATTGGGCTTGGAAGAAGATATTTAGGCTTTAAAAGAACAGGTTTGGTCTTTTTAATCTTTAATATTATTTTGCTTGGCGCATCATTTTTTGTCTGTAACTATATTGGTTTTACATGGTGGCAATTATTGCTCCTTGTTTTAGCAGTGATTTTTGTCGTTAATTTAATCAGAGGCTTGATTATTTTGTTTACAGATTATTGTGACGCAAATGGAGATCTTTTAGAATAATGCAAAGATACTTTGTAACTGGCAGTGTGGATAACGTTTCCTTCCAAGAAGGAGATGTCTTTCACATTCAAAAAGTAATGCGTTGCAAAGAAAATGATTTCATTGAAGTTGTTTTGGATAGTTGTGCTTATCTTGCCAAAATTCAAACTTTAAACCCTTTAAATGTCAAAATAATTCAACAATTAGAAGAAAAACGGGAATTAAATAACGAAATCACACTTTTGTATTGCCTTCCGAAAGGTGACAAATTAGATTTAGTTATGCAAAAGGCTACTGAGTTAGGCGTTAAGCGTATAGTGGGAATTGAATCAAGTCGAACAATTATCAAGATTGATGAGTCTAATAAAAGAAAGAAAATAGAAAGAGGCAATAAAATTATTAAAGAAGCATCCGAACAAGCAAAACGGACGAGCTTGCCGATTTTTAATGAAATCGTTAATTTTAAATATATTAATAATTATTTGTCAAAACATAATTTTATAGCTTATGAAGAAGAAGCCTTGAAAAGTAATACACTTTTTGACGATTTAAAAATAATTAAAAAAGGTGAAGCAATCACTATTTTAGTAGGAGCTGAAGGTGGCTTTTCTAAGGAAGAAGTTGCATATGCCAATAGCGTCGGTTTTAAAAGTGTTTCATTAGGGAAAATGATTTTACGAAGTGAAACTGCTGCTATATATTTTATAAGTGTTTTATCTTTTATGATAAGTAGGTAAAAAAGATGCATATATTTGAAATTTTAAAAAAATATCGTAAGCGAAGATCAAAGCGTAGAAGTTTAGAACATATTTTTAATAATGAAAATAATTATTTGCTTGTTAAATATCCTTATTTCTATGACTGTATTTCCAAAGATCGTGAATTTGGTATTTTGCAAGAAAATATCATTTGTCGCGCACTTCTTAATAAAGAAGCAATCGATAAAGCAATTTTAGATTATAAAGATGAGTGTCTACGTTTAAATAAAAATATCGTCGTAAAAGAAATAAAAGAAAGAGTAAATTCTGCGATTGTGGATTTACCGTATTTAAATGATGAAAATAACCATCGGATATATATTCCTTTTTTCTCTAAATCGTTAAACCTGATTTATGTCGATGAACCAGAGAAATTATTAACATATCCATATGAGGATCTTTTGCAGGATTTCTCTTCAAGCATAATTGATATCTTTGATACTTATAATTATAAGCTCTATGATTCTTTCTTTTCCAAAATGATTCCGAGTTTAGGTGATGAGACCTCCAAAGCATTCTTTTCTGTTGATGATTATTGTATTTATATTATAAATTCACAAGGCAGAATCGATCTTATCATCAATCTTTTTGATCGATATATGTATAAATTTAATGTAAAAG
The DNA here is from genome assembly GCA_947625975.1 of uncultured Bacilli bacterium. Taxonomy (GTDB): domain Bacteria; phylum Bacillota_I; class Bacilli_A; order RFN20; family CAG-826; genus RUG131. The sequence continues at coordinate 102,843 of CANQQL010000001.1, forward strand.
ATATTATGCTTAGAGTAAATAAAGTAATGGAAAAGTATTTTGCTTTTCAAAAGAAAGAATTTATAAATGAATTGTATCGGCAAAAATTCATCTCTTTACGAGTATATCGCAAATTGAAAGCGAGATGTTAATATGAAGTATTATGTAGAGACCCTAGGATGTAAAGTTAACACTTACGAATCCGAGGCATTAAAAAAATTATTGGACTTAAACGGATATGAAAATAGTAAAAATGATGATAAACCCGATGTTATTATAGTTAATACTTGTTCGGTTACTTCGGTGAGTGATCAAAAATGTCGACAAAAAATTAGATCATTAATTCGCAAATTTCCACAGGCAATAATGGTAGTAATGGGATGCTATTCTCAAATCGATGCGAAGACAATAAAAGACATTGCTGGAGTTAACATTATTGTGGGTACCAATAATCGTCATTTAATTCCTCAATTAATTGAACAATTTTTATTAAATAAGCAGCAGATTAATTTGGTTGAAGAAAATAAACGAAATTTTGACTATGAAGAATTAGAAGTATCTTCTTATTATGAGAACACTCGGGCGTATTTGAAAATACAAGATGGATGCGATAATTTTTGTTCCTATTGTATTATTCCTTATGCACGAGGAAAAATGCGCTCTCGACCCAAAGAAGAGGTATTAAAAGAAGTACATAGCTTATTAGATAACGGCTTTTTGGAGATTGTCTTAACTGGTATTCATACGGCAGGGTATGGCCAAGATTTAGAAAATTATAATTTTACTGATTTAGTAAAAGATATCATCAAGGATAAACGACTTAAAAGATTAAGAGTGTCATCGATAGAGGAATCAGAAGTTACTAAAGATTTTATTGATTTAATGGCGCATAATGATGTGTTAGCGAGACACTTGCATATTCCTTTACAATCGGGTTCGGAAAATATTTTAAAACGAATGAATAGAAAGTATAATAAACAACAATTTTTAGATAAAATTAATTATATTCGACAATGTATGCCGGAAATAGCAATTACTACTGATATAATTGTCGGTTTTCCTGGTGAAACGGAAGAAGAATTTAAAGAGACATTAGATTTTGCACAAAAATGTAATTTCGCAAAAATTCATGTTTTTCCATTTTCAGCACGAAGAGGAACACCGGCCGATAAAATGGCGAATCAAGTTTCAAGTATAGTTAAAAAGAATCGAGTTAGAGAACTTATTTCACTATCCAATAAATTAGAAAATCAATATCAGAATCAGTTTGTGGGTCAAGAGCTTGGGGTAATCTTTGAAACTTATGATGATAACATCAAAATGTATAAAGGTCATTCTTCCAATTATTTATTAGTTTATCAAAAAAGTGATGTTGATTTACATAACAAATTTTTAAATGTCACTTATAAAAAATTGGACAGTGTAAAAAAATAATTCCTCATGAAATCGCTAGTTTTTTCATAATTTTAATAACATGTCAAAAAAAATATTGCTTATATTTTATAATTCGATATAATTCTATATGTAAGTAAAATTTCAGGAGGTATTAATATGGCTGTACCATTTAGAAGAACATCTAAAACTACTAAAAGAATGCGTCGTACACATTTCAAATTATCTGTTGAAGGGATTGCAACTTGCCCAAAATGTGGCGCAATGGTTAAGTCACATCACGTTTGTCCAAAATGTGGTTATTACGACGGAAAATCGATTGTTAAAGTAGAAGAAGAAAAGAAAGAAAAATAATTTAATTTTAAGCACCGTAAGGTGCTTTTAATGTTAATCTAAATTGAAAAAGCAACACAACGTTGCGATATGAAAGTGTTGCAAAATGAAACGAAAAAATAAGTGAAA
>CANQQL010000002.1 GCA_947625975.1 uncultured Bacilli bacterium
TTTCACTTATTTTTTCGTTTCATTTTGCAACACTTTCATATCGCAACGTTGTGTTGCTTTTTCAATTTAGATTAACAAAATTAATGAATTATTTTTTATTAGTTTTATCTCTTTTGATAAGTGGTTTTATTTTTGAAATAATTATATATACGCTATAGCTAAGATAAAAAGTTAGAAGGTTTTCACCAGTAGCCATAAATAGGGGATAAAATTTGCCAGTAATTTGTTCAACTTTAAGTAAAATAGGAATATTAAATGAGTGATTTAAAAACATTAAATTCAAGTCAAAACTAATATTTAATAAATATGCAATTAAAGAAAAACTATAAGTAAATATTAAATATTTTAAAATATCACGATGTTTAGGAACAAAATAATTATTAGTTATTACTACTACTCCTAGAAGCACGCTAATAACATGATAAAACAATGAATGGAATGTTAATACATGCATTAAAGGATGAATACCTAAAGCACTCGATGGATAAAGAATAAAACACAATCCGGAAACAATACTCCCATAAAACAAGAAACTCTCACCTAACTGTTTCCATTTTCCCTTCGTAAAACCCGCCAATAGGGCCGCATACATCGTTAAACTGCAAAAGTAAAATGGCAAATAGTCATTCAAAGTAGCGTGACGTATAAAAATATTATAAACAATTTTAAGAATTTCCAAGGTGACTAAGACCACGCTCGTGATTCTTATTATTTTTAATTGTGAATATTTTACTTTTTTTACTATTACTATGGCACCAATTATACATAATATCAGTCCAATCAGGGTAAATAATAAATGTTGATAAGTAAATAATCCATATTCATTAAAAAAGAAATCATGCATACTTATTTGTCCTTCCTGTTGGGGCAACAATCATCATTATTAACATTATAATCATATAGTTAATAAAATAATAGCTCAAATCGACTAACCCATAAAACCCCGAACATGCAAAGGCAACTGCAATAAGAGTACAAGCTAAATTTTTGGCTTTGAAAAGATAAAAATATTTTTGTATTAGATGAAAAAACAAAACTACTACTCCAAAAATTCCTAAAGCAAATAAAGTATGAATTATTGTGCCATGTCCCCATTGATAAACATGGCTTCCCACAATAAGAGGAAAGTCAATAGGATATACCAATCCATGTCCAAAAAGTAAATTTTCTTGTGATTTAAGAAAAAATGCTTTATAAATTTCTATTCTTCCGTTTAAATTCATAATGTTTTCGCCCATTCTTAAGAATAATTGTTTAGCATCATCAAGATGAAAAAGAAAAACTGTTGCCAAAACGACAAGGAAACTACCAATAATGCTAAAATTACTAACTAAGAACTTTTTTCTCTGAGGATATTTAAATAATCCAATAATAAAAAGGGCACATAATTCGATGATTAATGCAATTATAGCGCCCCGCGAATATGTTAAGAGCAAAGTAAAAGCCAAAAAATAAGTTAAGATTAAAAAAACAATTGCTTTGTTATTTTTATTGTTTAAATATAAATAGTAAGGAGCAGGAATTAATAAAAGTAAAATAATAGCAACATTATTATGCACGCCCCAACCAACCCCCAAATTCTTATTAAACAAAGCTTGAACTATGTTTGGTGATGAAACATAATAAGCAAAGCATTGCAAAGATATAAAAACACCTAAAAAGCTTAGTATTAATGCTAAATTCTCAAAACTGACATTATTTATACAATCAAAATAACCAAACACTAATATTAACGCTAAACTAATTGGAATTATTATGACGCATTGCTTAAAATAAGAAATATTGTTATTAAGCATACCGCCAAAACTCATCGCAATAGCCATTAATAAAATTCCCGTAAAAAATGGGCCAATTTTAATTTTAAATTTAAATTTAATACCTCTGATTATCAAACCAATTACGATGAAACCAATGCAGATAATTAAGGGCCATGGCACACTGGTGACAGTAAAAGGATGCCCAAAAATAAATGGCAAAAAGGTTAAAATTATATATCCATAAAATAAATTTTCGATAAATCCAAAAACTAACATGCCCACTAATCCGATAATTATTAAGATTGTTGCTTCATAAAAATTTGAAAAATTCAGATTTGTCACATATCGATGACTTAAAAAGGGAATAAGCCAAAAAATAAACATTACCAAAGATACTACTAATAGTAATAAAATATTGTTATTATTCAACTTTTTTAAATTCATAAACTTCCACCTAACAACAATTTAATAATTCAGCGATTTTTTTATTTGATTAGCATTTATAAAATTTTTTTAATCTATAATTTCCACAATAGGCACAACCATGGGGAAACGGCCAATTTCTTTTTTGATATAGCGATTGACTTTATCTAAAAAAGTATTTTTAGCATCATCTAAAGAAATATTCTTTAGTAACGCATTATTAATGGTATCCATAAATAGTTTGGTAATTTCATGCAAAATTGATTCCGAATCTTTTAGAAATACAAATCCTCGCATTTGAATATCCGGACCGGCGACAATTGTTTTCTTTTCTAAAGAAACGGCTAAAGCGGCAATAATTACTCCATCTTCAGAAAGTTTTTGCCGATCAGCAATAACCTCGGATTTGACATCGCCCACTCCTATTCCATCTACCATCAAATTACCGTTTTGGATTTTATCATTTGAAAGTTTTGCAATACCATCAGAAATTTCGATTACCATACCATTATCGATAATAAAAACATTTTTATGACTGTACATATTTCCCATATGTACCGCAATCATAGCATTTGCTAGTAAGTGACGATATTCTCCGCTTACCGGCAAATAATATTTTGGTTTAAGCATGGAAATCAGTGCTTTTAAATCATCTTCTCTAGCGGTCATGGATATATAAGTTTTTTTGCTTAAATTAGTAATAGCTGCCCCGGTACGATACAAATCATCTATGGAATTTGTGGCTATAACTTCTAAACCACTTTGTGGTGGACAAGCAACAAGAAAAGAGTCATTAGGTCTTATGATAAACCTTTTATCATCAATTTCTCCTCTGGCAAGATCAGAAATAATTTCAAATATATGTTCTCCTTCTTCCATCATTACAATAATAATGTCAGTTTCTTTTACACGTAGTAACTCATCATTGCTAATTATAACGTTTTTGTTCGGAGTATATAGACCACAAGTTGATAGTTTATTATACATATCTTTTACAAAATCATTATAAAATACTATTTTTTTATTGTTAGCATTAGCAAATTTTAAGATTTCTTCTAATCCGTATATATTTTTATCAAAAATTGCGATATACGTTCTACCTTTACTCTCAAACAAAACACGATTTAAAGTCGGTGTTAGCTTATGAGAAGGAGAAGCATAGCCTAAATTATCTGCACCGCTTGATTCCGTCATTAAAAGTAAAACATCATTATCGGCAATTTTCGATAATTTTTTTAAATCATGGTTATGGCCTTCTGTATCGTTATATTCCACAATAAAGTCACCGGAATAAACAATGGATCCACCATCTGTATCAATCGCGATTCCCGAAGAACAAATCATAGAATGGCAAGTTTGAAAGAAATGGACACTATGTCCATTAATTATTACATCATCACTGGGATTCACAATATGAAAATTATAATTAATGGGTTTTCTTAAATATTGTAAGCCATAGTTATTAATCATTGCCGCTGTAGCTTTTGAGCAATATATCGGTGCATTTATTTGCTTATACATAAAAGGTATCGCACCAATTTGCTCATTATGCCCATGCGATATTAAATAAGCTCGAACACGATCTTTATTATCTAACAAATATTTATAATCCGGAATAATTAAATCAATGCCAGGCAAACTTTTGTCAGGATGCTTATTGCCAGCATCTAAAATAAAAATATCTTCATTAATTTCTACAACAATTAAGTTTTTACCTCTTTCATCTAAACCACCTAAAGCAAAAACTTTTACTTTATCACGCATAAAATCTTCCTTTCGACACAATTTAAAATATGTTTAGCAAACGAACAAATTATCATTTATAACCAAACTGCGTTGCTAGTATATCATTAAAACAAAAATAAATAAATATTATTCTATTATTTCTCGTGTAGAAATTATATTCACGCCTGTATTAAGAACATTTTTAATAATAATTTCGTGCATTTTTATCGGTGCTTTCACTTCGACTTTGTTCAGTTCTTTCATAACATCAAAAATTATATTTTTATCGATTTCTTCACTCGTTATAACCGGTAAGCGAGCTAAAGACTTAGAAACCAATTTAACCGTGGAAGTTAAAATTCTTTTAGGGCAAGTAATTTCGTTGATTGCATAATTAACTCCTCGTGGGCAACTATTACCGGAAACATTTTTGTTTTCATCAATTGTGAGATGACATCCTCGAGGACAGACGATACAAATTAAATTTTGCGCCATATTATCTCTCCTTTACTTCGACACTAATTTCTTTCGTGTTAATATTTATCAAATCTTTAGTGATTTCTATATTTTCCATTTCCGAAGGTATCAAATTAAGTTTAAATATTTTTTTAATAATCTGATTATCCGCTTTTACAACTATATCCACATTTTTAAAAGGTTTTGTAACTCTAAACTTTAAAACAAACTTATCATCCAAATTCAAATAATTGACTACTTGCGGAACAATATAACCAATTCCATTTTCATTTTTCGTAACAATTAAAGCATTGTTATAATGTAAATTTCCATTTAAGAATTTATAGACTCCTTGCGCTGACAATCTTGCTTCATTAGAAACATAGTCAACTAAATCATGAACATGTAGGCCATTGCCAGCAACAAAAATTCCAGGAATCGATGTTTCATTATGTTCATTTACAACCGGACCTTTAGTACGGGCATTAATTTTAATATCTAAATTTTTAAGTAAATCAGTTATAGGAATAAGACCTACTGATAAAAGCAAGACATCAACATCAAAATATTTTTCCGTACCTTTAATTGGTAATAAATTATCATCAACTTGACTCAATTCTATTTTTTCCAATTTTTCTTTTCCTATAACATTAGTCACAGTATGAGACAAATATAAAGGTATATCAAAATCATTTAAACATTGGACAATGTTTCGATTTAGTCCATTAGAGTAAGGCATTATCTCGGCAACTCCCAATACTTTGGCTCCTTCTAAAGTCATCCTACGCGCCATAATTAAGCCGATGTCTCCCGATCCTAAAATAAATACTTTTTTACCCACTAGATAACCTTCAGCATTTAAGTATTTTTGGGCAGTTCCAGCAGTATAAATACCAACAGGACGATCACCCGCAAGCTGAATGGCTCCGGCATTTTTTTCATAACAACCCATTGCAAAAATTATGGTTTGGGCCTCTATTTCTTGAAATCCCTCCGATTCGTTCGTATAAAACACATGCTTATCCTTTGTAACATTTGTAACCATTGTATTGAGTTTAACTTCTACATCAGTTTTTTTTATCATTTCGATAAATCGATAAGCATATTCCGGCCCAGATAGTTGCTCTTTAAATTCATGAAGACCAAAACCATTATGAATACATTGATTCAAGATACCACCTAAAAAATCTTCTTTTTCAATAACTAAAATATTTTTTACGCCTAAGTCATAGCATTTTACAGCGGCTGATAAACCTGCTGAACCTCCACCAATAATGACAACATTGTATTTATTCATCAGTATCACCAGCTTTCGTTTTAAATTTTGCAACTTGTGTACCTAATTCATCATAATTGATTTCTGATAAATCAACCTTTAAATAATTTGCTAGTAGTTTAGCTACGAGAGGCTGACACATGCCCCCTTGGCATCGGCCAAAACCCGCCCTTACTCTCTTTTTTATCGCTTTGATAGAATGAGGTGGACAACTTCTTTCTAAAACGTCAAGAATTTCTTGCTCAGAAACCCCTTCACATTTACAAATTATATGTCCATATTTCGGATTAGTTTTAATTAACTCTTTTCTCTCTTGACTTGAAAGCATATTAGGGTGAGGATATTTTTTTACACACGGATTATATTTTTGCTTGATGGTCAAGTGAATAATTTCTTGCACTAATTCATCCGCAATATATTTTCCTATCGCTGGCGCACTTGCCAAACCGGGTGATTCAATACCAACAGCATTAATAAAGTGATTATTAACTTTTTCGATTATAAAATCATGTGTTGATGGGGTCGGTCTATTTCCAGCAAAAGTACGTATTGTCATATTAAAAGGAATATCTTTCATAATTAATAAAGCTTGTTCCCTTATTTGTTTTAAAGTCAATGCATCTGTCGAAAGATCATCCTTCTCATCGACAAATTCCGAAGAAGGTCCAACTAAATAATTCAGACTGGAAGTTGGTGTCATTAAAATTCCTTTTCCTTTTTCACTTGGCAATGGAAAAATAGGCATAGATAAGAAATTATTATCAAAATGATCTAAAACATAGTATTCACCTTTCCGAGCTTTAATATCGAAATGATGGGCTGTGACAAAATCAGAAATAGTTTCCCCATTGATACCTGTGGCATTGATAATTATATTACCATCAAATTGATGATTCTTAGTAAAAATTCTATATCCATCTTTAATTTGCTTAATATTAATTACTTCTTCGTTTAATGCTAAATTAACTCCATTGTCAATGGCATTTTCCATCGCATGCACAACTAAATTAAATGGATCAACAACTCCGGCAGTGGGGCAATATAACGCTCCACGTACCGCGTTATTCAAATTAGGAACCATTTGTTTAGCTTCTTTTTCATTTAATAATTTTACTTCAACGCCATTTTCATGAGCTCGTTTTTCTAAATCTTTTAAAACAGTTAGTTGATCTTCGGAAATTGCCACAGTCAACGAACCGGTTTGAAGAAATTTAACATCAAGCTCTTCGCAGACTTTCTTATATTGTTTATTACCTAAAACATTAAATTTTGCTTTTAAAGTTCCTGGAACTGGATCATATCCGGAATGAACAATAGCAGAGTTTGCCATTGATGTCACATTTCCCACATCATTTTCCTTTTCCAAAATTAGAATATTTGCTTCATATTTTGCTAATTCTCTGGCAATAAATGAACCAATTACTCCCGCGCCAATAATTATTATATCGTACATCTAATATTTCTCCTTATTTCATAAACATTTTAACAATTATCTGACAGCAAATCAATTAAAAAAGCCTATAAAAATAGGCTCTATATTTTAATAAAATTAAATAATGTCCAACGCTCTTTCGCCCTCTCCGCTAAGTCTAACTAGCGGAAGGCGGAGATTCATACTTTTAAATCCGCGTTTTGAAAGTAAATATTTAATCGGTATGGGATTAGTTTCATATGAAATTAACTCACCAATTAAATTTAGATAATCGATTAAAAGTTCATTGGAAAATCCCTCTTCATAATCTTTTATTAATTGTAAATAGTCTTTGGCATATAAAATTGAGGATACGGAAATAATGCCATCTGCACCAGCCTTTAAAGCATTATAAAATCCTTTATCATTACCATAATATACTCGGAATTTGGGATAATTTTTTTTCAATAATCTAATTAAATTCATATCCCCGCTACATTCTTTTATACCGAGTAATTTGTCACTCAAATGTAAAAGCTTTTTAATTGTGTGATACTCAATAGAAACCCCACATCGACTTGGCACATTATAAATTATTATGGGATGAATACTAGTTTGTAAGAGCTTTTTATAATGTAAAAATATTCCTCTTTGTGGTGGTTTATTATAATATGGTAATGCTACTAAAATTGCATAAATTGGCAACTTATTTAATTCTTTAATTTGTTCAATAGCTTTCTTTGTGCTATTTTCCACCACTCCTACAATAATTTTCAACTTTGAATTAGCAATTACAAAATTTATTAATTCTTTTTTTTCTTGTTGAGTAAGTGAAGATTCTTCTCCTGTTGTACCGGCCACTACTATCGCCTCATGGCCATTCATACTATAAATGTCTAATAATTTTTTTACTTCTTGATAATCTATTTGATCTTCATCAGTAAATGGTGTTACCATCGCACCAATTAGCTCTTTTTTCATATGCCCACCTCAATATAACATATGATAGTAGCCTAGATTTGTTCAAAAAAATGACTGATAATTTACCAGTCATTTTTATTATTATTTATTCTTTCTTTGACTCTTCTTTTACTTCCGGAGCAGGTTTTGGTTCAAATTCTTTATGTGATAAATTGATACGTCCTTTTTCATCAATTTCTGTCACAATAACTTTAAGTTTTTGACCAATTTTTACAAAATCCTTTGGATGCTCAATTCTTTTATGAGCGAGTTTTGAGACATGGACCATACCATCCACATCTCCAAACAAATTAACAAAACAACCAAATGATTCAATTCGTACAACTGTTCCTTCATAAATTTCGCCAACTTTTGCTTCACGTACTATATCTTCAATCATCTTTTGTGCTTTATTAATAGCTTCGCGATTCATATGATAAATGACTACACGTCCATCATCTTCAATATCTATTTTAACATTATCGCACTTTGCAATAATGTCATTGATAACCTTGCCACCGGTCCCGATAACATCACGGATCTTATCAACATCAATTTTCATTTGTGCAAGTTTTGGTGCATATTTACCAACATCTGGACGAGGTTCACTGATAGTGTTTTTAATAACTTTCATAATTTGTGCACGCGCGCCATGAGCTTGTGCTAATGCTTCGCGTAAAACTTCTTTTGTAATACCTTTAATTTTTATATCCATTTGAAGAGCAGTAATACCATCATCAGTACCCGCTACTTTAAAGTCCATATCACCATAGTGATCTTCCATACCTTGAATATCTGTCAAAATTGTATATGGATGATTACCATCTAATGGCCCACTGGAAATTAATCCCATTGCTATACCGGCAACTGGAGCTTTAATTGGAACACCAGCAGCCATAAGAGCCATCGTGGAAGCGCAAATTGAAGCTTGTGAAGATGAACCATTTGATTCAACAACTTCTGCTACACAACGAATTGTGTATGGAAATTCTTCTTCACTAGGAATAACGTATGATAACGCTCTTTCCCCTAAAGCACCGTGTCCAATTTCTCTTCGACCAGGTGTACCCATCCTACCAACTTCGCCGACTGAATAAGGAGGAAAATTATAGTGGTGCATCCAACGTTTTGATTCTTCATCCGTTAGGTTATCGATAATTTGTTCATCTGCTTTCGGACCTAATGTACATACGGAAATTACTTGTGTTTGACCACGTGTAAACATGGCAGAACCATGCACTCTTGGTAACAAATCGACTTGAGCATCAAGTGGACGAATTTCGTCAACCTTACGACCATCCGGTCTTATTTTTTCTTCGGTAATTAAGCGACGAACTTCTTCAGAAACAATAGTTTCTAAAACATCATGAACTTGCATCATAGTCTTAGCCTTGACTTTTTCATTTTCATAAGTCATTGCTTCGTATTTGTCATTAACTTCTTTGTTAATCATATCGATTGCCGCATATCTTTCAAGTTTATCAACAATTGATACTGATTTTTTAAGTCGTGCTTCAGCTTGATTACGGACATCTCTATCTATAGCCTCATCGACATGATATAAGTCAACCGATCTTTTTTCTTTACCGATTTCTTTAATGATATTTTTTTGAAAAGCACATAGCTTTTTAATAGCTTCATGCCCAAACATAATAGCATCAAGCATATCTTCTTCACTAACTTCAGCTGCACCGGCTTCAACCATATTAATAGCTTCACTTGTACCAGCAACAGCCAAATTAATATCACTTTTTTCTTTTTGTTCAACTGATGGATTAATTATAAATTTTCCATCAACACGTCCCACATAAACCCCGGCAATTGGGCCATCAAACGGAATATCAGAAATTGATAAGGCAAGTGATGCACCAAACATTGCTGTCATCTCTGGAGTTGAATCTAAGTCAACAGACATTACAGTGTTTACTACTTGAACTTCATTACGGAATCCCTCTGAAAACATCGGACGGATTGGACGGTCAATTAAACGCGCAGTTAAAGTTGCGTGTTCACCAGGACGACCTTCTCTTCTTAAAAAACTTCCTGGAATTTTTCCTACTGCATATTGCTTTTCCTCATAACCAACAGTTAAAGGAAAGAAATCAGTATCTTTGGCTTCATCAGAAGCACATGCTGTGGATAAAACTACGGTATCATTCAAGCGCACTAAAACAGCACCATCAGCTTGCTTAGCAATTTCGCCTGCTTCAACGATCAGTTTTTTACCTTCGAAATCTAATTCGAAAACCTTTTTTCCCATTTTAAAACTCCTTTTATTATTTTTAACTTTGTTATTATAGCATAATAAATTATTTATTATCAAAATTTTAATCAATTTCGCAAATTTAAAATTTATTTATCTAAAATACTAAATATGCTATTATTTATTTATGGAGATGATAGTATGTTGAATCCGCATATTGCTATTGATTTAGGAACATGTAACACCATAGTCTATATCAATCACAAAGGCATTATCTTTAATGAGCCTACTGTCATTGCCATAAATGAAACTAATAAAAACACTTATGCAATTGGCTATGAGGCCGCAAAATTAATTGGGCGTACGCCTCAAGGAATAAAAATCATCCATCCTTTAAAAAACGGTGTAATTGCTGATTTAGAAGCTACAATAAAATTTATTTCTACAATTTTTCAATTAACTAAGAATAAACGGTCATTAAGAAAAGCAAAAATAATTATTACTGCTCCAAGTGAATTAACTCCTGTTGAAGAAAATGCCATCAAACAATTAGCAAAAAAATTAGGGGTCTCAAAACTGTTAATTGAAAATAAAGCAAAAATGGCGGCAATTGGTTCAGATTTAGATGTCAATTCATCTAAAGGTTCGATGATTGTGGATGTTGGAGGTGGAACTACCGATGTTGTGGTTCTTTCCGTTGGAAAAGTCGTGGTTTCAAAATCCATTCCCAATGCCGGTTTACTGATAGATGAAGCGATTATTCGCTACATGCGTGCTACCCATAATATAATGATTGGCGAAAAAAATGCCGAATATATCAAAATGAAAATTGGCTCCGTTGGAACAAATTATGAGAATCGCCTATTACAAATCAGCGGTGTCAGCATCGAAACATCTTTACCTCACTCGGTCATCATTACCACACAAGCAATAAGCGAAGTAATTAATCCTATTGTTAACGATATTATTGATTGTGTGCGTGATATCTTGTTCATCACTCCGCCGGAACTTGCTGGGGATATTGTAGAAAACGGCATATCACTTACTGGCGGAATCGCTCTTTTAACTGGTCTACGCGAAACACTTGAAAAAGCGTTAAATGTGCCTGTTCGACTGACTGCAGATCCCTTGCTTTCAACTATTGAAGGATGCCGTTTATCATTAAAAACATTTAAAAATGCTCTAAATCACTAGAGCATTTTATTTTTTACTATCAATAATAATTTATTTCTTTGCCGCGTCTTTAAATATTTTTAATCCTGCATCGGTTAAAGGATGCTTAACCATTTTTTCTAAAACCGCAAAGGGAATCGTAGCAATATCCGCACCTGCTAATGCTGCTTGTTCCACATGAGATAAATTTCTAATTGATGCCGCGATAACTTGTGTTTCATAGCCATAGTTATTAATCATCGTCATAATTTTTTCAATTAATTCCGCTCCGGAATCTCCGGCATCATCAACTCTTCCCATAAACGGAGAAATATATGTAGCACCTGCTTCACAAGCCATTAGGGCTTGATGAACGGAAAATACTAAGGTAACATTTGTCTTAATGCCTAATTTTGTCAACTCAGCACAGGCCTCTATACCATCAATTGTCATTGGTAATTTAATAACAATATTTCGATGAATTTTTGCTAATTCTTTAGCTTGCTCTACCATTTCATTTGCTGATGCTTCCGCTACTTCCGCAGAGATTGGCCCATCAATTAAATCAGAAATTTCTTTTACAACATCTTCTAATTTTCTTCCTTCTTTGGCTATCAAAGATGGATTCGTTGTAGCCCCCGAAATACACCCCCACTTAGCCGCAATACGAATGTGTTCAATGTTTGCAGTGTCAATAAATAATTTCATAAATGTTCTTTCCCTCCAAATTTATCTTGATAATTTTTTATACATTTTTGAATAACTTTAATAGCCACGTCTCGTCCTTCAACTTCATTAACAATGGTGTCTTTATTTTCTAAAGTTTTATAGACAGCAAAGAAATGCTTTATTTCTTCAGAAATATGAGCTGGCAAGTCTTTGATGTCTTTATACATATTATAAAATGGATCATGTTCACAAATGGCAATAATCTTTTCATCATATTCGCCATTATCAATCATTTTGACAACACCAATCGGATAGCATTCAACTAACGCTAATGGGGTAATTGATTCAGAGCACAAAATCAAAGCATCCAAAGGATCATTATCTCCCGCATAAGTTAAAGGAATAAAGCCATAATTTTGAGGATAGTGCGTGGAAGTAAATAAAATTCTGTCTAATCTTAACGCACCTGTTTCTTTATCCAGTTCGTATTTGTTTTTACTTCCCTTTGGAATTTCTATACAGGCCAAAAATTTTTCAGGAGTAATTCTTTTAGTTGATACATTATGCCATATGTTCATAAAAACACCTCTTTCCTCTTAAAGTTTATCATAAATTAAACTTTTATTATATATTTTGCAAATAATTAATCATTATTGCATTTTAAAATAGTTATTATTCTATGCGTTCAAAATCCATAGCTCCATGTTTACAAAGTGGACACACATAATCTTCCGGCAGTTCTTCTCCTTCATAAACAAATCCGCATATTTTACAAACCCATCCTTTTTTTGATTCAACTTTTGGCTTTGGTTTAACATTATCAAAATAATAATCATAGGTCATTGTCGGCTTATTTGAAATAACTCTTGCTTCTGTAATAGAGCAAATAAACATTCCATGAGTTCCTAAATCAATATAATTCTCAACACTTAATGACATAAATGCATTGATGTATTTAGGCAAAAACACTAAGCCGTTGTCACTTCTTAATATCTCTTGGTTTTTAAACTTATCGACATTTCGGCCACTTTGAAAACCGAATTGCTGAAAAATAAAGAAAGGTGCTTCGGTAGATAAGCAACAAACATTTAATTTACCGGTTTGCTTTATTACATGATGAGAATAATTTTCTTTATTAATCGTGACCGCAATTCTATTTGGATTATTGGTAACTTGAACAATAGAATTCACAATTAGACCATTATCTTTTCTACCATCATTACTGGTGACTACATATAATCCATAGCCAATTTTAAACAGGGCAGTCAAATCTTGCTTGTTGGCAAGTTTCTCATCTTTGGCAGCGTAATCTTTACATAACTCTTCGGCCATTAATTCAAGTTGATTTAAACTTTTTTCATTTAAATTAGACATGATAGTAACGTTATTTGTGAGATAGGTAAGATTTTTGGCTACTGCTAATTTGTTTTGCATTACCCGAATAGCAGTAGGAGCCCATGTTCCATTTTCAATAAAGCCTACAATTTTATTTTGGAATCCATGCTCGACCAGGCGATTAATAAAATCAGACATGAATGGGAATATTTCCGAATTATAGGTTGTCGTTGCAAATATTACTTTTTCGTATCTAAAAGCATCTTCTAAAGCTTCGGCCATATCTGTTCTAGCCAAATCTTGAAGAACAACTTTCGGACACCCTTTGGCTTTAAGCTTTTTTTCAAGTTCCAGAACAGCTTCTTTGGTATGCCCGTAAACCGAAGTATAAGCAATAACCACACCTTCCGATTCCGGCAAATATTTAGACCAAAGGTTATATAAGTTAATATAGTAACCTAAATTTTCTGTTAAAATTGGTCCATGCAAAGGACAAATGGTTTTTATATCAAGTTTTCCCACTGTTTCTAATAATTTTTGGACTTGCACTCCATATTTGCCAACTATTCCAAAATAATATCTACGCGCCTCACAAGCCCACTCTTCTTCTACATCCAGTGCTCCAAATTTACCAAAGCCATCTGCAGAGAATAAAACTTTGGAAAAACTATCATAGGTAACCATGACTTCCGGCCAATGCACCATAGGAGCAAAAACAAAGGTAAGTTCATGTGCACCAAGTGGTAATTTTGCCCCATTTTCTATTACAAGGCGATTTTTAAATTCTACATTTGGGAAAAAATTTTCCAACATTTGAAAGGTCTTGACATTACCTACCAAAATAGTATTTGGATATCGTTCCATCAGTTTAGCAATATTTGCCGAATGATCCGGTTCCATATGTTGAATAATAAAATAATAAGGTTCTTTGTCTTTAAGCACTTCTTCAATATTGTCCAGCCATTGATGAGTAAATTTAATATCGACACTATCCATGACTGCAATTCTTTCATCCATAATGACATATGAATTATACGCCATGCCATTAGGTACAATATACTGTCCTTCAAATAAATCAATTTCGTGGTCATTTACACCAACATAATAAATATCAGATGCAACTTTTTTCATAATAATCTCCTTTTTATTTGAAACAAGAGTATTATAATACTACAAAGCTATTTTTTGAAAGAGAAATGCTCATTAAAATCATTTTTTTTATTTAAATAAAAGAAGTATAATGAGTTTATAATAAGGTAAAGGAGAGATAAGCAATGAAGATTTTAAATAAGTTGCTGTTTATATCAATAGCCATGACACTTTTTGCCTGTAATAATCACGATGAAAACGCTATTTATACTCCTAAGCTAACAATTACAGAAGAATACAATGCTAAAAACGACTATTCTTCGGCAAGTATTGATGATTATTCTTTACTCCTCAATCCACAACAATTAAAGGAAATGCTCGACAACAAAGAAGATTTTGCTTTTTATTTTCATAATAAATACTGTGAAAATTGTGAAATGATAAAGCCCCTTTTAATTCATTATATCTTAGAAACCAAAAATTCTTTTTATAGTTTAGATATTGGTAATGATGAGATATACGCGAATTTACAAATACTATCAAATGACCTCAAAGATAGCAACAATAATTATTTATTTTTGAATGGTGACGGTGAATACTCTGTTGCGACACCGGAATTTTATTTTTTTAAAAATGGCGCAATTATAAAAAAGCAACTTGTTACTACAAATATGTTCAATTATAATTATTTTAAAAAAATAATGAACAAGTATTTAATCACTAGTACTTCTTATATTATTGCTAATCCAGATGATATAAATAAATACCGCTTTATTTATTTTTGCAATTTTTCTTTAACAAACAATAATAGCTTATATAAAAACATTATCGCTCAAAATGATATATCTCTTTATATATTACGCACTACCTCTAATACAGAAAAATCCTCTCTTATTATTGATCAAAATACAAAAAAAGAACTTATAATTGAGGATGAGACAACACTTGAGCAAATATTGTCATTTTATAAAAATTGAAATGCAACAATGAATAATTAAAAAAACATTTTTTATTAATAATAAAAAATTTTTATATGAAAGCCCTTGCATTTTTTTCTATACAACTTTAAAATCAAATAGTAATTTATGGAGGTGGAATTTATGTCTTTCAATATCAAATTAGAAGACAAGATTTTAACTTTTGATAAAAAAGTTAGCTTATTATCATTAATAGAAGGCAATCAAAATTATATTGCTGCAAAAGTAAATAATAAATTGCGTGAATTAACTTACGAAGTATATTATGATGCTGAAGTAGAATTTTTAACAGTTAAAGACCAACCAGCAATAAAAATATATGAAACCTCGATTAGGTACTTGTTTGCGATGGCTGCACAACGTACTTACCCTAGCTTAAAATTTCGCTTTTCTTACAACGTTTCACGTTCGATTTTCGTACAAATTCTCAATGATAATGTTCGTATTGACACTACAATGGTCAAAAGGATTGATGAAGAAATGCGAAAAATCGTTGAGCTAAATTTGCCATTTAAAAGAATAATTGTTAGCAACGAAAAAGCTATAGAAATTTATAAGGAGCGCGGATTTGAAGATAAAATTGAAACTCTAAAATATCGTCCCGAGAAAACTGTCCATTTTTATGAATGTGATGGTTATATGAACTATATGTATGGCCATATGGTTCCGTCTAGCGGATACTTAAGAAGATTTTCACTTCGCCTTTATTCCCCTGGCATAATTATTCAATACCCGAGATCTGAATGCAATGGCAACATCCCACCTTTTGAAGATGCACCTACTTTCGGCAAAACTTTGAAAGAAGCACACAAATGGGCAAAGGCTACCGGCGTTGATTCTGTAGCAGGTCTTAACAAAATGGTTGAAGAAGCGGGTGATGTAGAATTTATTAATCTTTGCGAAGCCAAGCATAATAGAATGCTTTGTGAACTTGGCGATATGATTGAGAAAGACATCGAAAACATTCGCTTAATTTGTATTGCCGGACCTTCTAGCTCTGGTAAAACAACATTTGCTAATCGCCTAAGAATTGAATTACTGTCACGTGGAATAAAACCAATTAGAATTTCCATAGATGATTATTATTTACCACGTGAAATGGCACCTTTAGATGAAAATGGTGAACCAGATTTAGAAAGCATGAATGCTTTGGATGTTCCTTTATTTAACCAAAATATTTTGGATTTAATACAAGGTGAAGAAGTCCAATTACCCAAATTCGACTTTAAAATTGGAAAGCGTGTGCCAGGTCGAGTTTTAAAAGTTCCTGATGGTCAGCCAATTATCATAGAAGGAATTCACGCTTTAAACGATCAAATGACATCGCTTATTCCAAAGCACCAAAAATTTAAGATTTATATTGCTCCGCAAGCACAAATTAATCTTGACAATCACAATCCAATTTCTTTAACTGATTTAAGATTATTAAGGCGCATTGTTCGTGATAAACAATTTCGTAATGCTTCTGCTGAAAGTACGATGCAAATGTGGCCAAGTGTCAGAAAAGGTGAATTTACTTGGATTTATAAAACTCAAGAGGGCGCTGACTATGTATATAACTCTTTCCTACCATATGAATTATGTATTATGCGCAAATACGCTTTACCAGTTTTACAAAAAATCGATGCCGAATCGCCATACTATAACCTAGCCGAAAGACTAATTAAGTTTTTAAAATATTTTAAAGATATGGACGACACCTGGGTTCCTTGCAATTCTTTAATGCGTGAATTCATAGGTGGAAGCTGTTATCAGGATATATAGTTTTTGTTCGAAAAAGCAATTAAAAAGCCTTGCCAAATAAGTAAGGCTTTTTTACGTCTATAGCTTACCTAACATTTAAAATAAAATCCTAAAAAATTAATATTTATATGTATAAATAATATTTAAAAGATAAAAAAATAAACAATAGCAACTTTTTATGCTAAAATGATTGTTGAAATTGGGAGAAAAAAATATGCAAAAATTACTCGCTTCCTTCAATAAATTTACGGAAAAGCTTTTTGATGGATTTATAAAATTCTTTCGTAAGCATATTTTATTAATCGTACTTATAGTTTTATCTGTTTTTGCTTTAGTTATGAGAATCCTTTTCTTTGACTATGTAAGTGGCGATATGGGAAGTTTTTTAATTCCCTGGATGAATTATTTTAAAAATAATGGTCATTTCTTGGCACTCAGAGATATGACGCAATGTCCAAATGCCAATTACCTCTATGGCTACTATAACTTGCTAGCCTTAGTTAGTTATTTTAATGGCCGTCCTATAGATTTAATAAAATCAATAAGTGTGTTTTTTGACTTTGCCCTAGCTATTGGCGTTGCTCTTGTGACTTATCACTATAGTAAAAGTAAAACAACTTTTACGGTATCATACCTTATTGTTTTATTTGCTCCTACTGTATTTGCTAATTCTGCTATTTGGGGGCAATGTGACCAAATATATGTATGCTTAATTGTTTATGCTTTCTTATTGATATTAAAAAAGCATAACGTTATTGCCACTTTAATTTTAGGAATATCACTCGGTTTTAAGTTACAAACAATTTTTATATTACCACTTCTTGGCTTCATGTGGCTCAATAAAAAGTATCGCATTTTTAATCTATTTTTATTACCAATCGGCTTTATGATTACGGCATTACCCAGTTATTTGGTGGGAGGTAGTTTTGTTGCTCCATTTGTCGCAATTGGCTTACAATTAGGGCAATATTCAGATTTAAATTATGGTTCTGGCTCAATGTACGCTTTTATGGAAATGTACTATATCAAAGAATGTTTTAATAAAGGTACTGCTATTATTTTAGCTTTAGCGATAATGTTATTTGTTATGTTTGTTTTGTTCTACAAAAAAGTTGAATGTAACGAAAAAAATATTTTATATGTTGCTACGCTATACGCTTTATTAGCTCCTTTTGTTTTACCGCATATGCACGAACGATATTTCTTTATGGCAGATATATTCATCTTGCTATACGTCATTGTACATAAAAAACAATATTATCTCGCACCTTTAATGATTTTTTCATCTATAAACACTTACACTCATTTCTTAACATTTGGTGAGTATATTTTTAAATTTTTAGGACAAGATAGTGTACGCTTATCCGCTTTAATAAATTTGTTTATTCTTATAATTATGTTGCTAAATATGAAAAAATTATTTAGTTCAGTTAAAAATCAGCCTACAAAAATATAAAAATACTGAAAAAAATTTTAAAAAGAAAATCAATAAAATGAAAATATATTTGGTAAAGAAGCTTATAAAGATTGATAAAAGCCAACCAGCCTGACAAAATTTAGTTATAATAGTTATGCCAATTTTAACTTTCAAATATCAATTATGAGCTTTATATCTTGTTTTTAACTGCAAAATTCATAACCAACGCATTGTAAATTTTTAACATGAATTGGCAATTTCTTTATATTGTTTTTAGTAGAGTAGTTATATATAATATAACTAATAAATGAGGTACACATTATGAAACACAAATCATTATTCATTGCAATAGTAGCTTTATTTTTAACTAGTTGCGATTTTTCAAATTCGAGCGTTTCTGTTAATAGTTTTGATTCTCAATTACAACCAAGTGTAATTAGTCCCAGTTCACCTAGCCTTCCTGGAAGTGTAGAGAATTCCACCTCAAACGCTTCTTCAAAGCCTACGACTACAGAGTCATTGCCCTCTAACTCTCCAAGTTTAGATTTAAGTACGAATATTTCTTTTGGTGATGAAAATATTAAAGAATATTATAAAAGTGTTGATTTTTCTACTAATGGTGAACAACTACTTTCTCAATTGCAATCTTTGAATCGTAGCAAAATATCAAATAAACCTGGATATAGTGGATTATGGAATTACTATAATCAAACTGATTATGATCCTAATGATTCCAGTAAATATATTGCCTTTTATCGTGGAACATCTGCCACTAAATCTCAAATGAATAAAGAACATGTTTGGCCAAAATCTCATGGTGGAAATCTTGTAGAAGGCGATTTGCATATGACTCGTCCAACCTTAAGTAATGATAACTCAAGTCGCGGAAATTCATTCTATGTCGAAGGGAAAAGCCATTCATCTAATGGTTGGGATCCATACGCAGATGGAATGACTGAATATTATCGAGGAATTGCAGCTAGAATTATTTTTTACTGTGTTGTAGCGGAACCTCGCTTATCGTTAATTGATGAAGATTATCATCCGACATCTAATGCTAACCCAGATTATATGATGGGAAAACTATCCGATTTATTAAAATGGAATTTGGAATATGACATCGATTATACAGAAATAAACCGCAATAATGGAATCGAGAAAATTCAACATAATCGTAATCCATTTATTGATAATCGTGCCTTAGCTTGTAAAGTATGGGGAGATTATAATGAAGAGACTAAAAAAATCTGTTCAGCCAATCCCGACATTGATACTCCTCCTGTCTCTGAAGATCCTGTTAAACCCACAAAAATCAGTATAGAGCCAAGCACTGCCAATATTAAAGTTGGTTCATCTTTACAATTATCGGCTTCATTTACTCCTAGTAATGCTATAAAAACCGTTAATTGGCAATCATCTAATAATCAGATTGCCTCCGTGACAAATAGTGGTTTTGTCAATGCCATCTCAGAAGGAACCGCCAAAATAACTGCTACTTCTATTGAAGATTCTAATATAGTTGGGACGGCCACTATTACGGTAAAAAGTTCTGATTCAACCACAACAGGTGAATATAATTATTCTTTTGAAGAAAAAATGTTTTCTGCTAAGCCCTCTAACGAAACAAAAATATTAAATGAAGTAGAGTGGACAATGACCCATGATGGGAATTATGCTGGTTACGATAGTAATAAAGGCCAACAATTTGGTTCCAGCGGTAATCCTTTAACAACTTTAGAATTGAGTACAACCGCTATTCCCGGAACAATTGAAGAGATAGTTGTTACTGCCTGTGGCGCTTCAAGCACAAATGCCGTTATGACAATAAGTGTTGGAGATACTAAATATCTTTCTAGTTCTATTACAAGCTCGATAGCAAGTTATGAGGCTACTGGTGCTAATTCTGGTAAAATTATTATAAAAATAACTCAAACAAGTAAAAAGGCCGTTTATATTAAAGCCATTAAAATATCCTATACAGTTTAACTATGCACTTAATTAAGAGTGAAACAAATAGCGAACTTCAACTCAAAACTTGTTATATTCTAAAGCTATTATAATTTTATTTTAAAATGTTTTTTCTATATAATTTGCTTCTTTTTTCTCTGCTAATTTTTGTAGTACTTCTTTAACTTCAAAAGGGGCGCTTTTGCTCACAATTACTCTTTTTATTACTGGGGCAAAAAAGGCATTATTAATTAAATTTTTATCTTCTAAAATAATGACTGCTTCATTTTCTTCTCCAATCATAAATAATTTTAAAAGTTCTTTAATATCGGAAGAATCTCTTTTTATTTCTAAATCTTTTTTACTTAAGCATGGATAAAAATTCGCTACAAGTGCTTGATAGCCTTTCTGGTCGATTTTATTAAAATCATACTCAATATAAAAATGTGGATGAGTATTACCATTCATGTTCGTTTTAAACTTTACATAGCGATAAGAATTTACTCTTTCATCATTTAATGAATTAAATAATAAGACATCATCAAACAAAGCCTCTAAGCCAAAGAAATGATTTTTTCCTTCTTTATCTTTACTAATTGATAAATCGCCGGGTAAATATAATGGCTTCAAAATCCAATCTTTCTTTTCCAATATTGCTTTATAGACCTCTTGGTCATCACTTGAAAAAAGGCGATAAAAATTATTTAAATATCGATGCATATTTTCACCTCAGTCATCGTTTCGTATTATAGCTTATTTTCTCTCTATATAAAATGCCTAATAGATATTTTTATACGCACAATTTTTTGAAGCAATAAATAAAATATTATTAGTAAGGAGGACTTTGATGAAATCACTTTTAACATTTAATAATGTTTCAAAGTCGTTTTTCACTGAAACCGGCAAAACCGATGTTTTATCAAAAATAAGTTTTACACTTCATGATGATGAAATTATTGCAGTAATTGGACCATCTGGATGTGGAAAATCCACAATATTAAATCTTGCTTCTGCGCTGGAGAACCAAACAAGTGGTGAAATAAAAAAAGATGGAAAAATCGGTTATATGTTTCAAAGAGATAACCTCTTTATGTGGCGTAATGTTTTAGATAATATTAAATTAGGTTTAGAAATCTCTAAAACATTAAACAAAGAAAATTTAGATTATATTCATAGTCTAATAAATAAATATGGTTTACAAGATTTTGCCAAGTATTATCCAAATGAGCTATCTGGAGGCATGCGACAACGTGTTGCACTTATTAGAACACTGGCCCTTAAACCAGATGTTCTCCTTCTTGATGAACCTTTTTCAGCCTTAGATTATCAAACTCGTCTATTCGTTCTTGATGATGTTTATAAAATTATCAAGAGTGAGGGTAAATCCGCGATTATCGTAACACATGATATTTCTGAAGCAATTAGTGTAGCAGATCGTGTAATAGTTCTTTCTAACCGACCTTGTAAAATTAAAAAAATTTTGGATATTAAATTTGACTTAGAAAATAAACGAACACCAACAGCTACAAGAAATGCAAAAGAATTTCAGCAATACTTTGATCTAATTTATAAGGAGTTAAATGCTTATGAAACAGATTGAATCAATTGAGCAATTCAAAAAAATTAAAAAAAGAAGAAAAGTTTTAATTTTACTTTCACAAATTGGTTTAACCATACTATTTTTAGTCGCCTGGGAACTCTTGGCCAATTTAAATATCATAAATGTATTCTTAGTATCTAAACCCTCTGATATTTTCAAACTTTTTATCAAATATATCCAAAGTGGCGAGTTGTTTGGGCACATAAAAATAAGTGTATATGAAACATTACTCGGCTTAATTATCGGTACATTTCTCGGTTTGATTATCGGTGTCTTATTATGGTGGAATGAAACAATTGCTAAAATACTTGATCCGTTTTTAGTCGTATTAAATGCTCTACCAAAAACCGCTCTCGCTCCTATCTTAATTATATGGG
Organism: uncultured Bacilli bacterium; assembly: GCA_947625975.1. Lineage (GTDB taxonomy): Bacteria > Bacillota_I > Bacilli_A > RFN20 > CAG-826 > RUG131. Next base: position 22,518 of record CANQQL010000002.1, read on the forward strand.
CAGGGACAGGAATTAAAGGTATAGTGCTTGTTGCAGTTTCCTTGTCAATAGTTGTCACTATTATGTCTTCCTACAATTATTTTGTTTCGGTAGACAAAGAACAAATTAAAATGCTAAAAACAATGGGCGCAAGCAAATTTCAAATACTTACCAAGCTTATATTGCCATCTAACATACCAAACATAATTAATATTATAAAAATAAATATTGGTATGAGTTGGGTTGGTGTAATCGTGGGCGAATTCCTTGTTTCTCGCGAAGGCATTGGTTATTTAGTAGTATATGGTGGCCAAGTATTTAAATTAGATCTCGTAATGATGGGCGTATTTATATTAGGAATTTTAGCTTTAATAATGTATTTAGTCCTAAACGCAATTGAAAAATATTATCGTTATACTAAATACTCCAAAAAAAGCCATAAATCTTAAAAGCTATACAAAAAGTGAATTTTTTTAGCAAAATTCACTTTTTTTCAAATTTCATTAAAGCAAAAAATATTATTTAGCAAAAAATTTCTTAAAAAAATTGTTTTTCGAAGCAGGCGCAACAAATAATGTCCCCATAAATGGCAAGTCACGGGACAACAACAATTCAATAGCTCTTTTTATATCCGCTATTTTTGTTTCGTTCTTTTTACCTACCAAAACTACACATTCCAAATTATCTTTTAACAAGAAAATGTCTTGATATTTCAATATTGGAGGAAGCAATAAAATTATTCGATCATATCTATCTTTAGACTCATTAATAAATTGATAAAATTGCCTTGATTGTAAAACTTTTGTTGGATAATTTGTATATCCCGCAATAACTAAATCCAAGCAGTCGTTTATTTTTATTAACAAATCATTATTATTTAATTCCTCTGCTGCCATCTGTGACAATGTTTTTACATTAGTTACTCCATAAAATTTATCAAGCTTTGAATCATGCATACAAGCATCAATTAAAAGAACTTTTTCACCATCTCTTGCGAATGTATCGGCAATCATTTTACTCATATATGCTGCATTGACGTGTATAACAGGTGCCATTATTCCGATAATTTTTGCATACTTGCCTTGCACTGCTGTTAATTTATTACGAAATTCTAAAATGCTTGCTTGAAGTTTTTGATCAAGCTCTGCATTTTCTATAACAAATTGTAAATCATCTTGTTTATTTTTCATTTTCATTTCCTCCGGATGAATAAGTTATAGGAAACACATTTGAGCCAATTTCGATAATATCATTCGGTTCAAAGATAGAATTATCTTTAATTTCTACCCAAATAGCTATAACACATCCTAGTAACAATCCAAATGCCGAAAATAAACTTATAGCCAAAGCATTTGATTTTGCAATGTTAACGGGCTCACTGGCGGGAAGAAGTATTTGAAATTTCGAGATGTCTTTATCAAATCCATTAACTGAATCCACTACCACTGATTGAGAAACTTCCATAAACTCATTTAATACTACTTTTGTAATACTGCTATCTCTATTCGTAAAACTAACCAATACACTTGAATTACTTATAGAAAAAGATAAACCGTCTAAAATTTCAGTACTGGTTATTCCCACATTATTGCTATGAGTTATATTTTTTTCATTTAAATTATTAACAACCTTGGTATAAATTTTGACATCACTTTTCAAAACACTAACAACTTTTGTGTTCGTTGGAAGACTATCAGTAAAAGACTCAAACTGTGCATCTGAACGGTAAATTGGTCTATTAAAGGCTAAGGCATATATAATTCCCATTGCTAAAAAGCACACAAGAAAATAAATTATGGTAGCAAATCGTCTTTTAAATGCCCGTAATAACTGCCGAAATGTCATTTCAAAATACTCCTTTCAATTTTGAATTATTATAACATATCCATTATCAAAAAAATATGCCATATATTTTTTTGCTGTATAGCTTCTTTTTAGCTTTACCCAAAATGAAGCGAATAAAGCTTAAATAATTTTATATTATTTTTTGTTAAAGCCAATTCCAAATCATAATATTTTTTATTTTTTGTTTTAAAGTCATTGAAAAAATTTTTTTTAATTATGCATAGTATTGAAAATGATTGTTCCAAAAGTTCTTTTTTTAAAAGAAATAATCGATTATATGAAATAACACAATGCAATAAAAAGTATTCATAAAAGTCTTGATCTAATTTTATATTAAACTTTTTACGATCGTCTAATAATTGTAAAAAAATCAAAATAGTATCTATAGATTTTTCATCATAAAGTGCTTTATTGGATAAACTCTTTTTATTTATGCGATAATAATAAACACAATTTGGAACAAATTCTATTAACTTTGCAAGTCGATAAACAATCATTTGCATAACCGAATCTTCAAACCAATATCCATCTGGAAATTTAATATTTTTAAATAATTCAGACTTAAAAACCTTCCCCCAAGCAAATCCGGGAATTAAATAACGCTCTTGGGACGAATGCTTTCTATAGTTTGTATTTTCTAATATTTTATTTTTTTCATCTACCTTACAAAAGTTGCCATAAACTACATCAGCATCAGTGGCAAAAGCTTTATGTAACAAAATATCAATGGCATTTAATGGCAAAAAATCATCAGAATCCACAAACATTAAGTATTTCGCATTTGATTTTTGAAGACCAATATTTCTTGCTCGCGAAATTCCTTTGTTTTCTGTTAAAGTTATAATTGTTGCCTTTGAGCTATACTTATTATAAATATTCTGAGATTTATCTGTCGATCCGTTATCTATGACAATTAGTCTAAATTTATAGGATGATTCTTGTTGAAAAATACTTTTTAAACATTCGTCCAAATACTTTTCCCCGTTATAAATTGGCATGATAATATCTAGATCATAAACTTTTTTATTTTCATTTTTATTGTCTAGGGCAAAACTCGTTCCTTTATTTTCTCTACTTAATTTCTTATATTCCAATAAATTTACACTTGTAGGAGATTTTTTATTACAATTTTTTATAAATAATTTTTTAAAACTATAATAAAAATATCCGATATGCAGCTTATTCAAAATATTTATAATATGACGTCTTAATTTCATAAATCTTCTCATAGTTTATTTTTCCTTTGATAAGTTTGCTTCTTTTTTATTAAATTTAGTGTGTAAAAATTTTTTTATTTGGGACAAAATCTGCATTAATAACTCATCCTTTAATAAAAGTAAAGCTATAAAATAAATTAATACTCCTAAAACGACTTCAATTATAAAGCATAAATAATTTTTTAATTCAAGTACATTACGTAAAACAAAGCCAAAACCAAAAACAGAAATAAGCATTATAAGGGCAGATATGATTGATTTGTATGATAATTTAAATATTGAAGATACTTTTAAATATTTATGTTTCCAACAATAAACTATAAAATAGACTAGAATGATTAATTCTGCCAATATGGATGAAATTGCCGCACCATATGATCCAAGCCAAGGAATAAGTAGTAGTGTAGCTATACAATTAAATATTGCTGCACAAACTTGTCCGATATTTGATTTTGCTTGTAACCCAAATGGTGTAAAGATAATTGATTCGATACAAGATCTTAAAGAAATAATAAGTATTATAGGAGCTAAAATAATTAACAGATATTTTACTTTATCATAATCCATACCAAAGAAAAAAGGTACAAAATCAAATGAAACACAGATAATTCCAAATGAGATTGGCAAAGCAATTAGCAATATAAACCTTATCGATAAATCGATATTTTGATTTATGGCCTTCACATCTTTCTTCGCAAATAAATAAGCCATTCTAGATCTAATGACTAATGTATAGGCATTTAAAAACATCATACACATATTTATTATTTTATTTGCCTGTTCATAGAATCCTGTTTCTTCTTCTGAAGAAAATGCACCTAATATTACTTTATCGATTAATGCATAAAATTGATAGGCAATTGTCGGTACAAAATATACCATTACTTCTTTTAAATGTTTCTTTAAATTTAATTCTTTAAGATTAACTTTTGCAACAATCTTTTTCAATTTAAGCCAAAGCGATAAATTACCAAGTAATTGCGTAGAAGATAAAATTAAAATATAAAGCCATAAATCTTCTTTCTTACTAATAAATAAAAAAATCAATACCACACCCAAAATTTTAAAAATACCATTTTTTAGAGCAATGTTTTTAAATTTTTCTAGTCCTTGATATAACCATTCTATATCTAAAATAGCAGAAATAAAGTATGGAATTTGCAGTAATAAAAATAATCTATATTCAGTGTATATTGATGCAATTACTAGAAACAAAATAAGTGATATACCTAGAAATATTACTCTTAAGAAAAATATTTCGTAAAAAACTTTCGAATATTTATCCTTATTATCAGAATCCATAGCAATTATACGTTGTGCATGAGTTGCTGTACCAAGTCCTCCAGTTAGCATAAACATGGTAACGATTGAAAAGGTATAGCTGTATATTCCTATACCATCTGGCATTAAAATACGCGAAAGAATAGGAGTTGTAATAATAGGTATTATAGCTTCAATAAGTGTAACTATTAAATTAAAAATATAATTTTTACCTAAGTCACTTGTTTTCTTTATCATATTGCAACATTAGCTCCTATGTAACTACTCATACTTTTCTCACCTTGTATATTATTTTCTGGGTAGGCATTCTCTTTCATAATTAAAAAACATAATAATATTATAAATTGCGTTATGTCTTCTCGAAAAATAGCGATTGTTTGTGAAAAGCACAGAAATACTAAGAGAGGAATCAAACGATTGTAGTCTTTATTTAATTTGAAATTAAAATTCGGACTAAAAATGTCCAAATAAATGCTCAATAATAAAATAAAACCAATTAATCCATATCCGCATATTATTTCTAATATAATATTATGTGTTATCATCGCTTCGCCAGTGATAGAAATAACATTTATATTGTAAAAATTAATATAAGAGAATAATCCCGTACCAAAAAAACATTGTAATGGATGATTTAATAAACCATTTATATAAGACGCGTAAATTTCAAAACGTCCTGTGGTAATTTCATTAATATTTGATAAATCCCCGAATCTATTTAACGTAGTTATTAAGAGTGTTTTTGTTTGAGGTACCACCAAAATCGTAATAATTACCAAAATTAATAATGAAAATAGTATTTTCATTCTTTTTATGTATTGAATATTAAAAGCTAGCAATAATATTGCCCAAATTATGAGTAACAAAAAGTACGTTTTAGATGTCATTAATGCTCCAGCATATAATGAAATAATCGCACATACAGTGAGAAATGGTATCAAATATTTTTTATACTTAATAAACAATTTTTCTTCTTGAATTTTTTTATCCAAGAAAACATACGTTGAACAAGTCGCAGTTAATAAACAATATAATGAAAAAGTATTTTTATCTAATGTCGATAAAGCCCCACTCAAAGATTGAATAGCCGCATTCTCTATTGTCAAAGAATTTAATATCACAGCCACTTCCATGATTATACTACCTAAACATAAAAATAAAATTGCCGGCAATTTCCTTATTTTTATAGTATTGTCATACATTAGGTCAATAGCTAAAAATATCGATAAAACCCATTTAATTAAATATGAAATACTAGTAGAATTTCCAACAATCAAATAAGCAAAAATTTCGTATACCAATAAGAATACAGCCACACTTATAGCTTTAATATTTAACTTGTTTTTCTTAAGGATTAATTGCATTAAAATTGATAAGGTAATAACATTGTAAAAGGCAAAACCAAATATAAAAATATATAAATAAAATTGCATAAAAAAGAATAAACAATATATTTTGTGCTCCAAAGGCATATATATAATGACTATAAACATTAAGATAGATATTACACTCAATACACTATCTGGTAATAACTTAAAATATTTTAGAGATATATATAGTAGTGTAAAAATTAGAAGAATTATCCACTTTAAAACATTTGACTTTTTCATGATAAATTCCTCTTATTTGAATATTTTAAATATAATGCTTCATATTGTTTCGTAATTGTATCTATATCATATTTACGTGAATTTTTAACTGATTTTGTACTAAACAAGTTTCTTTTTTCATTATCTCTATAAAGAGTTATCATAGCGTTTAATAGCTCCTCTTGAGAGTTTGAATTTACTAAAATGCCATTTTCACGAACAATATCTGCAACTCCTCCAACATTAGTGGATATAATCGGTAACCCACAAGCCATTGCTTCTAGTATTGTCATTGGCAATCCTTCATATATTGAAGACAAAACAAAAACATCTGCCTTTGCATAAAAATCTTCAATATTAATAACATTTCCTATAAATTCAATGTGACTTTCAATGTTGTTTTTACAAGCATAATTTACCAATTCATCTCTTAAATCACCATCACCTGCAAAAATTAACTTAACAGAATTATGCAATTTTAAAAAATCATTAAATGCTTTTAACAATAAAATTTGATTTTTTTGTTCTTCCATTCTTCCTACCGTTATAAATGTAAATGTTTCATGATCCTTTTTATTATTAAAATTAAATCTTTTTAAATCAACAAAATTATAAATTGTTTCAGCAGTTTTTATTTTATAAAAATCTTTTAATTGCTTAGTAATAATATCGGAAATTCCCACCGGTATAGCTTTTTTCAGTTTAAATAGTATTTTTAAAATAAGTTTGCCACTTTTTTTTGATTCATAAATTGGCATATTATGCACTGTATGCAAAACCTTTACTTTATGAAATAAAACATATGGAAATAAATATGCATAGATATGCAAATGAGTATGAATAACATTTGGCCTTATTTTTTTTAAAATTTGTGACATTTTAAAAATTGCTCTTAAATTGATGCCCTTATTTTCGTCAAGTGAAATAATATTAATATTTTCAATTTTTTCTAGTAAAGCCTTAGCTTCATTTTGAAAAAGTGTACGCTTAGCGATAAGATAAACATCAAATTTGCTTTTATCAATATGCTTTACAAGTTGAGTGACCATTGTTTCGGCACCGCCAAAACATAGACCTGGAATTACTATAGCTACTTTTAACTTTTTCAAAATCATCAACCCCAAGTTTTTTATAATTATAACATATATAAAGTAACAATTTAAGAAAAATAGTCTCTTTTATTAAGCAATTAATTTCATGTTGGATTGAAAATGCTAACTAACTAAAGCTCATTAAATATTCTTTTTTGTAATTTTAACGTGCTTCATTAAACTTAAATAACACTACTACTGTCAAAAGTATTAATTTAATATCAAACCAAATACTCCTTAACTTAAAATATTCTAACTCCAAAGTTTGTCGCTTTCGGGAATTATAAGAGACCATACTTCGACCATGAGTTTGCCAATAACCCGTTAATCCCGGACGGGCACATAAAAGTATTGCTCTTTCGTTTTCAGAATAATTTTCATATAATTCTTGCTCACATATCGGTCTCGGTCCCACAAACGACATTGATCCAAATAAGATATTGAATAATTGCGGTAATTCATCAATAGACGTTTTTCGTAAAATTCGTCCAAGTTTTGTAATTCTTGGATCATTTTCTAATTTTCTTTCGATGCACCAAGTCTCATAATCTTCCTTACTTAAATATTCTTTAATACGCTTTTCAGCATCTATGTACATAGTTCTAAATTTATAAACAATAATAGGCTTTCCATTCTTTCCTATACGCTTATCCTTAAATAAAATTGGGCCACGCGATGTCAGTTTTACTATGATAGCTACAATTAAAAATAATGGAGAAAGAATGATAATGGCAATGAGTGAAGCAAATATATCAAAAATTCGTTTAAAAAACTCATAAATTTTTCCACCTTTAACAACAAATTTTTCAATTTCCACTTTATTAATTTCACTTGTTGTTTTTATTTTTGTCGCAATTCCTCCATCTTGCTCTTGACATTTTTCTACCATAAGTAACCTACTTTCTAATCATTTTCAACAAATAATTATCCATATATGAATATATTATATATTCATAATTAATACAAGCAATTGAATTTGTTTTTTCACTTTTTGTCAAATAAAGGCTATTTTTAAAATGACAAAAATCAAGAAATCATAACAAATTTTCAATTACCTATTTATATCAATGCTTTTACGTATTGATATAAAAAATTGCACATGATAAAATTTGTTCGAAATAAGCGAGTATTTTTTTTCAACCAAATAGCGAGGTTACAAAATGAAAATTTTATATTTTTTAGATAGTATCAACAATGCTGGCGGTATACAGGAACAAATAGTTAGATGGCTTCAAATTCTAAATAAAAAAAATCAAATAGATATTTTAGGTTATTATTCCACAAATTCAAAAGGAGAAAAATTAAATACTGAGCAAAATTATATTAAAAGGCTTAATAAATTAGGTAGCCAAGTCTATTTAATTGATCCTTTCAAAAAAGGTTATTTTATAAAATGTATAAAACAAACTAAAAATTTTTTTAAAGAACATTGTGATTACGATATTATTGAAGTTCACGGTTCTAGTAAATGCTATCACATTTTAAAATACGCCAAAAAATATGGGATAAAAGTAAGAATTGCTCATTCGCATTGCACACAGTTTCAAACTAAAAACAAGTTTAAAATTTTTATTGGAAATATTTTAAAAAGGAGTTACGCACGTTTAGCAACAACATATTTTGCTTGTTCTACTGAGGCCGGAAAATGGTTATTTTCTAATAAAATTATAAATTCTTCTAATTTTTATATAATAAACAATGCACTTGATTTAAATAAATTCTTTTTTTCCGAGACACTACGCTTAGAGACAAGAAATAATTTAAACATAAATAGTTCAAAAGTTATTTTGCATATTGGAAGATTTATGTATCAAAAAAATCATAGTTTCTTAATTGATATATTTAATGAACTTCATAAAATCGATAATAATTACTATCTTATATTATTAGGTGATAGCGTTGATGGAGACACTACTTTCAAAGAGCATATAATCCAAAAGGTTACAAACTACAACCTTAGTAATTCTGTTTTATTTGCCGGCGTTCAAGAAGAAGTTAATAAATTTTTGAATGCTGCTGATTTATTTCTCTTACCATCCCATTATGAAGGCCTACCAATTGTTTGTTTGGAAGCACAGGCCACTGGCTTACCATGTCTTTTATCCGATGTAATATCTTCCGAAACTAAAATCACCTCCTTAGTTTCTTTTTATTCTTTAAAGAACTCTGCTAAAGAATGGGCGCAAAAAATAGATGCGATTATTAAAAATTCGCCAAAACGATGTAATCATTCTGAAGAATTTGTATCCGCTAATTATGAAATTGTTTCAAGTACGCTAAATTTACAAAATTTATATAAAAAATTAATTAAAGAAAATAATCTTCATTAAAATAAATAAGTAGTCATAAGGTTTCAATAGCATAATAAATTCTTACTTATAAAACTTATAAAAAAGTATTAAATTTAATCACAATTTCTTGCTTACTAAATACACTACTATAGGTGATTTTATGAAAAAGATTAAATACTTTTTATTATCAGCATTTCTAGTTTTACCATTGTCATTGTTAAACTCTTGTAATGACGATGGTCTTACTCATATTACGATTGCTGAAGTAACGCATTCCTTGTTCTATGCCCCTCAATACATTGCTATAAACAAGGGATATTTTGAAGATGAAGGATTAAAAGTAGATGTAATTACTACTCCTGGTGCCGATAAAACGATGGCGGCTTTACTTTCTAAAGAAGCTCAAATTGGCTTAATGGGACCAGAAGCAAGTGTTTATGTATACCAAAATGGACAAAAAGATTACGCTATTAATTTTGCTCAATTAACACAAAAAGATGGATCATTTATCTTAGGACGTGATCCTATTGAAAACTTTGATTACACCATGATGCGTGGCAAAACGGTAATCGGTGGTCGTAAAGGTGGTATGCCTTTAATGATTCTAGAATATATTTTAAAACGCGCTGGATTAGATATTGGAGAAGATGATCCAACTAAAGAAGTAAATGTCAGAACCGATGTTTCCTTTGATGCAATGTCAGGAGTATTTGTCGCCGGAGAATCTGATTTTGTTACAGCATTCGAACCAACGGCATCACAAGTAGTTCGGTCTGGAAAAGGACATATTCTTACTTCTCTTGGCGAAGATTCCGGAGTTATTCCATATACATGTTATTCAACTTTGAAATCTTATATGGATAATAATGAAGAAATATTAAAAAAATTTACTCGTGCATTACAAAAAGGAATTGATTATGTTTTAAATAACACTATAGAAGACATTATTCCGCTTTTAAGAAAAGATTTTACCTCCAGTGATGATGAAGAATTAACCACTGTTATGAATAACTATCTTGGCATTGAGGCCTGGCCTACTAGTCTTCGTTTTAATAAAGACAATTTTGATAAACTAATTGAAATTGTAAAAATGGCTGGTCAATTAAATGAAGAGGCCGTGGTTCCTTATGATAAATTAGTTACTAATGCTTATATTAGTTAATTGAAGAATCTTAGGTAAACGCATATTTTTATAATGTTATTTAAATAGGGGCTGTTTAGAAATTAAAAAGTTTCAAGCCTCTTTTTTTATACTTACAGTTTTAAAATGTTAGGGCTTATTAACTATGAGAAAAGAGAATTGTTACCAATATAGAAAATTAATTGAATGCAACATAAAAGGACAACCATCAAATAAGTTGTCCTATTGTTTTTTCTAAAGTAGTGATAAAACTTTAAATCTATGTAAACAAGTAAAAGTTAGTTTAAATCGAATCTTAATCTAATTTACGACTTTGCGTGATTTCTTTTCTTTAATTACTTCTGTTCGAACTTCCTCTTTAGAATTTACTTTTATATACTCATATCTTTTATCAAGATAGGAATGATTTTCTTCAACTCGTTTTATTAATTGCTGATAAACACGATCCCGTAACTCTATTTGTGCTTCTTTTGTATCTAAACTCGTATTAGGATAGAATGGTCCATCAATATAAAGAATTAGTTTTGATTTACCATTTTTCTTCTTTTTATAAACTGTGGTTTTTACAAATACTGGTGCATTAAATTTAACCGGATAATAAAATGATGTTTCTTTAAACTGCCTTATTTTATTGTATTTAGGCCATATATGTGCTTCGGGATAAATAGAAATAACGCTACCACGATTATAAAAATCCTTAATTGCTTTAAGAAAATTGATATACGCTCTTTTTGAAGTAGGTGTCGGTAAGCACCCTAATAACCTCACGATTGTCTTAATTCCTTTAATACTGATAGAGTCGGGATTTGAAATAATATAAGTACTACGTGGCCAAGCCAATACCGGAACAGAAAAAACATCACAGAGTGGTGAGGTGTGGTTAGAATAAACAAAATATCCTTCCTTCCTTTTGGCCATTGTCTTTAAAACTTTTCGATTTCTGATTCGTCCTCGGATAATACAATATAGCAGCAAAGCCACAATAGGATAAAACAAGTGATATATTACTTTCTTCCAAAATCTCCACCACTTACTTTTAGGATTATAGCAAAAATCATCAGGTGTCAATTTTGTTTTGATCCCAATATTTGCAAAATCATCATTTTCTTCATCAAAGTAATAATACTTAATTTTTTTCATGCTTCTCTTCGTTATGCTTTTTTATTATATCAAAAAACATTTGCTCCATTTGTTCCATACAATGTTCTTGATTAAAAGACTTACTATTTTCAAGATATTTTTGACGCAATTTCATCTTTTCTTCTGGATGTTCAATAAAATAATCGATTTTTTGGGCCAAATCCTTACTATCGTTTACTTTAAAAAGTGATCTTTCATCCAGAGCAAAAGCTTTAGTCGCACATCTTGGAGAATTGGCAATAATAGGTACTAATCCACAGCAAATTGCCTCTAAACAAGATATCGCCTCAATTTCTATTTCTGCCGGATGGCAATATAAATCACAATAATTAATGATTTTTAATAATTCTTCCCGTTTAAAAAATTGAAATATTGGCATATTTGTTAGATGTTTTGCTGTATATTTTGCTAATTTTTTCTTTAATGGTCCGTCTCCAGCACAAATAAGTTGAATTTTATCTTTGTATTTTGATTTTTCAATAGCTTTAAATAAAACCATATGTGATTTTTCTTTGGAGTATCTCCCTGTAAATAAAATACAAAATTTATCTTTAAACTGATCGGGCTTTTCACTTGGAGTGACTTTATAAAGATCATTAACACCGTTTGAAATTACATAGCCATTTGTTTTTATTTTCATTTCTCGCTCAAAATAATCACGAATAAATTGTGTTGGATAATGTATACCATCAACATACTTGTATAAATTATTGTAATAGAATTTATAGGTTAAATGATTAGCCAAAGGAACATTTTTCATTCCAATGTGCGCAGTCAAATTTTCCGCTTGGGCATGAAAACCTGCCGAAATGGGTATATCTAGTTCCTTAAGAAGCTTTGCTGTCTTTTTGGCAATGAAAATAGGTATCATAATATGAACAATATCCGCATCTTTGACAGCTTCATAAATGGTTGTACGGTCAAATTTTGCTACTACGATGTTATTCATATCTAATATTTTATTAGCTAAAAATCCAAATTTTGCTACAGGAATTACATAATAGTTTTCTTTATCTTTCTTATCAACATCAGGGCAAACTACTTTAACATCATATTTCTTTTTAATGAGATGATTAATCAAGTTCATGGCTGCTATGGTTGTGCCGTTATTAGCTTTACCCAAAACTTCACAAATCACTGTAATCTTCATATAACTCACCTATTACAATTATAACTACAATAAACTTAAAGTAAAGAAAGTTTTTAATTTACGCTTGCACTTGTTAATTATGACTATACTACTCACTTTTTTCGATGCGTGTTACTTAACTTACTCTAAAAAGACTCTTAAGGAATTCAAAATGGCCAATATAGTGACTCCCACATCTCCAAATACTGCAACCCACATATTGGTAATTCCCAAAGCAGATAATATAAGAATCAGCACTTTGATTACTATTGCTAACCATATATTTTCCAAAACTATTTTCATGGTTTTCTTAGCGATTTTTCTTGCTTCAATAATACTCTTTAAATCATCCTTCATTAAAACAATGTCGCTTGCTTCAATCGCCGCATCACTGCCAATGCCACCCATTGAAATACCTATGTCAGAAATCATTAAAGAGGGGGCATCATTAATTCCATCTCCAACAAAGCACACTGCTCTATGATTGTTTTTTATGACATTACTTAAATAAGTATATTTATTTTGTGGTAATAGTGATGCTTGATAATTTGGAATCCTTAATTCCTCGGCAACATGTTTTGCTGTTACTTCATTATCACCTGTAAGCATTATTACTTTTGCTTTAATATTATTTAAATAATTTATTAATACATAACTTTCTTCTTTAATTTCGTCGTTTATGACAATATATCCGATAAGTTTATTATTTTGAGCAACATAGACTATTGTACCGGATTCTTGACAACGTTCATAATTTATATGATATTTTTTCATTAATTTCTCATTGCCACATAAAATAATGTCTTTTTCATTTTTAGCGACAATTCCCAATCCTTGTAAATCGGTCATTAAATAATTCTTCGGAAAGTCTTTTTGGTACTTGGCACATATTGATTTGGCAATTGGATGAGATAAATCATGTTCTGCAATAACGGCTAAGCGTAAAATTTCTTCACTTTTTTCTTCAGGATATATTTTCGTAATGACAAAATTTCCTTTAGTTAAAGTTCCGGTTTTATCAAATACAAAAGTATCCGCTTTACTAAATTTTTCAAGATAATTAGATCCCTTAATCAATATTCCCTTTTTTGAAGCTACACCTATACCAGAAAAAAAAGTTAATGGTATTGAGATGACTAAAGCACATGGGCAAGACACGACAAGAAAACTCAAAGCCCGATATATCCAAATATTCCAATTACCTGTAATAATGCTAGGAACTATGGCTAAAAATATTGCCAAAAAAACTACAATTGGCGTATAGTAACGGGCAAATTTTGTAATAAATTTTTCAGAGGGTGCTTTTTTGCTAGAAGCATTTTCCACCAACTCTAAAACTTTGGAAACTGTTGAATTATAAAACTGGCGGGTCACCTTGACTTCAATTGTTGAACTCAAGTTAATCGTGCCACTTATGACAGAATCACCAACCACCACGCAAGACGGTTTCGCTTCTCCGGTTAATGATTTCGTATCTAAAGTAGTTTCGCCTTTAACTACGATTCCATCAAGTGGTACTTTTTCTCCGGGATTAATCACAATGATGTCATCAATTTGGACAACTTCCGGATCAACGGTCTGAATTTTATTTTGAAAGCGCAAATTAGCATAGTCCGGGCGAATATCCATAAGTGCGGAGATTGATTTCCGAGATTTACTGACGGCATAGTTTTGGAAAAATTCCCCAATTTGGTAAAATAACAAAACGGCGCAGGCCTCATCAAATCCTTCGATTTGGAGACCATTCACACCCCGATATATGGCGAGAGAAAAAGCCCCAATCGTGGCAACAAGCATTAAAAAACATTCATCAAATATCTGACCGTTTTTAATATTTATAAGTGCTTTATAAATTACATCATAGCCAATAATAATATATACTGCCAAATACAAAGAAAATGGCAACAGCCAATTTAAAGCACCGTTGAAAACACTTGCAAGATTTATAAATTTATCAACTACAAAAATAATTATAAAAAGCGTTAATGCTACTATTATTCGCATTAAATTTTTCTTTTGCTTACTAGTCATTAATGTCGCTCTCCCTATTTGATTTTACAATCAGGTTCAATTTTACTAATAATTTTTTTCACTTGAAGAAGAATAGTTTCAAAGTTTTCTTCTTCAGCTTCTAATGTTAATCTTTGCGTCATAAATGAAATACTGGCATCTTGCACACCGGCAATTTTTTTGATACTTTCTTCCATCTTAGCTGCACAATTTGCACAATCAATTTCTTCTAATTTAAAAACTTTTCGCATAAAAAATCCTCCAATATTTGAACAACTATTCAAATAATAAATATTTTAAAAACACTCATTTGGTTTATTTTTCTTCATTAATATGAGATAATCCGCACTTGAAAATTTGTGAAACATGATCATCATCAAGAGAATACATAACTTCTTTTCCCATTTTTATAGCTTTAACTAGTTTTGCATCTCTTAAGATACGAAGTTGGTGCGAAACAGCAGAAACACTTATATTAAGAACATCCGCAATATCACACACACACAAATCACGAATCTCCAAAACAGACATGATTTTTGCACGAGTTGCATCACCAAATACCTTAAACAGATTAGCAAGATCACTAACTTGATCACTATTGGGCATGTGTTGACGAACATTCTCAATTAATGCGTTGTGATTTTTAATTGCTTGATCTATTAATTTTTCCATAAATTCACCGCCATTCGTTTGAACAATTATTCAAATGTTCAATTAATTATATGCACAATAATATTTTTTGTCAACTATTATTAATTATTTTAAATAGTTTAAGGACTGCTCTAATAATTTTTTTTCATTTTCTATTTCACACTTTTCTTTAAAATGCGATATTTTCATATAATATATTTTAGCAATCTTATCTTTGTCCATAATTTCCGGCTTTTGCTTATCGTGTAAACAAAAAACCAGTGGTTTAACCTTTGCTATTATATCAGTTTGTGACAAGCTATATTCTTCTAACTCTCTGACAAGATCTTTTTGTGTCACTATGACTCCGGTAGTTTCATAACAAACCCTAATTGCGGATTGTAAATTGTTTTCTCCTAATTTAATTTCTCCTATAGGAAAAGAGATTCTGGTTTTATTGATGGTCTTTTCTTCAATTACCAAAATTTCTTTTTCAAAAATTGTTATAATCTGTACAAGCTTAATTTCCATTATTTTATCTCTTTTATTTTTGCCTCTGTAATTGAAAGCAAATACGTCGTAACTTTTTTGTTAAATTTTTCTAAAATAAACTTTTGATAAACCTTCAATTGATGCACATAACTTTCATCATCGATATTTTTCGTTTTATAGTCAATTATTTTTATATCTGATTCTCCGATTAATAACAAGTCAATAACTCCAATCATTTCATTTTTTTCATCATAGAAAGAATATTCTTTATAAATCATATAATGAGATAAATCTTTGAAAATATCCAAGGATAATATTTTATCAATATAATTTTTTATCTTTTTATCATTAATAAAACTAGTATCCTTAGTTTTAAAATCGGTAAGTTCTAAAATGTAATGTAATGTACTGCCAAAGTTTAAAGCCTCAATATTTGCGTCGTTATTCAAAGCCTTAGAAGCATGTTCTTTTTCGCTATTTTCCGGCATTTGAATATTTGGCATAGTTAAAAGATTTATTTCCATTTCCTCATCAAAATTTGCTTCATTATTTTTTAAAGTCAATATCTGAAAATCAACTTCTTTCTCCGATATTTTTTGACTTGCTACATTTTGATAATAATTTACAAAATCATAAAAAGACTTGCTAAATCTTAAATCCTTTGATTCTTCTTCGCTTTTAGTATCCATCAGCAAAATTGCTTTTTCTTTTGCTCTTGTTAAGGCCACATAAATTAATCTTATCCGCTCAGAACGCGTTTTGTTTTTTATATCTTCTTTATTTAAAAAATCAAGAATATTTAAAGAGCTATTATTATTAATTAACGGAAGAATCAAACCATATTTTAAACTTGTTTTAAACTTTGATTTTCTGTTGTTAGATAAAAAGAAATTAGTTTCTAAAGATGGCAAATAAACTATCGGAAATTCTAAGCCTTTAGATTTATGAATAGTCATTAATTTTACAACATTATCGACAGCATTATCGGCACTGCTTTCCAGATCAATCCCCAAAGTTTTTAAGTCATTAATGTACTTTGCAAAATCATTTAACGAATATTCCAATTTTTGCATGTCACATGCAACGTTATAGAGATGGTCAAGAATTATTTGATTTTCCTCAATATCGCCAATTAGAATTAATTTATTATAAATATCTAGTCTTTCATAAAGGCACAGTATTATTTCGCTCAATGGTAAAACATCGGTCATTTTGGCGATTTCATTCATATCTATATATGCTTTTGTTTTCTTTAATTGGTCAGACTTCACCGCATCATAAATTTCCGAATCCTTAACTTGATAGGCAAAGGAGCGCAATAAGCCAATTAAAGTATGTTTAAATTCCACATCAAATTGTTCATTTTTTATTTTGAGAATTACTGTTAAAGCATCATAAAACAAATTGCCTACCAACGAAGAAATTATCTTTTCATCTCGATATGTTTTTAGTGGAAATTGATATTGGTCAAAAACTTTTTTATATAAATCAAATTGAGCTTTTTTATCGATAAGTATAGCAAAATCCGCATATTTACATGCCCGTAGATTTTTATTTTTAGCATCATACACTAAGTATTTATCATTTACTTTTCGCACTATATCTTGAGCGATTAAATGTGCCTCGTATTCTGCTTTTTTTAACGTGCTACTATCCGAATTATATTTATATATTTCAAGATGATTACTGACATTATTGGCTCCATAATTCAAATAATCCGTGTTCCCGGCTTTTGAAATATGGTCAATACGATAATCTACTGACCCATAATTTTTAGTCATTAATAAAGAAAATATTTTATTTAAGTCTTCAACAAGTTCTTGCCTGCTTCGGAAATTATAATTTAAATCAATCTTTTCCCCATTTATCCCCTGTTTATACTTTTCATATTTTTCTTGGAAAATACTACAATTTGCATTTCTAAAGGAATAGATTGATTGCTTTGTATCACCAACCATAAATAAATTATTATTAGCTATCTTACTGATAAAAGCTTCTTGAATATCAGAAGTGTCTTGATATTCATCGACCATTATAAATTTAATTGATTCTTTAATTTCTTTATTGATTTGCTCATCATCAACAAGTTTTAAAGCCATTTTAGCAATATCAGCAAAGGTGTATGCATTCTTCCTATGTTTAAATTCTCCTAAACGTTTATCTAATTCAATTGCTATTTTAAATAGATAATTGTAAGCATTTTTATATTGCTCATTGGTAAATACCTCGATAACATCTTCACGTGTTCCTATATTTTTAATATTACTACATAGTTCTTTAAAACTATCGTTAATGCTCTTTTTAAGTTGCTTATCAGTTTCGGAAACATTTTTGGCATCAACCAATTTAGCTCCACAGGCTATAGTAAATAAATCATTATAATCTTGAGCAGATTTTAGCAGATTTATTTTTTCTATGATTTTATTGGCAAAATCAATGTCTTCAAAGTAATCACACATTTTTATAAAATCATCTAAATATGATTTTGCTACTATTAATACTTCTTCTAGCAAATTATCTATAAATTTTACATCAAAAACTTCTTTATTGGCATTGTTTAAAAAACCTTCTTTGTCAATCTTTAAATCTGCCAAAGCTAAAATTGCCACAACATAATCTTTTAAAACGTCGTCATCTTTAACTACAAAAGTTTTAATAAAATCTAGGAATGATTGATCTCCTTGGTCATAAAGGGTATTAAATATATCTTCAAGAATTTCATATTCTTTAATTTTTACAATGTTTGAATCAATAATAGATACATCCTTCGAAATATCGAAAAAATAGTTATATTTTTTTACTAAATATAAAGAATATGCATCAAAGGTTGTCACTTGACTTCCTTCAACATCATCAGCTTCTGCAAAAAAACTTTCTTTTCTCAGTTGAGCAATTAAACGATCTTTCATTTCGTGAGCCGCTGCATTTGTAAAGGTCAGAATCAATAACTCATCAACTTTAGCTTCTTTCTTTTTGATAATCTCAAAAGCTCTCGCTGTTAGCACTGCCGTTTTTCCAGAGCCTGCTCCGGCTGACACAATCGCATTGACATTACGAATATTTATTGCTTTTAATTGCTCGCT
The DNA here is from genome assembly GCA_947625975.1 of uncultured Bacilli bacterium. Taxonomy (GTDB): domain Bacteria; phylum Bacillota_I; class Bacilli_A; order RFN20; family CAG-826; genus RUG131. The sequence continues at coordinate 41,436 of CANQQL010000002.1, forward strand.
AGTCCACGCCATTACTAAAGTCTCCTTTTAAATCTATTGTGACAAAGTCGCATTCTTTTACATTACATATATCACCAAACTCACAGTACTTACAAGGTGTATTTTGCTCTCCATTGATAATTTTTGGATTAATAATAAAATTGCCCTCCTGAATCTTTTGATCTGCTTCTAAGTAATTGTTTTTGGTAACTTGGATAAGATTTAAAAATTCATCTCTTGAAAGGACTTTTGCATAGTGTACAAAAGAATTGTTTTTGGTCAAAGCCAAAGATTTAATATAGAAAGATTTACTATAAGTAGCATCAAATGTAACAATTTTATCTATTTCGTTGATTGTTTCTCCCACTAGTTTAAAGTTCTCAAAATAATGCATTTTATTTTCTTCAACATTACCAATTTCTGTCGATAATATATGCTGGATATAAAATCCAATTAGTTCCTTATCTTTAAATGTATCACTCTCTGATAAGAGGAAGGCATAGGTGGGAAGTTGCAAAGAATAGCCATATGGAACTTCTTTTCGATTATAGGATTCGGCGCCAGATTTATAGTCAATTATAGAGTAATAGTCATTTTTACCATCAGTCGTTACAATTATTTTATCAATTTTTCCATTCAAAAATACCTTATCTTTTAGTTTTATAGTAAATTCTTTCTCAAAATATACATCTTTTAAATTCATTTGTGACTTTTGTTTTATTAACATTTCACATAAAATTTTTAGTTCTTCTTTTTTTCGCTCTAATAAAATTTTTTCTTTTGCTTCAAAAACAAATTTATTTATGATTTTAGAATATAAACTTTCAAAATCAAAATTATCTTCATAAACATGTGTTAAAATCTCATGAAACAAAGTACCTGTTTTCTGCGCAAAAGTCTCTTCAAAAGTGTTTAGATTTAAAATATTTTGCAAATAATATTTAAATTGGCATTGAAAAAAAGTTTTTATTTGTGAATAAGAATAGTTACGTTCATCTTTACAAACATAATTATTTAATGGTGTAAATGAGCGATTATAATTTAAATATGAAATATTAAACAACTTCTGATAGGCCTGTCTTTCTGGGCTATCTAGATCAAATTTTCTTTTTAAATCCTCAAATTTTGCAAGTCTCTTTTCTCCTTCTAAACCCGAATAAATCTTTTGTGTCTTTATTTTTTCTACTTTCATTCCCAATTCTTTAATAAGATTCGAAGGATATAGTTTCTCTCCGGAATTAACTAAAGCATAAGAAATATAAATATTCTCGGCATGCGTAATTTGATCGATTATTTCATTCTTACTTACGCTGTTTTCTATAAAACTTGTTGATAACCGGAGCTTTGTTTTTTCTTTGTTTGTCAAATAATCATCATCTTTTTTAATAACTGGAAAACGTCCTTGATTAAACCCCAAAATAAAGTAAAATTTATTGGGGAAAATGAGTCCTAAATTCTCCTTATTATGAATAAATGGTGTCGCTTCTTGATAGATAGTTTCATTTTTTAGAATCGTTTTTAAGGTCTCTATTTGGCGAGAATTATTTTTTATTTCCCTTATCTTATTGGTTGTAATTAAATCTTTAATTAGATTTATCTCTTCATTAATAGAGAAATCATTATAAATTAAAAACTCCTCAACTCCACTGCTTTCTATTTGTTTAATGATATTTAAAATTTTCGGCATATTTAAAAGATTAGTTTTTGCCTTAATTAATTTTGATAAATTAAATTGCCGACACATTTTATTAATTGCAAAAGCATATGAATCATTATTCACGACTAAAACTATATCTTTCTGATTTACTCCTTGCTTAAGTAAATCACATAGAGTATTGAAAAAATTAAAAACTTCATCATCAATATTTTCAAATTCAAAGACAGAAGGTAAAAATTCACCTCTGTCAAATCCTATATAATTTGCTTTAATTTTCCAAAAGTCAAGTACTGTCTCTAATTCTTTATCTTCATTTCCATATCCCACAATGTATATTGGCTTAGAGTTCAATTCATATTCTAAATATTCGTTTTTTTGGAGATAACCCTGGGCATTTAACTCTTCATAAAGCTCAACTAATTGCGTAGCCTTTTCATTGTAATAATTTTTTGGCAAGAAATAAATATTATCGATTAACAACTTTGCATTATTATACGATTTGTTAAATTTGTTCATCGTATAAATTATGGCATTTATATCATATTTGCCGTAAAAATTTTCCAAAATTTCTTGTTTAGTATAAAATTTAAAATTTTTCAACTGCCCATGTTGAAAATAAGTAATGATATCCTGATAATATTTTCGCGGTGCGATTATGATGAATCGCTCATCACTTATTTTTAGTTGCATACATTATCTCCTTGTTAAAATTATAAACATAACTAAAAGATAATTCAATGGTAGGCTTAAAGCGTTTTTGATGCCTTTTTATTCAAAAACACGCGTTGCTTTAATTGCTAGTTTCCATTTGCGATATCGCTCTTTAACTTCACTTTGTGGCATTGACGGATAAAAAGTATTTTCAATGCAGTGAGACTTCTTTATTTCTTTTAAAGATGCAAAAAAACCTGTTTTTAATCCGGCGAAATACGCAACCCCTAACGCGGTAGTTTCCAGACATTTTGGCAAATTTATTGGCATTTCTAAGATATCTGCTTGAAATTGCATTAAATAATTATTCGCTGTTGCTCCTCCATCAACGCTCAAGGAATTAATTTTTGTATGCGCATCTTTTTTGATAGTTTGTAGCAAATCCATCGATTGATAAGCAATGGCTTCTAAAGTTGCACGAATAAAGTGATATTTATTTGTTGCGCGTGTTAAACCAAAAACGGCTCCACGTGCATAATCATCCCAATATGGTGTTCCAAGGCCCACAAAAGCGGGAACAACATAAACGCCATTAGAACTATCGACTTTCCGCGCAGAAATTTCACTATCGGAGGCTTTATTTATCATTTTCATTTGATCTCTTAACCATTGAATTGAAGCACCTGCAATAAAAACAGATCCTTCTAAAGCATAGGTTACTTGATTATTTATAGACCAGGCAATTGTCGTTAACAAACCATTTTTTGATAAACGTGCTTCTTTGCCCGTGTTCATTAACATAAAACAACCGGTACCATAAGTATTTTTCACATCGCCCTTACTAAAACAGGTTTGACCAAACAAAGAAGCTTGCTGATCACCTGCTACTCCCATAATAGGAATACTTACCGTTCCAAGCATTAAAATTGCATCACCATAATGATAAGAACATTCGTGTACAGTAGGTAGCATGCATTTAGGGATATTAAAAAGTTTTAATAATTCATCATCCCATTTTTTTTCAAAAATATTATAAAGTAATGTTCTTGAGGCATTCGTAATATCTGTGGCATGAACTTTGCCTTTTGTTAATTTATAAATAATCCAAGTATCTATTGTTCCAAATAACAATTTTCCTTCTTCTGCCACTTTTTGCAAATCGTTTTTATCTAAAATAAATCTTATTTTTGATGCTGAAAAATAAGGATTAATAATTAGGCCGGTTTTATGATGAATAAATTCTTCTTTATCTTTCAAAGCATCGCAAATCTCTTGCGATTGACGTGATTGCCATACAATAGCGTTTGCAACCGGCAAACCTGTTTCTTTGTCCCACACGACAGTTGTTTCCCGTTGATTAGTGATGCCAATTGAATCAATCGCGTTCGCATCAATATTGGCCTTTATCAAGACCTCATTAATCACATCAACCACTGAACTATAAACTTCTAGTGCATCTTCTTCTACCCACCCAGATTGGGGATAGATAAGTTCTAATTCCCGCTGCGCTATAAATCGCGAAATTCCTTTTTTATCAAAAAGTATCGCTCTTGTTGAAGTTGTACCTTGATCAATAGATAATACAAATTTTTCCATATTTACTCCTTTAATATCGTTTACTTTGGCATGTTTTTTGATATAAATTTAAAAATTTATTTTTTAAAAAATCCGACTTCTTAAATCTAAAATTTTCATTGTCACAGAAAGAATTATTTTTTACAAATAATATGTCTTGTAATGAAAAAATCGTAACATGAGCATTTGATTTAAGCATAATATCTTTTACCCTCTCAACAATATTTTCATTGCTCATACCTTTTACATTCAAAAATTTTTGATATGTGTCTTTTAAACTATCATCAACTCTTAATTTATTAATTAAAGAGCAATTATCATTATCATTTAAGTATAAGATACTTTTTTCATGTTCAAAGAAAGAATTTTTGTTAATTAAAGAATCTACTCTTATGACTTCAAAATATGAAGCTTTATTTACTCCTTCGCATATTAATTTACTTTTTTCGAAATTATTAAGTTTGACAAAAATATAATTGTTTATCTTTTCCGCATTTAAATCTTTTTCATTTATTATTAATAAGTCGTATAACTTTAATGCATTTTTTATTCCCTTGTTCAAAAATTTATAATATTTTCGTTCTTTTTTTTCCATAAGTGCATTTTTATCTAAAGCAAAACAATCTTGGTTACTCCACACATCTACTGAATCCCAAGACAAAGAAAAATTAAAGGCACCGATTATTTTAATATTCTTGCTTTTGGCGTATTTTTTTAACTTCAAATATTGGGAAAACGCCAAATATTGCATAGCTACATAATCTTCAAAAATATCTAAATTTTTTTCTTTATATAAGACAAGTTCTTCTTGATTATGTTCTTTAAAAGGATTAGGCCATTCACACCATGGCAAATAATTAAACTTTTCTTTTAAACACATAAATAAAGCATAATCCTCTAACCAAAACTTATTTTTTGCATAAAATTTTTGAATTTGGACTTTCTCTTTTTCCTTTACTGAGACTAATGCATTCTTCAACAAAGTCAAACGATGAAGATGTAAATAATTAAAATCAATTCTTCGATTATTATAATTTTTGGTATGCGCTACAAGTTCTTCTTTTTTCAAATAGCCTTTCTTTACTAAATGTTCTAAATCAATAAAGTAAGGATTTAGCGCAAACGTGGAATAAAATGAAACTTCTAGATTACTACATTTTGCGTCATTAATCGGCATTATCTGCCAATATTTTTGACCTGCTAATTTTAATAATTTTACAAATCTTTTTGCCTCTACTCCAAAATTACCAATTCCGTATTTGGAAGGTAATGCCGTGATACTAAGTAATAATCCGCTTCCTCTTTCCATATTATCCTTTCATTAATGTCTCAATTTCTTCTATATCTTTCGCTATCTCCAGCGATAAACATTCTGAACCATCCTCGGTAACTAAAACATCATCTTCAATACGAATACCGATTTTCAATTCTTTAATATATAGGCCCGGCTCTACAGTTATAACATTTCCTTTTGTTAGAGGTAATTCTCTTAAAGATATATCATGCGTATCTAACCCAAGATGATGAGAAATATTATGGTAATAATATTTGGAGATTTCCTCTAAATCGCTTATTAAGCCCATTTTTATTAACTCTTTTGCCATAAACATTTTAGCTTCTTCTTGCAATTTTTTTATTGTCAATCCCGGTTTAATTAAAGAAATAATGTATTTGTTACAATTTAAGACTATTTCATAAATCTTTTTTTGTTCTTCGCTATATTTCCCATTGATTGGATAAGTGCGAGAAATATCGGCTTTATACTCATCATTATCTGATCCTAAATCAAATAAAATAAGATCGCCATCATTCATTTTGCTCATTGGATGAGGATAATGTAATATAGTTGCATTAATGCCACTTGCCGCGATTGTATTAAAAGATAATTTGGCATTATTATTTAAAGCTATTATATATTTAAATAGTGCTGCCATCTCATATTCATATTTATTTGGTTTTAATTGTTTTAAAATAGCTTGTAAACCCAGATTGGTATTATGAATTGCCTGCCTTATTTTTTCAATTTCATGAGCAGATTTAATCATTCTCAAAAGCTTAAGATTTTGGGAAATATCTATAAATTTCAAATGAGAAAAGTTTTCTTTTAAGAATTTTTGATAGCCACTTAAAGAAACAAATTCATTCATATTTCCGTAATTTGCTGCCGATTCATAATCTAGACATATTGTCACATTAGTAAAACTATTGATTAACTTGGTAAGCTCATCGGAAAAATCTTCAACAAATAATATTTCCTCTATACCGGAAATTTCCCGAGCTTCCTCTACCTTTAACCGAATACCTGTCCATTTTTCTTTTAATTCGTCAAATTTTTGAATAAACAACAAAGTTTTTGTTTTGCTTTCCTTTTTTACAAAAACTAAAACAGTATCCGCTTGGTTTATTCCCGTCAAATAGAAAAAATTATAATCAATTTGAAATTCAAAAGCTTCATCAGCGCTTTTTCTTATCTCTGATCCACCAAAAATTATTGTTATTGAATTATTTGGTAAGTCGGCAATAAACTTATTTTGACGTTCAATTCTTTCCTTTAACATAAATCATACTCCCTTTTATAAATTTTTAATTTTCTCTATTGCTTTATTTAGATATTCGCATTCAATATCTTCTACTTCCCCTTTATCTACAAGGCGAGATATTTCTTCTTTTAATGGTAATTGACCTAAAATATCCAAATTGAAATCTTTTGCTACTTCTTCAAGATGCGATTTACCATAAATATAAATTTTTTCTTGGCATTTTGAGCATTCGACATAGGACATATTTTCGACAATACCTAAAATAGATATATTCATGGCACTTGCCATTTTAATGGCCTTTTTTACAATCGTAGAAACTAAATCTTGTGGCGAAGTGACAATTATAATACCATCAATAGGTAAGTATTGAAAAGTTGTTAAAGCAACATCTCCTGTTCCTGGTGGCATATCGACAATCATATAATCAACATTATGCCATAAAACATCTGTATAAAATTGTTTAACTAAGTCGCCTATCATTGGTCCTCGCCAAATAATTGGATCTTCTTCGTTTTCCAATAATAAATTAGCAGACATTATTTGGATACCGGTTTTAGATATTGCCGGATATATAATTCCTTGTTCTCCCATGGCTTTTTCAGTAATACCAAAAGACTTCGGAATAGAAGGTCCGGTTATATCGGCGTCAAGTATTCCGATACGATAACCTTCTTTGGAAAGCTGACTAGCAATCAAAGAAGAAACCAAACTCTTGCCTACGCCTCCCTTTCCGGAAATTACACCTATTATTTTCTTTACTTTTGAGAGTTCATTCAATTTTGCTTTTTCAATACGGTGATCACAACTTTGACCACATTCATTACAATTTCCATTACATTGTGCCATAATATTATTCCTCAACTTTTTTATATTTTATTTTGTTTTCAATTATTTCAATCATTGTGCCTTGATATAATAATTGCTTAAATTCATGATAAACCTCTTCGCCAACAAAAACTTTTAAAGTTATTAATTCGTTAAACTCTGTATTTTCTATGATACTATGCGCATCTTTGCATATATGAACAACATTATCATAATTCATGTAACTAGTAGTTATATTACAAAGATATCCCTGGCATATTGCGTATTTTTCGACAGTTTTTATGACTAAATTAGCCATATCAACATAAGTCCTTAAGAGACGAGCTGCTCCCAATAATGTTCCTCCGAAGTACCGCACCACTACTAATAGAACATTACTGAAATTATTTTTAATTAACAAATCTAGCATAGGGCGTCCTGCCGTACCTTGTGGCTCTCCATCATCACTTGACTTTTGGAAATCTCCGATTATTCCCGCATAACAATAATGTTTTGCTTTCGGATATCTTTTCTTAATTTTAGTAATTTCTTGCTTAATATCCTCTTTGTTTGTGAGTGGTTTTATTATTCCAATGAAGCGTGAATGTTCAACTTCTAATTCTTTAATATATTCTGATACTATTGAATACAATCAAAATCACCCCTCATAAATTACGCTAGTTATTAAAATAAAGAATGGCAAAAACCCTTAAGATTTCTTAAGGGTTAAAATTTAAGTTATTAATTTGCCAAGGCATTAAACATATTCATAATATCATCATGAACATTTTTGAATAGGTTTTTATTATTAACTATTGAACTACGCTCAGTTAACATATCATTATAAGCAGTTTCAAAAGAAGACTTTCTTTCTTCTCCATTTGGAAATACTAAGAAGACAACATCCTTGTTACTATGTACCATGGTACAAATGCCATTTTCTCCAATAAGTTTATCGTAAATACCTTTTTTATAAATGAATTTAGCAATCATGGAATCTTCATTAGTACTCTTGCTATATAACGACTCTAAACAACTAACAATTTTTTGTGCGTTAGTCATTTCGGTCGGCATACCATTTTCTTCATAAGGATTATTAAGATTTAAATAGTTATTTTTTACAGCAGTAATTACATTGATACTATCGATTGATGAAGATAGAGCATTTGCTTCTAATTCATTAAAGAGAGGATACGCAAAATCCTCGCCATTACTATAGAACCAAAGTTTGCTATAATCATTTAAGCTATCTAAATAATAATCATCTAAGTAACCGGAATCTTTAATATTAGTGCTTAAGAAACCTGCTACAATCTCACTGGCAATTAAAGCCTTTCCATTTTGGAAGCATCCTTTAAAAATTCCATCGACCGCTTTTGCATTAAGAGACGTGAAGACATTTTCTCCATCCTGTGGTATGTTACCTATTACTTCTTTAAGACTACTAGCAATAGAATTTAAAGCACCGCCTTCAATATCTATTTGTTTTTGACGATCCTCACTTGAAGGATATGTAGTTTCTATTTTTTCAAAGATTTTATCAAAGACATTTTTATGCTCTGCATCATAATCATTTCTAATGTAATCCGCAAACCCTACTGAATTAATTGCATTTTTCAAAACTAATCCACGGCAATCTTTGAAAATTTCAGAATCCAACAAAAATTGAATAAATGTTCCTAAGCCTTTTTCACCAAAACTCGAAATTTCGAATTCGCTACCAAACTTGATATTGTAATTAACTTGTCCATCAACATCAACTTCACAAATTTCGTTAAGCAATTTATTTATGTTATTTAATTCTATATTATAATCTTCACGGCCAATCAAATAATTTTCTTTATTTTCTCCGTTATATTTAGAAAATTCCGATAAGGCAACATTTTCGAAAGCTTTTTTGATATAAACTGGAACAGCATCATAACATAAATCACTCGAATTTATAGTTTTTAAGATATTAGTAATGGAATCCGGCGACATCTTTTCGACATTGATATCTTGAATTTGTGTAACAGTTTCATCAGTAACACTATCAAATATATTAAAAATATCATCAATTTCTTTTTCCCAAGATTTGCTATTCTGTTTATTAAATTCAATGATTTTATTTCTTGCATTCTTATGTGCTGTCACACCCGGCATGTAGTCATATAAACCACCATCAGTTTTTGCATCATATATAACTTTAGATAAGCTAGATTCATCAAATATTAACCACATTAATTGAATAAATACTGTATCATTAGTCTCTAGACTATTCGCATCCATCAGATCCTTTGCATTAAATTGATTAAATACACTTGAATTTGCTAGTGCATTTAAAGTTTCTTTAATAATTTCCTCATTTTCACCTTTTATAAAATTAATATCTAGTTTATTTCTTAATGCATCGGTAAGTGATGTAAAATTATTCATAATAGTCGTCAAATAACTAATTTCTTCATCATCATAATGATCGTACTCTTTAGTATCGGCGTTATAAGTATATTCCGGTGTTGCTGCTCTTAGATTAAGTTCATATCGTGTAGTTCCATCTAAAGTAGTAAAGTCAGATGTATCACATTGTTCGGTAAACATATGTATATAATGTGGAATAGCTCTAAATAAAAGCTTAGATTTATTTAAAAGAGGTAAAAGATCATCAGCCTTTTCTTCAAGCCATCCTGTGTCATTTCCGGCATTATCGAAATCAACACCCGATGAACTTTGAATCAATTCAAAGAGATTATCTATTTCTCCTTTTGAGGCTTCTTTTGTAATCCATTCATCATTTAAATTTTCATTGCAACGATTATTTAGAATTGAGTCTCGAACAATTTCTAGTGTTGTCTTATATTTTAATTCAGTATTATTTATTTTATCAGTAGTACCAATAACAGCTTCCTCACCCAAAGTAGCATTCAAAAATTCTGTGACAATTCCCTCAAAGACGGTAGCATCAGCCTCGTTTTCTAAGTTTTCATTTTGCAAAGTATTAAATATTTTGGAATCATGTAAGAAGATTAAGGCATCTTTTAAATTGGTTAATTGTTCATTGTCATTACGTACATCATTAAAATCTGATCCTTTAATAGATTGAATTTTTTCTAAAGCGCTATAAACGGTATTAATTTCGGCATTTCGTTCGTCAGCATTATCAAGATCTACAAGAGCCTGAACATTAATTCTTGAATTAATTTTTAAATCAATACCATTAAAATCTCCTACAACTGAAGCGGCATCTTTAATAGCGTTTGCAATAGCCATTCTTAAAATATTGGAGTTATTAATACCCACAAAATTTTCTTCTTTAGCTGTAAACAAACGACGATATTCCGCTTTTGATGGATCATTTAATACTTTATCTAACCCATCACTTCCGGATGTGTTGGAAATTGGACCATCTCCTGCACCAATTAATTGAATCTCTTTAATAAAATCAAATAAAATGTCGATCTCATATTCCCAATTCTTTTTTTCTGATATTTCTGCAATAAATTCCGTAGTTTTCGAATAACTCTCGGGATTATCAATATCTGCCAAATTAAGTCCTTTTGTACTGATTAATTGATTTTTTAAAAATTCCCCAAAGCTATTTTCATCTGTAAATAACTGCGTGGTAGACAAAGCTTTAACCAAACTTCTTGTTAGCTCGGTATCACTATTTATAAAGTCGATATTATCTAATGCGACTCCCTTTTCATTTAATTTTTGTGCACTATCAAGTAATGTAGAGAATGTTTCTCCCTCTGCTTTCCAATCTTTAATATTTCTAAATGAAACTTCTGTACTATCAATAGAATCTAATAAATCTGATAAATGTTTGTCTAAGATTGGTCCAAGTCCAACGCTTAGAAGCTGAGATTCACCAATTGAATCAAATAGTGAAACGATAGAGTCTGGAGCGATGACTTCCGGATCCAAATAATCTGGTGAGTCATCTTGGCTAAGTAATTTTGTAAAATTACATTCTTTAAATGTATCAAAGAAAGTACCAAATTTGTCAATTTCTGCATTCCAGTCAGCAGTTTCCAACTCACTACTATCCGTTATATTTCCATCTTCATAGCCAATTTTACTGAACAAACTATCAATAACACATAAGAAATTTTCTTTTTTATTCTCTACATTTGGATTAAAAATTTTAGAATCTCGGATATGGCCTAAGACTGTTGTTAAGTCACTGGATTCAATTTTATTAAGCTGTTCTTCTAAATTACCTTCACCGGACATAGCATCAACAATATTAAATAGAGATGGTGCCATATCTAAAATGTTATATAATTCGTCACCTAAGTTTTCTACGTCATAGTCTAAAGAATCTTTATCCAAGCCTATTTCAGTTAATTGTTCAGAGTTACTATCGATAACTCCTTTTAAAACTTGTGGAATAGTGGCTTTCAAAATTTTGGAATTATCTATTTTTCTTAATGGTTCCTTTAAACTATTGCAAACTTCTTCATTGAAATCAAAGCTTCCTGTTAGAAGCATGTCTTTCGTATTATCATTTGTTGCAATTTCTGCGACAATATCAAGCATTGTTCCAAACTCTTTTTTGTAATCCAATCGTGTTTCAAGACTACTTACTGCATCATCGATTTTCGTACTATCCAATTCCATTTGTAATTGAGAAGTAATGGATGACACTATTAAATTAACTGCACTAGTGGATAATTTATTGAAAGAGTTAAATAATAAGTCACTATCTAATAAGCAACGACCTTCTAATAATTTTCCGCTTTCATTATCTATATTTACAAAATTATCATTTTCACGTTCACCAATTAAAATAGGTACCAAATCCTTAGAATGGGCTAAGATGGCATCTAATAACGCATTTAAATTACTATCTTCTGGTTGTTGTTCTTCCGTAGTTTCTTCGTTCTTTAAAGATTTTTTACTTGCGACATCATTATTTACTACTAAAGTCTTGTCAATATAAGTCACTAAAGCATTTTCCGTAGTTTTATTTATGCGATAAATTGAATCATATATCGTCGCAAATTCATTTCCAAACTTTATATTTTCATATATTTCCCAATCTGTAGGTAAATAGTCATGTAAAGGATATAAATAATTGCCTTCTTCATCTTGAACATTAGCCATTGTCCAAACAAGAGCGGGTAAGACTTGATCCATAAACTTAATACTATCAAAATTCTCAAAAGTTTTAATTAAGAGTGTGTGTACACTTTCATCTTCTGAGTTTAAAATATTTTTTATCATTGAAGTTGGATTGTTAAGCACTTCTTCATCCACAATTCCTGATTCATATAAATCAGAATAAATGCCAACTAGAGTGTTTAAATCATTTTTCCAATCAATTTCATCTAAGTTGATTTTTTCTGAATCAATATAGTTATTAACTCCCTCCATGTTAAGTGCAAAGTCAGCGGCAATCGGCAAAACATTCATAACTAGATTTGATGTGGTGAGTTGAGCCACTAATACAGAGATAAGCTCACTATCTAACAAAATAGAGCCATTAACCGCAATTGTACTACTATCCACTATATCAATTGCTCCACTTGCAAAAAGAATTGTGCCAAGTGACAAAAGGGAAGACAATTCATCTGTAAAATACATTGTAGAATCGCTTGTGCTCGTGATGATGTTTGCAAGTTTCATATCCAATGTGTTTCCATCACTGTCTTTTGTCCAATTAAATAAAGCTTTTGCTAAAATAGAGTTGTCATATGCATCAATCCAACTCATTAATTGATTATAGGTTTCGCTATCTAAATTTTCTTTTTCAACAGTTTGTGCATTATGAAAAGATTTTGAAATGGAATTCAAGACTGAACTAAAAGGCACAACAATCATTGATAAAACTAGTCCGCTTTTCACTATTCCTTCAATAAAACCAATTAAACGCATTTTGACTTCTTTGCGTAATTTTTTCGAAATAATATGTTTGAATATAAGGTGATACAAAAGCGTTGCTAAAAGGTTTCCAATAATTATAGTTACTAACGCCAAACAAATAAAAGCAATAAATCTAATAATTATCAAAGCCAATTCAGTTACTATAGCAATTGTTCTTGGATCTGATAATGTTTTTTCCAAACTACCACCTGAACTTGTGCCCAAAGCCGCTAATGCTTCAACTAAAGTTTCTTTAACAGATGTTATATTTATTGTTAATCCATTAACTTCAGCAGTCTGTGAACCAATAAAATTAGTTAAATCGACATCCGCAATAGCATTTCCGAGTTGACCAGCAAATACATAAGAAAGAATTACAAGTATGCCAATAAAAATAAGCCTGAAAGAAGCATTCCAAACTCCTCTCAATAAACCTATAAGTCCACCTAATAGCACTAAAACAATGATAACTATAAAAGCTATATTGCAAATAGTCGAAATCATTTGTGGATCAATATTAGGTAAAGTTGATAAAATTAGAAAATTCATAAAACAACACCTCGCAAAGTATTATAACATATACATTTAAAAAATATATATGTTATTTAGATTTGTTTTAATTTTACCAATAAATGTCTTTAGCTATAGTCAAATTTAAAAATTTTGTTTTTTTCAAGTAGCAACACACATTTTTGATAAAATTTAAACATTAACAGTTAATTTAATATTTTGTGCTATAATATATTAATGTGAAAAAGGTGAATTTTTATGCAAACTAAAAACAAAATTACATATTTAAATATCGTAAAGCATGCCATATGCTACTTAATCAGTTTCGGTGGGCTATATGCATTTTTTATTTTACTTTCTTTAATTTGTCAAGCCTTCCCCTCATTCACAGCGCTAGATGTCAATGTTCAAAATATCATTGTTCAAGTTCTTGCCTATGGATTTACTTTCGTGGCTATTATAATTTACCTTTACAATATTGCTTTAAAAGATATTCTTAATCAATTTAAGAATTTACAAAACATAGCGAGTGGTTTTCTATATGGTGCAGGCTTACTAGTTGGCACTATTATAATAGGCATAATTTGTCAAACAATTGGAAATTTAATTGGTGCACCAGTAACACCGAATGAAAATGAAGAGGCTATAAATAACGCAGCATTATCTCTACCACTTTTGACATGTCTCATGACCATAATTTTTGCACCTGTTACAGAAGAAATCGGCTACAGATTTGGAATATTTGGGGGAATTCATCAATATAATCGATGGCTTGCTTATATTGTTACTTCTTTAATTTTCGCTTTAATTCACACTAACTTCGATACTGGAAATTTTGTCAATGAACTCCTTAACTTGCCTTCATACATATTTGCTGGAGCATGGCTTTGCTTCACCTATGAAAGAAGTGGCTCGATAGTAACATCTATAACCGCTCATATGACAAATAATCTCGTGGCATTTTTATTATCTGTATTATAGAAAAAGCATGAAAAACACCCGCATTTTAGATGGATTTTGGCTAAGAATTATCGCTATTATTACAATGATTATTGATCATTTGGCAATTTTATTAGTGTCTTTTGATTTGTTATCGGCTAGTTCTATTTTATATTTTATTATGCGCATTTTTGGAAGAATTTCTTTTCCATTATACGCTTTGGGCATTGTCGAAGGCGTACTAAATACCAAAAATTTAAAAAAATATCTTTTACGTTTAGGCTTCATGGCAATAAGTATGGGGCTAGCGATAGTTATAATTGATAAACTTATTGTATTTCATTTAACATTTGTGGAAAATATATTTTTAACTCTATTTTTAGGTGCCACCGCAATCTCTTTCTTAAATAGTAAAAAACAATGGATTAAATTAATTAGTTTCGTTCCACTTCTTCTATCTTTTTTCGGCAATTTTACAGTTTTATCCCCATATTTTAATCCTCAATATGGCATTTATGGTGTATTAATGATTATCTTAATGTATTTAGGAAATAAATTGGCTCACTCCTATTCCGTAAAGCAAGCCAAAAAATATTCAATATCATTCTTAGATTATTCAACTACTTCTTATTATCAAAAAAATATAAATTTTGGATACGCTATAGCAATACTTTTACTTAATGTTTTATATTATCTTATCCTAGAATTAATGCCATCTTTAACGAATTTTTTCTTATTAAGCTTGCAAGATTATAGTATTATTTCAATCTTTATTGTGATACTATATAATGGAAAACGTGGATATGATTCTAAATGGTTTAGAACATTTAATTATATGTTTTATCCTATGCATCTACTAATTCTTTATCTAATTTTATATATATTGTAAAGGAGAAATACTATGATAAAATACATTGAAAATACAGTTGAATTCGAGAATTTCATTAAAGATGGGCAAGTTGTTGTAGATTTTTATGCTAACTGGTGTGGACCATGTAAAATGCTATCTCCGGTTTTAGAGGAATTAGATCAGGAGATTGAGAACTTAAAGATTGCTAAAGTTAATGTCGATGATTTTGGTGACTTAGCAGAAAAATACACCATATTTTCTATTCCGACTTTAATTCTTATAAAAGATGGCCAAGAAGTAGCAAAACAAATTGGTTTTTTACCAAAAGATTCATTGGTACATTTAATTAAAAAAACTTTTTAAAAATTCTTGATTTTTCCTATATATATGGTAATATTTATTCGCACAGTAAATTGCATGGACCAGTGGTGTAGCGGTTAACATGCTTCCCTGTCACGGAAGAGACCGCGGGTTCGATTCCCGTCTGGTCCGCCATATTTATATTGCAGGTGTAGTTCAGTGGTAGAACATCAGCCTTCCAAGCTGATTATGCGGGTTCGATTCCCGTCACCTGCTCCATGTTAAAGGAATCAGATTGATACAGTGTGTCAGTCTGTTTTTTATAGAGTTCGACTCCCAAACGTCTATGTGGTTTTAAAGAAAAACAGGTCTTAGGAAGTGCAGAAGTTGCATTTTTCTAAGACCTTTTTAGTCTATCTTAAATCAATAT
Organism: uncultured Bacilli bacterium; assembly: GCA_947625975.1. GTDB lineage: Bacteria > Bacillota_I > Bacilli_A > RFN20 > CAG-826 > RUG131. Next base: position 57,515 of record CANQQL010000002.1, read on the forward strand.
ATGGTGATTGGCGTGCTGGTAGTAAAAGCCATTACAATATCTACAAAAAAATTAAATTTTATCAATATATTCTTGCATTTCTTTTGGTGTTTCGTGAAATCCACGCTTAATCCAACCATCAAGCAATCCGAACAGTCCATAAGAATAAAATAGTCCTCTATAAAATTCAAAAACATTTTCTTTATTTTGAGAAACCATAATAGAATAAAAAGCATCATAAATTGTTGATTGCAAGCCTCTTTCATAAAAAAGAGCAAGTAAGTCTTTTATGCTGTAATTAAACTCAAAAAATGTCAATCCGTTTTTTGAAGTGAAGTTTTTTCGCTCCACAACATTATGTTCATCTGCCCAGCGTTCCCATAATTTAATTAGTTTAAAAGTAATTGCTTCTTGTTTGCTCGAAAAGTTTCGGAAATAAGTTGTTCTTCCAACTTGAGCTGTTTCTGAAATTTCTGGTATGGATATTTTATTTAACGGTTTCTTTCGTAACAATTTGATTAGTGCGTCGGCAAGACACTCTTTTAAAAATTCTGTTGTTTTTGCATTTCCACCCATATTATGTTCCTCCTATATGGTACTTTTTTTTGATTTCGTACCGCAATGAATTGCTTTTTTCTTAAAGTTCCATTTTGAATTTTGAGAAATTCAAACGCTTGAATTTATGTTGAAAGATGTTATATTATTGGTACGATAATACCTTTCTGATTTTATAATACCACAAAGGTTTTGTCAAACGAAAGAAAAATGTGTTTGATATTTTCATTAATTATTGTTTTAAATGCAACAAATATAATGAAAAAATGAACAATACAAATTTTAAATATAAATTTTGGAGGTATAGGAAATGGAAGAACAATCTATTATGGAAACTAAAGCTGAAAAGCCAAAAAAGAAATTAAAACACAAAGGGCTTATTATTGTTGGATCAATTTTTGGCTGCTTGCTTGTTTTATGCTTAACGCTTTATTTTGTGGTTACCTGTAATACGCAAATTATTGTGGGATTTATTCAAAAGGCAACCTATGGTGATAATCCTATCAATTCATATGAACCTTTTTACGAACCGATAAACGGCAAAAAAGATAACGGACAATATCTAATTAGCGAGATAAAATACGACACCGAATATCCAAATAGCTATTTAGATATTACTTATCCAAATGAAAATGTAGAAATTAATCGTCCTACACTATTTTATTTTCATGGTGGTGGATTCTTTGCTGGAAGCAAAAACATGGGAGATCCTTTAGCAGAAACTGAAACAACAGCCTTACTAGATGATATTTGTGCCGATGGCTACAATATCGTCAATGTAGATTATGCATTAGTTCCTGATTATCATTTCCCTGTTCCACTTATCCAAGCAAACAGAGCTTTTGCGTATATACAAGAGCATGCAGAAGAATATCATTTGAATATTGATAATGTTGTGATTATGGGTTCATCAGCTGGTGCAATCATAACTAGTCAATTGGGCAGTATCATAACGAATTCCGAATATGCTGACTTACTTGGAATTGAGCCATCATTTACACCTCAACAAATCAAAGCAGTCATTCTTGACGATGCACCACTTGATTATGAAGCATTTTCTTTTGCTACAAAAATTCTTGTCGGTAATTATGTGAAAGGTAGCATTTACTTAAATAAAGATGAAATAAAAAAGTATAACAATATAAAAAGTCTAACTACAAATTATCCAGATGCAGTACTTCTTGGCAGTGAATATAGACACGATATGAATGTAATGCACGAAGAACTCAATAAACTCGGTTGTGAACATATTTTAATAGATCCGTACGCAGAACGTGGAGAAACAAAGCAACATTGTTTTGTGGCTTCTGAAAGAGTTGATCCTATAGCAAAAGATGCATTCGATAGAATGATGTCTTTCATAAATGAAAGGACTAAATAAACTTATGAAGAAATTTTTAAAAGGTATTTTAAGTGCCGTTATCATTATTGTAGTTTTGATTATTATATTGATTGTTGTCTTATCAATAAAAAGTGGTATTGATGCTAAAAAATCACATTTAACTGATGATTATTATACGAGTTTTAAATCTGATTCTTTACTGGAACAAAAATATTCTGGGTTAGGAGATTACGAGGTCACAAATGTAGATTTTGATGCAGACAATAAAAAAATTGACAAATTCCGTGTTTGGTATCCAAAAGAATTAGAAAGTAAACAAAAAGAATATCCACTTATTGTTATCACTAACGCAAGTAATGTTGCGTCACTTAATTATGAGCCATATTTCAAGCGACTTGCTTCTTGGGGATTTATCGTTGCAGGGAATGAGGATAGACAAGCAGGTTCTGGTGAATCCACCTCACTTACGCTTGACTATGTATTGAATCTTAATGACAAACAAGATAGTGTTTTTTATAAGAAAATCAGTCAAACAAATATTGGTAGTCTGGGCTTTTCACAAGGAGGAGCAGGTGCGATTAGAGCTGTGACAGAATTTGAAAATAGTAACCGATATAAAACAATTTTTACTGGCAGTGCAGCTTATGCTAAACTTGCGAAAAATATGGGTTGGGAATATGATGCTTCTAAAATCAAAATTCCATATTTTATGACAGCAGGCACAGGAAAATCCGATGATTCTGGAAAATATGGGGAAAATGATTTTTCAGGCGTAGCACCTTTATTTTCATTAAAAGAAAACTATGAAGCGATGAGTAACGATGTATTCAAAATTCGTGCAAGAATAAAAGATGCAGAACATGAAGATATGCTTACCTTAACAGACGGCTATATGACAGCTTGGATGCTTTGGCAACTTTGTGACAATGAAGAAGCAAAAACTGTTTTTGTGGGGAATAACGCAAAAATACTTTTAAACACAAATTGGCAAGATATTAAAAAAATAGATAATTAGCTTTATTGTATGGAAGTATATTACGATATACATTGATATTTTCAACAATAAATAGAGTTTCACTTCAAAAACGGAAACAAAATAAAGGTATATATGTCTATTTAATAAACCACCACTAGCTAATATGATTTTGGTGGTTTTTGCTTACCTTTAGCCTGCGTTCACTTGCGTGCATTGTATCAAAATGGTTCTCTTTTGCCATTTTTTTATTTACTAAAAGTTATTGTTAAAATTACTTTTAGTTTTTTTATTTTTTATAAGTAGCAATATAAATTAAAATCATTTTTATGCTATACTTAAAGTAATAAAAACAATTATAGAAATGGGATAAATATGAAAGAAATTCGACAAAGAATAAAAGAAAAAATAGTAACGAAAAATAAAATTGAGCGTCGCAATCACAACTTCTCTATCTTAAACATTGTTATAAGCAGCAATAACTCGCATAAAATATATGAATATCGAGAGATATTTAAACCTTTTTCGAATATAAAGGTTTTTTCTTTGCATGATTTAAACATAATTGTCAATCCCGAAGAAACAGGATTAACATTTAAAGAAAATTCTTTAATTAAAGCTCAAGCTGTCAGTCAATTTACTAATGCTATCATTTTAGCTGATGATTCCGGATTAGAAATTGAAGCTCTCGGTGGTTTTCCCGGTATTAAATCATCACGATTTATGGATAATTGCCCTTATGAAAAGAAATTTCTAGCAATATTTGATCTTTTAAAAAATAAAGAAAATCGCAATGCTCAGTTTCATTGTGTTATTACAATTTTAAATTTAGAATCCCAACCTTTGTTTTTTGAGGGCATTATAAATGGGAAAATTGCCAAAACTTTTACCGGTAAAAAGGGATTTGGCTATGATCCTATCTTTGTTCCTAATGGCTATACAAAGTCATTTGCCGAACTTTCAGAGGTAGAAAAAAATGCAATTTCTCATCGAGGAATTGCTACGCAAAAAATGATAAATTATTTAAAAATAAATGGTTATATTTAACCTAATTAGAATGCTGTTCGGCTAAATCATTAATATGATTTTTCATCGCCAATGCAATCTTTTTTGGTTTTTTATAAATACTTTTTAATTCAGAATATTTAATTCCATTATCAATAATAAAAGCATTTTGTTTTTTTTGATAGTATGAAGAATATATTAATATATCTTTTCCCTCTTTTAATAAATTTTCTGCTAGAGCAACAAAACCCGCAAAAAAATGTGTCAAATGATCTTTATATCCTTTTGAAGAATCTTCAGGAAAAATTATTAAGTTTGAGCCATTAAAAATAGTTTTCATGCTTTCACGTATTGTGGTCACAAATCGCAAATCAGGATAAGTCGGTATTAAATTCATTCCACGATAAAACAAATTAACAAATGGTGTAGCAACAAAGCCAACAATTTTTGCAAATACTTTATTCCAATGATTTTTTTGTTGAAAATAGGTTGTAGATAAATATCGATAAACTGCTTTAGGTCCTTTAGTCATTTCTGCCACTCCCCAAAATCTAAAGTCATGAGGAAAATATAATTCCCATCTTACAGGCGCTTTTGATCCAACATGATTACTCAAAATTATTGAGGGCTCAGTAATTTCTTTATCAAGATAAACAAATTTAGGCTTGCGATATATAATGCTTATGATTTTTTTATAGACTTTAAACCATAATTTGTTTTGGGCTTTTACTGACATATAAATACTCCTTGGATAAATATTATACTAAAATCAACAAAATTACAACCATATAACTGTCATTTAGAAATAAAAAAGCGACAAATAGCAAATTGTCGCATTTTGTAAATGGCGGAGCAAGAGAGACTCGAACTCTCGCACCAGTTACCCGATCTACGTCCTTAGCAGGGACGCCCCTTCACCAACTTGGGTATTGCTCCAAGGACGCAATAATAATAGCACATCACAAAGTTTATTACAATATTATTATTGTGAAAATAGTTATTCTTAGTTAGCAAATATACTTACTAATTTCTTTGTAATAGTGTACGTTGCTATGATAGCAACTATTGGAGTAATAGTAATTATTCACAAAATTATGTGATTGTAAGATAACTAGAAATTATCTATAATTTTAATGTACATATAATGGGAGTATATTTATGAAAACTTTTAGACTACTAATGTTATTTTCATTGACTTTAGTGATTTCATCTTGTAATAGTGATGCAATTTCTGAAAATTCTTCAACAACTTCTCTTGAATCTTCATCTGTAGGTCATCAAAGTACACTTACCGATTCTACATCTCAAAATAGTATTTCTCCAGTTCTGGAGCCTTTAAAAGTTTATATTCAGGTTTCCGGTAGAACTCCCCAAGAAATGAGGCAATCTGAGGATGGCGAGATAAAAGTTTTTACAATAACACTAAATTTAAATGTTGGAGAGCAAATTTCAATTTTTGACAATGATAATGTATTTTATAATAATTATAATAATGACTTTGATGGTACGGCTAAAATTTCCGGTGAATATACCTTTACTTTAAACATTTCAAAGGATACCGCATTTGTTGATGTAGATGCACCGCAACCAATTAACCCGACTCCTAGAGACACCAAAGTAATGGTTTACTACACCAATAGCGAAAGATGGAATAATGTCTATGTTTATATGTGGAATTATAAAACTCAAACTCCGAAAGAAGCTTGGCCAGGCACTAAACTCTCTATAAGTGGCTATTCCGATTATGGAGAGGACCAATATTCCATAGAAATAGATTACAGTAAATATGATCGAGTAATTTTTAATGATGGTCAAAACAGACAAACCGAAGATTTGATTGTTAACTATGCAACAAGCGGTTATTATGGAAAGGATGGCGTTTTTACAATGAATGCAACAAGTTATGGCAAAGTAGAATATTTTACTCTTGAAGATAGTAAAAATTTACAATATACAAAAAGTAAAACAAAAAAAATATCTGTCTATACGCCAAGTACCTATACAAATACAAAAAAATATGGCGTACTCTACATGTTTGATAGTCAAAATTTATACGCTGCAGCAACAGGAGCAAGGCCCACATCTGACAGTTATGGTTCATGGTCCGTGGATGTAGCAATATCTAATCTGGTCGAAAGAGGAGAAGATGGAATAATAATTGTCGCCATAGATAATTCTGATGGATATCGAGATTCCGAATTAACCATGAGTCAATCATTCGGTGAACTAACTAGTCTTGCTGATAATGCTAATTTTTATAATGGCAAATTAGATGATCTAGGCAATTTTATGAAAGAAACTGTCATGCCGTTTATTCAAGAAAAATACTCGGTAGATTCTCGTCGCGAACATACGGGAATTGCAGGCTCATCTTCTGGAGGATTAGCAGCTTACTATTTAGGTTTGCGCGATAACAATATTTATGGATACATCGGAGCCTTCTCTCCTGCCAATGCTCTTTTTACTTCAAGTGCTTGGAAACGCTTTTATCAAAGTAAAGACTTTAGTGCACAAAAAACTGATATTTATCTATATTGTGGTAATGGCGATAATTTAGAAAAAATGCTACTTCCTGCTACAAAAGAGATTGCTATTGATTTAAAGCAATTGGGATTTAGCGAAAATAATATTGTGGAAAACTATTATGAAAAAGGATCCCACAATGAAAGTTATTGGCGAATTGCCTTTTTGGAATTTATCAGCAAAATGATTAAATAATGGGCATTTTAATTGCTTTTTCATATTTGCAATGTAAAAAAATAATTGAGTAAAAGTGTTTTACTCAATTATTTTTTATTTAGTAGATTAACAAATACGTTCTTAACAAAACTATTTCCCATTAATAAATTTTACTTCAGCATTTATTAATTGGTCTGCTCTATTAATTTCTCTTTTTAAGTAGTTACGCTCAAAAACAAATTTATCAACAGCTTCCCAAACAAACACCCAACCAATAATTTCTAAAATTGTGGACCATATTTCATTTATTTTATCTAAAAAGATAAAAATAAGCATCACCGCGATAATTACAAAACCAATACCAAACATTGAAAAAGCGGCAATTTGATTGTAAAGAAGATCTCTTTTAAGTTGTCTTTTTTCATTGCTATAATAATTTTTTATTGCTGCTTGATATTTCGACTCATTGTCTTTACTTATCACATTGCTATACAAATATAAACTAATGCTACCTTTTGGAGGCACATTTTTAATAATATTATCTAGATATGTTGCAACCTCACTTGATACTATCGGTTCTTTTCCACAATAAGGTGAAATAAAATTACTATCATCCAAAATAGTCATTTCTATAATATATCGACCTTGATCATCAATATTAATATTTAATAAATCATCAATTTTTTTCTTAGTATTTTGTCTCATATATTTTTCCTACTTTAGTTTTAATCCGTCTTTAAAAGCATTCCCAACTGTTTTACCTAATTCGACATAGCAATGGCACACCGGATCATAACTTATCAAATACATTTTTTTCAAATCTATTTTACCATCACTAAGAACTTCTTCTTTAGCACTTACGTTAATTATATCGGCCACAACCCAAGTTGTTTCCCCATCTTCTTGTAATTTATTAACTTTACATTCTAAAGACATCGGAAATTCATCAAAAAGCGGGGCGTTAACATACTCTGCTCTTAAAACAGTTAAATCAGCTTTTTTAATTTTATCAACTTCGTAACCGCTGATTATACCTACAAAATCCGCTTGTACGACATGTTGAGCATCAGCAAAAGAAATACTGAATTCTTGAGATTTTTTTATATTATCTGTTGTTTTATGATCACTGCTTAAACATAGATAAACTTGATTAGTATCATAGATTCCTCCCCAGGCTGCATTCATGGCATTAGGATTACCATATTCATCATATGTTCCTATAATTAAAACAGGCAAAGGATAAAAAAAAGTATTTTTTCCAAAATTTTTTCGCATAAAAAGATTCCTCCAACTTTCTATTATCATTTTATCATATTTAAAACTATTTTCTTGTGATTTTTAAAAAATTTGTTATGATGGAAACGTCTTAAAGTATAATTAAAAACAAACCCAATTTGAAAGTTGTTTTCCAATTGGGTTTTTTAAAAATAAATAATATTATATAAATAAAGTATTAGTAGGCTTTAGCAAATAAAACAACTTTCGAAGCTTTTTTTCCACATACCGGACAAGTATCTCCAAAATGCTCTTGCTCAAATGGTATACAACGAGATGTCGCGTTGGTATCTTCTTTGATTTTATTTTCGCAAGTTTCATCACCACACCACATCATTTTTATATAACCGCCCTTATCAATTAAGGACTTAAATTCATCATATGTATTGGCTTCTTTAATACTATTCAATAATTGATCTAAAGCTTTGTGATACATTTCTTCATGGATTGATGTAAGAGTATTTAAAACAGCATTTTCTAATTCATCAATTTTACATTGAATTTTTTCACCGGTATTTCGCTTGCATAAAACTACTTTATTGCTTTCTAAATCACGTGGGCCTAATTCAATTCTTAATGGTATACCTTTCATTTCATATTCAGCAAATTTCCAGCCAGGAGTACGATCACTATCGTCAAACTTTACTCGCAAGCCGATTTTTTCTAATCTATTTTTTATCTCTGTACATTTTGCAACTATTCCCGGCTTTGCTTGTTGAATAGGAACAATAACGACTTGTATTGGTGCAACACGTGGAGGCAGTACTAAACCATTGTCATCACCATGAACCATGATAATGGCCCCAATAAGTCGTGTTGATACTCCCCAAGATGTTTGTTGAACATGCTTTACTTTGCCATCCTGGTCTTGAAAAGTAATACCAAAAGCTTTAGCAAAACCATCACCAAAGTAATGAGTTGTACCACTTTGTAAAGCTTTTCCATCGTGCATAAGTGCTTCAATTGTATAGGTCTCTTCAGCACCCGCAAATTTCTCTTTTTCAGTTTTTTGTCCGGTAACAAAGGGTATGGCAAGCAAATCTTTACCCATATCTTTATAAATTTCTAACATCATCAAAGTTTCATGTTTCGCTTCTTCTTTTGTGCGATGAATTGTGTGACCTTCTTGCCATAAAAACTCAGAACCTCGCAAAAATGGACGTGTGGTCTTTTCCCAGCGTACAACGGAACACCATTGATTGTATTTTATCGGCAAATCACGATATGATGAAACAATTTTCGCAAAGTGCTCACAAAATAATGTTTCGCTTGTTGGTCGCACAATTAGTCTTTCGTCTAATTGATTTTGTCCTCCTATCGTGACAATTGCACATTCCGGAGCAAATCCTTCCACATGTTCTTTTTCTTTTTGCAACAAAGATTCAGGTATCATCATTGGCATATATACATTTTCATGTCCGGTTTGTTTAAATTTGTGATCCAAATAATTTTGAATTTGTTCCCATATTGCAAATCCATATGGACGATATACAATAAATCCTTTAACAGAAGAATAATCCATTAATTCCGCTTTGCGACATACATCAGTATACCATTGTGCAAAATCTACATCACGAGATGTAATTGCATCATTTTTTGTATCTATTCCCATAAATAATCCTCCTAATTTTTGCCTTTAACAGATAACATTGCCTTGTCAAATTTCTTTTTATCAATAGGCAAAATCATTTCATCACTTGGAGCTATAAGTATACTCGAACCGTAATTTATACCCATTTTTGTCAAAAGATATAAGGAACTTGTAGTATCTAAATCATAAGCAATTATATTTTTTTGGTAATTTTTTAATTCTTCCACTATCGTGTGAACGATAAGCATCGGCCTACCAAGTTTGCGACAAGCTCTTGTAAGTTCACCATCAATTATAAAATAGTCAAATAATTGTATAATTTCATTAGTTAAAAGAGATTCTTTTCTTCGAACAACCAACGCAAGCGAAAATTGATGTTCTTTTAAATTTTGTAAAGTTTCAATTATTTCCGACTCTTCTTGCAACCATTCTGATAATTCAACTTCACTAAAAGACAAAATTACATTTTCGATTTTTAAATTGTTTGTGTGAGCAAAACTTTTGATAATAAAATCTTTTTCCAATATTGAAACATGATAAATTAGTCTCATATTGTCAGAATTTTCATTTTTAAACTTTGCTAAAATTTTCTTATTAAACATTGTAAACAGTTCTTTAATTTTGCCGGCTTTATATGCATATTCTTTTAGTTCTTGCAAATCACTAAATATAGAATTATTACATATTATTGTCGAGGAATAAGAATGCACTTTCCCCGTCGTAAAATTAACAATTGGTTGAAACTGCACTTTAAAGTCTTTTTTCTCCACAAATGTTGCAAACTCTCTTTCGTATGAGCGCGTAATGTCATTATCAGAAGCTATGTTTTCATCATAAATCATAACATGATTAGGATGATTCAAAGCAAGGGTGGATATTGAACGTGTAACGCGAACCAATTTCTTATATGATGCCAATTCTCCATTTAACAAACATCCGGAAATGGCATATGTATATTTATCACCATAAGAATTTAATTCGAAATATTTAGAGATTGACTTCGAAATGCTTTGCATCAAGCGTAATAAATTTCTTCTGGTGCTTATACCCGGGTAAAAAATTGTAAAGGCAGATTGAGAGTAATTCGCTACTGAACAATTTGTTTTCAAGCAAGGGATAATAATATTTTTAATAGAGGCAAAAAGCATTGAATCAACTTTATCATCATCGTCATCTTGAAGTTTAGTATTCTTAATGAGGACATATAAAAACGAGCCTTTGTTTTTATCACGCAAATTTTCAATATTAAACATTTGATCAATATTAGTAACCGTGATTCTTCTTTTTTCGTTTTTTGCATCAAGTTGCTTAATGTTAATATTTTTCATTAAGCGATTTTCCAAATGTAAGATTTTTCTTTTCTTATCGATTTTGTTGACTTGCAAAAATGAAAAACATTTGTGTTTATCTTCATCTATATAACAATCCGCTTCTAAATAATCACTGACATCCTTTTTGTTACCAAGTAATTCTTCAATCCACTTTGTAATTCGTATCCCGTCTTCCGTTGAATAAAACTCAAGGAATTTTGAAAAAGTACATTCATGTTGCTTTGTAATTTTATTTTTATCAAAATATTTTACTTTTTCTTGCTTATAGTCAATAATTATTATTCGTGTTGAATTTTTCGCCTTTTTAAAATCCTTTTCTAAATTATCATTTTTATGGCGAGAAACAAAAAAATAAATTAATAATAAAGCAAAAATAGCAATTGCTATTAAAACTAATAGAAAAATATATAAGATATCATTGGTTTGGGTTACAAAAAATTTCATGAATTAAAATCACCTGCTAATATTATATACTTGTATATAATACAAGGAAAGAAAATTTTAATGTTTTATAATGGCTAACTAGTAAATTTAAGAAGGTATTTTAACAATAAATGCTGGTCCTTTTAGTCTATTTTTTAACGATATTGTCCCATTCCAATTTGAGATAATTTTCTTAATATCAAAAAGGCCTATTCCTTGTCCAGACAAGCTGGTATTTTCAGATGTAGAGAAATAGCGTTCAAACACTTTTTTTCTGACTTTACCTTTTATTTTATGTCCCTGATTATATATCTCTAACCTAAATGTTTTACGATTTTTATTGCATTTGATTTTGATTATCTCTTGACTTTTTCTTTGACTATGCGAAAAGACATTTTTGATTAATTCTGCAATTACAATTGAAAAATTTTGTAAAAATCTATTTTCTAAAAAGAATGAATTCGATTTAAATTTAAATTTGTATTTTTTGTTCGCGATGGTGGCAAAATTTGCTATACTTTCTAGCATTAATAAATGTAAATAGTTCTCATTAAAATACTGTGGGCTTTGAATATTATTTAAAAAATTCTCTTTATTCTTAAAAACTTTCTTTTCTGCATGTTTTAGTTCTATTTTGTAGCAATTACATAAAAGTTGAATCGCTGAAAAAGAACAATAAGAATAACAGTTTAAAAAAATTTTATTGCCGTTAAGTCTCGAATTAACAATGATGGCACAATCACTAATATTGGTAATAATTTGATTTAATAAGTTAATATTTTTAAATTCAAAAACAAATAAGTATTGATTGAATTTTCTATAATTAATAATCACATTACTCTTATCAATTGTTAAATTTTCTAATTTTTTTAACTGTAATTTTAATTTATGAAAATTATTTTCATTTAAAGTCTTTTCAAAATCATGAAACAAATTAAAAAGTTCAAAATAGCCTAACATTCCGCTAAGACCTTTTAATTCATGAATACATATCTTTAATTCGTTTGAAAAAGATGACAAATTATCATTTTTCATTATCGAAATTAATTTATTTATTTTCAATTCTAAAACATCTTTTTCGTTCTTATATCCCTCCATACCCTATTCTCCTGATCCTCAAATAAATATTATATATATTATACATAATTTAATTTTTTTACTCAATTAATTTTAATTATGCTATAATACTTGCATATGGAGAAATACCCAAGTGGCTGAAGGGACTAGTTTCGAAAACTAGCAGTAGATGCAAGTCTAGCGAGGGTTCAAATCCCTCTTTCTCCGCCAAGACAGAATAATACGAACCCGACAAGTGCTGTTGGGTTCGTATTGTTTTACGACAATGATTGGTTCGGAGTTGTTATTTCACAATAGAAAATCCTTTGCGGACGTTGCAAGGTAAACTTGTAGCGTTCTTTTCATTCCTCCGCCTATTTGCCTTTCGGTGGTTGGTTGTAGCACGGCTCTCGCAGGCGTCAACGGGAGAAAAATTTGCTCATAATTCGTAAATAGTAAAGTGTCGGGCAGTAGTATGCTGTTCGGCACTTTTGTTATGCAAATTTTTCTTGGCTCATTCTTCGCCGTTGACGTCTGCAAGGAGATATACAAGATACCAACTTACACCGAGCTGCGCTCCTCCCGTCCTTGCCGAAAGGCAAATATCTTGACGGAGGAATAGAAAATGACAAGAATCGATGAAAGACAAGTAATTACAGCGGACAACGTGAAGTGGCTCGGCGAGATGATCGCACTTATGTCTGCCAAAAGCAGTGACAAAATATTTTGCCACAGCAAGGTAACGCAATTGTATCGTGGGTTGATAAGCGATATATTCTACAACAACCACAATCCCAACTACCACTTTTCAAACGGATACGACCTTGCGATGGAAGCAATATGCTTTCTTTACCAACATGTCGGTTGTCGCTTAAACGATACCACTATGGTAATAAAATACGGTGTGCCAAAAGAAATGACAATTATGCGAGCGTGCTACTTTGTAGTTGGCAAACTGATACGAGAAGATTTGAGAACAGTAACAAAATGGGAAAGTTACGACAATCCCGAATATGTTGAACCTTGTGAACCTTTTGAGAGCGTTATGCAAGACAATATGAAAGAAAGTGATTGGCAACAGGTTGACGCCATTATTGCCTCTCTGGACTTGAATAAAGACGAATTGCAAACGCTCGATTGCTTTTTGAGCGGTAAAGGTCTATCCGAAACCGCACGCACAATACATTGCGGAATATCTACTGCCTTTGACCGCAGAAAGAAAATGCAAAAGAAGTATATTTCGGCATTCGGGTTGAATTGATTTCTACCCCATATACTTATTTGTTCAAAAATACAAGGCTGGAGAATGACAAAATCTTTC
>CANQQL010000003.1 GCA_947625975.1 uncultured Bacilli bacterium
TTGCCCTTTTTCTGGACTTCTCTCTTTCATCCTTTTTACACTTTATGATTCTGGATTTTACTTTTTCAATTCACGAACAATAATATTAGATTGGCTTATTTTAAAAATTGCAACAAATGAGAAATCTCAGTATCGGTAAGTTCACGATATTCGCCAATCTTTAAGTCTTGATGTGATAAAATATCAAAATTTACCCGATCTAAGTTAATAACTTCATATCCAAATTCTTTAAACATGCGTTTTACTTGATGGAATTTTCCTTCGTGAATTGTTAATTTAGCATGCTAATCATCAATAATTTCTAAGTTAGCGGGTAAGCATTTATATCCATCATCAAGAACTATGCCATCTTTAAAATTTTCAAGTAAAGAAACTGCTAATGGATGATTTACTTCTGCAAGGTACGTCTTGTTAATATGATTTTTAGGAGATAAAAGAGCATGTGCAAGTGCACCATGATTGGTCAAAAACATAACGCCAGTAGTATCTAAATCAAGTCTCCCTACAGGTGTGATGCCAAACCTTTTATATTCGGCTGGCAATAAATCAACCACAACTTTGTGATATTTATCATATGTAGCAGAAATATATCCTTTGGGTTTGTTCAATAAAAAATAATAAAATTGTTTGTACGCAATTTTTTGACTATCAATATACACGCTAGAAGTAAAATCGACCTTAAAACCAAAATCTTTTATAATAATTTCATTTACAGTAATGCGACCGGATTTTATAATTTTTTTTACTTCTTTTCTTGTGCCAATTCCGGCGTTTGCTAAATACTTATCAAGTCTCATAGTGGCAATTATGCAATATTTTCTTTTTCTTTTTTTGCACCAAAATGATCCATGACTAAGGCTAAAATAATACCAACGACCAACAAAGCTATCGCCAAGGCAAATTGCCAAGGATTATTTAGTAATATAGTATAATATTCATTTACAAAAACATCATGATTATAATAAACAGAGAATATGGATCCTACAATAAAACCTAAAATTGCAAAAAATGTTACTGTTTTGTGATTTTTTAATAAATATTTCATTAAAAACACAATAACAATTAAACCAATTATTGCTCCAATTGCAAAAAGAGCAACAATTAAGAAATTCGCACTAAAGTCTAGCAAAATTCCCGGAATTGCCTTAATAACAATCAGTTCATAAAGTCCAAGAGCCAATAAAACAGCGGAACCGGAAATTCCCGGCACAACTAAAGCACAAGATGCAAATATACCTCCGATAATTATGAGTGTATAAGAACCGACATTTAAATTTGATGCATCGACGCTAAGACCTAAATGATGGGATGCGATACCTAAACCTGCAGCTAAAAGTAATGCGATAATAAAACAAATTATATTTTTTGCTGTAAATTTTTCATTTTTTACATTACGGTATATTGACGGCAAACTGCCAATAATAAATCCAACGAATAATGTAATTGTGGGAATTGGAATATATTGTAAACCTAACGACACTAATTTAACTAAAGCAATATAGCCGATGAGTGCGCCTAGAGCGAGAGGAATTAAAAACAAAAAAGATTCTTTAAAATGTTTTCTGATTCCAGCAACGCTTTCTATGATATCTTCATATACATTCATAGATAACGCAAGAGTTCCACCACTAATTCCGGGAATCAGCATAGCAATACCTATGACTAAACCTTTTAGTGCAATAATAATAAAATCCTTAAAGTTTTTAATCTGTGTTTTCATATCTTGACCTCTTATAAATTATATACTTTTGATGCATATTATTCTACCAAATTAACCAAACTATTTATAAGGAGAATCATATAATATGCAAAAATTAAAATGTAATGAAGAAGTATGTCGCAATAATTATTGTAAGCATTGTGTAAAAGATGTGATACAAATTTCTGAAGACGCTTATTGCAGATCGTTTGATAAAAAAACTGATAAAACCAGCAATCAAGCAAAGATTGAATTTGAATTTGCATGTGATACCGGTCTAGGAACCGAAAATGATATGCATCATATTCTTTGTAATGAAGAAACCTGTAATTATTGGAATTTTGGAGAATGTAATGCTCACGAAATTCATGTTAACAATAAGGCTGTTGGGGCAAAATGTGTGACTTTTACACCAAAAAAATAGATTCGTATACTATTATGCTAAGGGAAAATGCTTCAGAATTTTGGAGCATTTTTTATATTGATTTTTTTGTTTACATATATTTTTAAAGATTGAGATAATTTAAAAATTTAAAGATAAAGAATTTCTTTAGGGGGAATAATTTAATAGTAGGATATTATAAAACTCATTATTACTTGACTTTTTCTTAATTATTCATGCCAATTTTTCGATAATCCTTATTTAGATAGAAAGTTTATTTGAAAGACTTCTTGTGCTATACTTAACTAAAATAAGGAGGAAGCAAATTATGAAATTAATAGTAGGACTAGGCAATCCTGGAAAAGAATACGAAAACACAAGACATAATATGGGTTTTAAAGTTATTGATAAATTTGCTGATTCTTTAGGAGTTATGATTGATAAATCAGATTTTAAAGGACTATTTTGTAAAACAAAATTTTATGATGAAGAAATTTATTTATTAAAACCACAAACATATATGAATTTATCGGGGGAAAGTGTTTTAGAGTTTGTTAATTACTTTAAAATAAATGTAGAAGATTTAATTGTAATTTATGACGATTTAGCTTTAAACCCGGGAAAAATTCGCTTAAGGCTAAATGGATCAAGCGGTGGACAAAAAGGTATGCAAAATATAATAGATTTGTTAAAAACAGACCAAATAAAAAGAATTCGAGTTGGGATAGGAGAACCAACTTATAATATTATTGATTATGTATTGGGAAAGCCCAGTAAAGAAGAGTTAATTTTATTAGATGAAGCACAAGAGAAAGCTGTATTAGCGTTGAAAGAAATTATAAAACGTGACTTTCATGTAGCAATGTCTAAATATAATTAAGCATAGGTGTATAAATGTCTAACTTACTTACTCTATTAAAAGAATATCAAGCCATACAAAAATATATTAACGGAAATTGTAATGATTTCATTACAGATGATGTAATAGGAACAAGTCTTTTGGTATGCGCAAAATATAGTAATAGACCTGCGAAAATGGCGATAGTGGCATCTAATCTTTACACAGCACAGCGTATATATGATTTTATTTCAAATATAATAAGTGAAGAGAATTGTTTGTTTTTTCCGGTTGATGAAATGCTTAGAAATGATTCCTTGGCATGCTCTAAGGAGATGATTGCGCAAAGAATCTATATTTTAAATGAGTTAAACAAAAGAGAACATTACATTTTAGTAACACACACAAGTGCAGTTATGAAATATTTACCCTCGCCAAAATTATTTCTTGAGAATTGCCTAAATATTTCAGTTGGTAGTAAATTAAATTTGACACAAACAAAAAATGCTCTTGTTCAAATGGGCTATTTAAATGTCCACAAAATAGACCATAGTTTACAATTTGCCAGTCGGGGTGATGTCCTTGATGTATTTTCCGTCAATTCCGAATATCCGATAAGAATTGAATTGTTTGATGATGAAGTGGAATCAATTAGATACTTTTCACTAGAGAATCAAAGCTCCTTTGAAGCGATAAATAGCATTACAATTTTGCCTGCTACCGAACTTTTGTTCGATGAAGATGAACAAAAAAATATAAGCAA
The DNA here is from genome assembly GCA_947625975.1 of uncultured Bacilli bacterium. Classification (GTDB taxonomy): domain Bacteria; phylum Bacillota_I; class Bacilli_A; order RFN20; family CAG-826; genus RUG131. Next base: position 3,683 of record CANQQL010000003.1, read on the forward strand.
TAAAATACTTCACCAAGCAGAGTTAGAGGCAAGACAACTTAGTAACAATATTAGAAGTTGTTTCTTGGATAATCTCCGAAGCGTGGCGGAAGATATCACAATAAATAAAAACTTCGTTAAGACACAAAAGTATTATGGCTTTTTACAAGATAAACACTATTCCTTAATAGATTACTTAAAAAATGCAGAGATTATTTTTGCAAATGAGGAGCAAATTAGTTCTTTAAATAGGCTACTACTAGAAGAAGCAAAATCTTATGTAGCGGAAGAATATAAAAATGGTAATAGTTTAGTTTCTTTACTAATCTATCAAAATATAGATGGGTTATTAAAAAATTGTAAAAACAAAACATATATTCACGAATTTGGTAATAAGAAAAATTCGGAAGTTTTGCAAATATCTTCTATTGCGGGTAGTGCAACTAATTTAAACCAAGCTTTCAACTTAATCAACAGTTATCTTAATATGGGGTATAAGATTGTTATAAGTCTCGATAATCAGCAACAGTTTGATTTAATTTGTTCGTTACTTGACACAAACGAAATCGAATATGAAAAAGAAAAAAGTTTTAAAATACCTAACAAACAAATCGTACTTATCATTGATTTTCTCGATGAAGGTTTTGAATTAATTGAGGGGAAACTAGTTTTCTTAACTTCCAAAGAACTATTTAGTTTCAAGATTAAAAACTCGCGGTTTGTCAATAGATACAAAGAAGCAATTGCTTTAAAGTCGGAACAAGATTTAGAACCGGGTGATTATGTTGTTCACGAACAACATGGTGTCGGCAGATTTATTGATATTGTTACTTTGGAGCAAAATAATATGCATAAAGATTTTATACATATTCAATATGCAGGTACAGATGTTTTATATGTTCCTCTTGAAAAATTTCATTTAATAAAAAAATTTTCTGGTCGCGAAGGAGTAACACCAAAACTTAATAAATTAGGTTCAAAAGAATGGGAAAGAACTAAGAAAAAAATAAAAGAGCGAATTAATGATATGGCGGACAGACTGTTTAAATTGTATTCTGATCGCGAACAAGTTCAAGGATTTGCTTTTCAAAAAGATGATGAAATACAGATGGAATTCGAACGTCAATTTCCTCATGTTTTAACTAAAGACCAAGAAATATGTTTAAAAGAAATAAAGCAGGATATGGAAAGTAGCAAGCCAATGGATCGCTTGCTTTGTGGCGATGTTGGATTTGGTAAGACCGAGTTAGCGTTTCGTGCAGCATTTAAAGCAATTTTAAGTGGAAAACAAGTTGCCATACTTTGCCCAACTACTTTACTAGCAAGACAACATTTTGAAAGAGCCAAAGAACGATTTGGAACATTTGATGTAAAAATTGCTATGTTTTCGCGTTTAGTGGATGAATCAAGGCAAAAATACTATAAACAAATTACAGAAAATGGCGAAGCTCATTTGATTATTGGGACACACCGAATATTATCTAAAGAGATTAAATTTAATAATTTGGGTCTTTTAATAGTGGATGAAGAACAACGTTTTGGCGTTGAACAAAAAGAAAGAATAAAAGAATTAAAAACAAATATTGATGTATTAACACTCTCTGCCACCCCGATACCGCGCACATTGCAAATGTCGTTACTGGGAATAAGATCATTATCACAAATTAATACTCCCCCCGAAAACAGAATCCCCATTCAAACATATGTTATGCCGCAAAAAGATGAGGTTGTTTTTGAATTAATAGCCCGTGAATTATCGCGAAAAGGGCAAGTTTATTATTTGCATAACAATGTATCTACAATATATGGCAAAGCACAAAAAATTGAAAAGAATATAAAGGGTTGTCGAGTTGGTGTGGCGCATGGTCAGATGGATCGCGATAGCATAGAAGATATTATGTTAAATTTTTATAATGGTGACCTTGATGTTTTAGTGTGTACATCAATCATTGAAACAGGAATCGATATTGCAAATGTTAATATGATAATAGTTGAAGATGCGGATAAATTTGGATTAGCACAATTGTATCAAATCAAGGGTCGTGTTGGCCGTGGAGACAAAATAGCTTATGCATATTTACTTTACAAGCCAAATAAAAATTTAAATGATAAAGCCCAAAAGCGCTTAAAAGCAATCACTGATTTTACGGAACTTGGAAGCGGATATAAAATAGCTCAACGGGACCTATTAATTAGAGGAGCGGGAGATATTTTAGGCTCCGAACAGGCAGGCTTTATTGATACTGTGGGTATTGATATGTATATGTCGTTGTTACAAGAAACTATCAAAGAGAGAACTACGGGAATTATAAGCGACAAAAGAAATTCAAAAGGGACAGTTAATGTCGATGCATATTTACCAAGTGAATATGTTGATAAAATTGATAAAATAGATTTATATCAAGAAATCGATAATGTAAAATCTTTAAAGGAACTTGATGAGTTAAAGAAGAAAGTTCGAGATGTTTATGGCCGTCTTCCAGATAGTGTAAATCTATTATTTGAAAAGCGAGAATTGCTGTTTGTAGTTAATAACGATAATGCTTTTGATACATTAAGTGAACAAAATGATTATATAGATTTAATACTTTCAAAAGAATTTTCAAATATTGATAGCATAGGTGTATATTTATTTAAACTACTCAGTATGTATTTAAAATATATAAAAGTAACATATCGTGATAAGCAAATAAGAATACGATTAAATAAAACTGATAAATGGTTTATGCAATTAAAAACAATCGTTCAAATAATTTCCGATTTAAGAAAAGACCTCATAAAAGAATAATAAAAAGCCTTATTTGGGATAATACTATTTATGAGGTGTTTTATTATGGAACCATTGGGCGTTCTAAGAAGAATTGATGAATTAGGAAGGATTGTTATCCCCAAAGGGATAAGAAATAGATTAAAAATAAATGAAGGAGATCGGGTAGAATTAATACTTGACAACGAATCAGCTTTAATTGTTAGAAAATATAGTTCCTTTCAAGGTACCGATGAAATAACAAAAAAACTTATTTTAGATTTGGAAAAAGAAATCAATTTACCGGTTTTGTTATGTAGCAACGAAAAAATATTGACATCATCTAGCGAAAAATATAATTATTTTGAAGCAGAGACTATTAGCCAAACTCTTTTTAATGCTTTAAATGAACGCAAAAACACTGCACTTTATGGGCAATCAATTGCTAAAGTTGGTGAAAATATGAATTTTGTTGTATATCCAATGGCAAAAAATTCTGAATTGATTGGTGGTTTGATTATTTTAGGTGTAACTTCTGTTAATGACTATCAGAACAAGATAATTTTGATTTTCCGAAATATCGTCATGAGCATGTTAAAAATATGATATAATTAATTTGGTGATATGGAGTGCGGATAGATAAGTATTTAAAATTAACCAGATTAGTAAAAAGAAGAATGGTAGCGAAAGAGATTATTGAAGATGGAGTGATATATATTAACAATCATAAAGTTAAGCCATCAAAAGAGGTAAAAATTGGCGATATTGTAAAATTGACTTTAGGCCAACATCAATTAACCATTAAAGTTTTAGCACTCAATACAGTTACCACTAAAGCTAATGCTGAAGAAATGTATGAAATTATTGAAGATAAAGTAATAACCCCCATAGATGAAGCATAGTATCTAATGGGGTGTTTTTTATGGAAAATGAACAGACAAGGAATTTAATTGTTATTAAAGATCGTAAAACGTTAGATCTTGAAGGTATAACTAAACTTGATAGTTTCGATTCAAAAGAGTTTTTACTTGATACGACTTTAGGATTTCTTCATGTTACAGGACAAGATTTGGAATTGGGCAATATGAATATGGAAAAAGGTTTAATAACAATTAAAGGTATGATTGATAGCGTCAGTTTTATGAACAAAGGTAAAACGGCTACAAGCAAAGAAAATATTTTTTCGAAATTGTTTAAATAATGGATATTAAACAACAATTTCAAGTATTCCTAGGATCCATAGTTTTAGGAATGCTTTTTTTATGCTTGTGGTCATTGTTCAATGCCTTTTTTTATAAATTAAAAAGAAGTGTGGTCAGATTACCTTTTGAAACCCTATTCTTTATGTCGCTGGCATATCTGTATCATTTATTTTTAGTTGCAATTTGTGAAGGTGTTTTAAATATATTTTATCCATTAGCGCTGTTAATTGGAGCGGTCATCTATCAAAAATTTTATTCTCCACGTATCACACCTTATTTTAATAAACTGGCAACGAGTTTTTTTAATTTTTTCAAATCTCTATACAATAAACTAAAAAAACTTTATAATAAATTAAAACCAAAAAGGAGGAAAAAGCATGAAGTCAAAAAGAATACATAATATTTTTTCTTTAGCAATTGCTGTCCTTTCCTTAACATTAGTAGTAACTATGGGCATCGTGCTGATAAATAAGCATCATCGTTACATTGCTTTAACGCAAGAAAAAGCAAAAATAGAACAAGAATTGGCAAACCCTGATGAAGAAGTATACGACGTATATGTCAAAGATAATTATACCGTGTACGACGAAAAAACAATTATAGAATATTCAAAGTAGCGAAAGCTACTTTTTTTCGACATTAAAATCCCCAATAGTCCATTAAGATTGAGTTGAGGAAAATTTATGGAAAAAGTAATTGAAAAATGGACATCGGTTTTTTTGTTTCTACTATCTTTATTATCAGTTTTGTTTAATCGATCTTTTTCGGTTAATCCTTTTTTACTAATAGCATTGTATTTTTCTTTTTATAAAGGGTTAAAAAGCTATTTATTAAATTTTACCTCCATGCTGATATTATCTTTTGTTATTGAAAGATCATATGCCTTAGAAATAGCAATAATCGGGATTTCTTTTTTGTTTATTACATCATTATTTTCTTATATGTTTAGAAAACCTGAGCAGAGACTATTTCCCCTATTGCTTTTAAACTTTTTTTGTTTTTTAGGCATTATAATAATAGATTTTTCCTTAGAAAATATAGTTTTGTTGATGATTAATACTCTACTTCAGCTTGTAATTATTAAAGCTTTGGAAGAATTTTGGGATTCACTCAATAGCATCGACGTGACTTGTTCAAATGTTAATAAGGCTCTTGTCTTAATGACCTTAGCGATAATCGGGACATTTCTAGAACCAATAGGTTTATTCACAATAAGATTTGTTTTACTTTTAGTAGCGTTAAAATTAAAAGATGAAGTAGGAATTTTATCTATATTTTTATCTTGTATTTATTGTGTTTTGTTCTTAGACTATTCCTTTTTGACTTTAACTGCATTGTTTTTACCACTTGTTTTAGTATTCGTAATTCACAAATATGAAATTTTTGTTTATCTTATTACCACAATAATTATGTTATTGTTATCACCAACGCCAATATATTTAAATATTTCATTGTATCTAACAATTTTGACTTCGATTATTGCAATTTCGATAAACAAAACAAAAATACAGACTTTTTCTTCGTTATTTAAGCAAAATCGCTATAACTTATCAATAAGAGAACAAAATTATCTGGCTTACACCAATGGGCAAATTGAAGCATTAAAAAACTATATTTCTTTAATTGATACAACGAAGGAAGAAGAAATAAGAGATCCTTTTGAACAAGCAATTTTAAATATTAGCACTTCAACTTGTGCACAATGTGAGCATTATCAATTTTGTAAATTAAAGCGAGATTTGCCAACTTTTTTTGATGAAAAAGTTACCTCCGGCAATCGTAAATTAATTATGGAAACATGTATTACACCTTATAAACTAACTATGGCAATCGAGACATATTATAAGGTATACAAAAGCGAAAAACTTTATTATGCTAAATACTTAGATGCCAATAAGAGGTATAAATATTTAGTTAAATCAATCGAATCACCGCTAAAAAATTGTGCACTTAAACTTAATTATAAATTTCAAAACAATATTGAAAGAAAAATCCTTGAATCTAATCTCCATTATTATAAATTTTATTTGCGGGAAAATGATTTGGTTGTGGAATTTAATATCGAAAATTTTGAAGAAAATTCTCAAGCGTTTGATGAATTTGTTAAGGAAAATCTTGAAGTTAACTATCAGAAGATAATTAAGCCACAAAATATTTTAACATCTACGATTACAGTTATTTATAAAGCCATAGAGAAAGCTAAATATGATATGGGAGTAATCTCCAAAGCTCTTGTTCCACCATATAACGGAGATAATTACTTTGTTGATAATAAAGATGACTATTTGCTGGTGTGTTTGTGTGATGGTATGGGACATGGAGAGCAAGCGGAAGAGTGCTCTAAATATCTTTTAAGTGCGATACAAACGCATTTGAAACTATCTACAGGCTTTTCGGATATGGTCAATGATTTAAATAATATCTTATTAATGAAAAACATAAATGACTGTTATTCAACAATGGATTTATTTAAGTTGAATTTATCAACTTTAAATGGTACATTTGTCAAGGCGGGAGCGTTTATCTCGTATGTTATAAGAAATAGAGATATAATTCCAATAGAAAGACACAACCTGCCGTTAGGTATTGTTACAGATTGTACATATAAAAGTTATAATTTTCAGTTTCAAAGTGGAGATATCCTAGTGATGCTAAGTGATGGAATTGGCGAAAGAGTGGAATTAGATAATAAGGTTCTCCTTGTTTCGGATGGAACAGATATGGGGAATTATGCACGAAACATTTTTAATATTCTAAACGATGAAAAAAACTTTAATGATGACTCTACTATTATCACAATAAAGATAATATGATATGATAAATATCGGTGATTATTGTGCTTAATCTGGATTGTAATAAAAAATATCTTTTAGCTTGTTCTTTTGGACCAGATTCCATGGCACTTTTTGATATGCTCTTAAAAAATAATTTTTATTTTGAAGTGGCCCATGTAAATTACCATAAAAGAGATGCTTCAAATTATGAGCAAGAGTCTTTAGCTAAATATTGCCAGCAAAAATCGATTAAATTTTATGTTTTAAATACTGATTTATTGCCGGATCATCGAGGAAATTTTCAAGCATGGGCAAGGGATGTACGTTATAAATTTTTTGCGGATTGTGTAAAACTTAATAATTTGGATATTGTTTTAACAGCTCATCATTTGGATGACTTGTTAGAAACTTATTTAATGCAAGAAGAAAGGAATAGTGAAAAAAGTTTTTATGGCATAAGAGACTTAACAAATATTTATGACTGCCCTGTCGCGAGACCGCTTCTCAATTATACAAAAAGTGAGTTGTTAGAATACTGTAAAAGGAATCACATACCGTATTCCATTGATATCTCTAATCTAAGTGATAACTATACAAGAAATAAAATTCGACATCGCAAAATTGAAAATATGACAAAACAAGAAAAATTGGAACTTAAAGAAAAAATCGACCATAAAAATATGGAATTAAGTCAAACGAAACAGCGTTTAAAGAATTTTATGATCGAAGATAATTTATGTTTAGATGAAATTTTTAAATTAAACGGAAACGAATGGAATATCTTACTTAATTTGTTTTTAGAAGAATCTAAGATTTCCTGTCGAATATCTAAAAAGTTCAGTAAAGAAATGTTAAAAGCCATCAAAAGTGCAAAACCTAATATTGTATTTAGACTGAATAAAACAAAAAACATAGTTAAAGATTATAATTTTTTAAAAATTACCGATAATGAAAACGTAATAAACTATAGTTATATTATGGAGGTACCAACAATACTTGAAAATGAATATTTTTTCTTAGATTTAACAGAAAATTATGAACAATTTCGTATTAAAAATTCCGATTTTCCTCTTGTTATTAGAAACCAAAAGCAAGGTGATATGAGCTATATAAACAATATTCCAAAGAAAGTTTCTAGATTATTTATGGATTGGAAAATGCCACACGATTTACGAAAACGATGGCCACTAATTTTCAATAAAAATAATAAGCTTGTATATATAATCCGCTACTACGGTCCGGAGTCACTAAAGGCTAACCAAAAATTTATTGTAAAAAAGTAATTGTTTATATATAATATTTTATAAGCATAAGATTTAAAGAATTAAAAATCTAATATTATAAATATTAGATTCGCATAAAAGGAGGTAAAAAAAATGAAAAAAAACAAGAATATATTCAGTTTTATATTTCCCTATATTTTTGTTGGTTTAGTAATCGCGATGTTAGCAGTTATCATCACTCTTAACTTATCCGGACCAACACAAATTTTTAGAGGCGATTTGTTAGATTTTGTGGAAAACAAAGAAATCATCACTTTAGTAGAAACCCCAAAAGAAACAGTTACGACCATAACCGGAACTTATAAAAATGAAGAAGGTAGAACTTTATCTTTCGAATGCAATTTTGCAAATGATGACGTTTTTATCGAAGAGCTCCATACTAAAATAGATGAGAGAACATATACAGATGATAACGGTGAAGTGCATTCATATTATAATGGCAAATATAGTGCGGTTGATCCATATCAAACATCATGGCTAGAAAGCTGGGGACCAACAATTTTGCTAATTGTGGGAACAGGAGTAGTTTGCATATTGATGTTTAGAGGGATGAGCAACTCTGTTAATAACTCAAATAATAAAGCTATGGAATTTAACAAATCGCGTGCTAGACTTGTTGATTCTTCAAAAGTTAGATTTTCTGATGTTGCAGGGGCAGATGAAGAAAAGGCTGAGTTAATTGAATTAGTTGATTATTTAAAAAATCCCGGAAAATATTCTGAATTTGGTGCAAAAATGCCAAAGGGTGTTTTATTAGTTGGCCCACCCGGAACAGGTAAAACGTTATTAGCAAAAGCAGTTGCTGGAGAAGCCGGTGTTCCATTTTTCTCGATTTCCGGATCGGATTTTGTAGAAATGTTTGTCGGTGTCGGAGCAGGACGTGTAAGAGATATGTTTAAAAATGCTAAAAAGAATGCTCCATGTTTAGTATTTATTGATGAAATTGATGCAGTTGGCCGACAAAGAGGTGCTGGTATGGGTGGCGGAAATGATGAACGCGAACAAACTCTTAACCAGTTATTGGTCGAAATGGATGGATTTTCAGATAACTCTGGCATAATTGTTATTGCTGCAACAAACCGTGATGATGTTTTAGATCCTGCATTGTTGCGTGCTGGCCGTTTTGATCGTCAAATTACAGTTGACTTGCCAGACCGCAAAGGGCGAGAAGCTATTTTGAAAGTACATGCGCGTAATAAGAAGATTGATCCGGAAGTTAATTTTGATGATTTGGCTAAAAGAACCGTGGGATTTTCAGGCGCAGATTTAGAGAATGTTTTAAATGAAGCTGCTATTTTAGCAGTTCGTGAACATAAGAAAATTATCGGTATTAAAGAAATTGATGAGGCAATCGATCGACGTTATGTCGGTCCAGCAAAATCATCAAGAACAATGGATCCATTTGAAAAGAAAACAATTGCCTATCATGAAGCTGGTCATGCTGTAATTGGTTTATTCTTAGAATATTCGGATAAAGTGCAAAAAATTACAATTATTCCTCGTGGCAGAACCGGTGGTCATGTTCGTATGGCTCCAGAGACTGATCATTATAATTTAACTAAGAATCAACTTATTGCACGAATAGTAGGATATTTGGGTGGACGTACTTCCGAAGAGATATTCTTTAAAGATGTTTCGACAGGTGCTAGCAATGATATTGAAATGGCTACAAAGATTGCCCGTCGAATGGTAACAGAATTTGGTATGTCTCCACTTGGACCCATTCAATATGAAACTGACACCGGTTCTGTATTCTTAGGTCGTGATTATACAAATACACAAAAGAATTTTTCGACTCAAATAGCTTATGAAATAGACACTCAAGTACGAAAGATAATTGATGAAGCTCACATGAAGGCAAGAGAGATTCTCGAAGCACATATTGAAGATGTTAAGTTAATTGCCGAAACATTGCTAAAGCAAGAAACTATAACTGCTGAAGAAATTACTTATTTGCTTGAACATCGTCATTTAAAGTCAGAGGAGGAAAATAATGCTCCTACTGAGACATCTGAACAAACTAAAGAAACAAAAACAGATGAGAATGGAGAAGGAAAGGAATAAACCTTTCCTTTTTAAGTATGAAAATAGGAAATGTAGAAATAAGTGGAAATGTAATTTTAGCTCCAATGGCCGGTATAACTAACGTTGCTTATCGCGAATTTATGAAACCATTTGGCGCTGCTCTAACTTATACAGAAATGGTGAGTGATTGCGGGCTTATTTATGAAAATAAAGAGACCTATAAATATTTGCAAACATCTCCTATGGAGCATCCGGTGGCAATTCAAATATTTGGTGGCAAAAAAGAGTCCTTATATCAAGCTATTAAAATCATTGAAAGTCAAAACATAGATTACGATTTTATTGATATTAATTTGGGTTGTCCGGTTCCTAAAGTAACAAAAACAGGGGCCGGTGCAGCTTGGCTTAAAAGAAAAGACGAATTATCTGAAATGATGAAATTATTAACCAGAGTTTCGCAAAAACCAGTGATGGCTAAAATCCGAATAGGTTGGGATGATAATTCTATAAATGTTGAAGAAATTGTTACAATTCTTCAAGAGGCAGGCGTGGCATTAATAACTATTCACCCGAGAACAAGGAATCAGCTATATGCCGGAAAAGCAAACTATGAACGTATCAAAGACATAAAACAAATAATGCGTATTCCTCTTGTTATAAGTGGCGATATCTTTACGCTTGATGATGCAATAAAAGCACAAACAATAACAGGTGCGGAGGGGATAATGGTAGCAAGAGGGGCATTAGGAAATCCATATCTCATAAAGCAAATAGATTATTACTTTAAAACTGGGAAAAAATTAAATAATCCCACATTACAAGATCAAATAAACTATTTAAGACTATTTGCGCATAAATTAGTGACGTTAAAGGGAGAATATACGGCAATACACGAGTTGCGTGGAATTGCACCACATTTCTTTAAAGGCTATTCAAATACTAAGAAAATTAAGCTTAAATTATCCACGGAAATAGAAACTTTTAATGACTTAGAAGAATTATTAAAAGAGATTCAATCTTCTATGCTTTAAATATTAAAAAAAATTTGTTAAAATGGGAAAATGTTGAGAGGTGTTAAATGTGGAAGAAAAAGATTTAAATGACCAAGAACTTGTAAGAAGACAAAAAGTCGAGAAACTTAAAGAATTAAATATAGATCCTTTTGGACAAGCTTACGATCGCAGAGATTGGTCAGACGATATTAAAAAGAAAATTAATGGCTTAACAGAAGAGCAAGTTAAAGAATTAGATTTACATGTTTCCATCGCGGGACGTATCATGTTTATTCGAAAAATGGGAAAAGCTAGTTTTTTTGCTATTCAAGATGTTAAAGGAAAACAGCAAGTTTACATAAGCATTGATACAGTAGGCGAAAGCACTTATAACCTTTTTAAATTGGCCGATGTCGGAGATATCGTTGGTGTCAAAGGTGTGGTTATGCTCACGAAAACAGGAGAACCCACTGTTAAATGTTTTTCCTACACACACTTAAGTAAGGCATTACGTCCATTGCCTGAAAAATTTCATGGATTAACCGATAAAGAAGAACGATATCGAAGAAGATATGTTGATTTAATTATGAATGAAGAAGCTAAAAAAATAGCTTTAATGCGCCCTAAAATTATACGAGCTATTCAAAATTATTGTGATAATTTGGGCTTTGTAGAAGTTGATACACCGGTGCTTCAACCAATTCAAGGTGGAGCCACAGCAAGACCTTTTATAACTCATCACAATGCATTAGACAGAGACTTCTATATGCGTATTGCGACAGAATTGCCACTTAAACGCTTAATTGTGGGTGGTTTAGAGAAAGTTTATGAAATTGGACGCTTGTTTAGAAATGAAGGAATGGATTTAACGCATAATCCAGAATTTACTACCATTGAGTTATATGAAGCATATGGTGATTTGAGTTCAATGATGAAAATAACAGAAGGAATGATAAGATATTCGGCAGAAAAAGTAGCAAACAAAATGGAATTTTTAAATATTTTTAATCCTGAAGGAGAAAAAATAGATCTTTCAAAACCTTTTAAAGTTGTTACAATGTGTGAAATGATTAAGCAAGAAACAGGTGTTGATTTTAAGGCAAATCGCTATACTTTACAAGAAGCACGAGAACTTGCAAAAAAACATAATGTAATGGTTGAAAAACATTTTACTATCGGTCATATTATTAATGCTTTTTTTGAAATGTATTGTGAAAATAAATTGATTCAACCAACTTTTCTATGTGGCCATCCAGTTGAAATATCACCACTTACTAAAGTTGATAGTGAAGACCCTCGATTTGTACAAAGATTTGAGCTTTACATCGGAGGCCATGAGTTTGCTAATGCCTATACTGAATTAAATGACCCAATTGAGCAAAGGAATCGCTTTATTGAACAATTAAAGGAAAGAGTTGCCGGAAATGATGAAGCAAATCAAATGGATGTTGATTTTGTTGAATCACTAGAGTATGGCATGCCACCATGTGGTGGAGTTGGTATGGGTATTGATCGCCTAGTGATGTTATTAACGGAGCAAACATCTATACGTGAAGTAATATTATTCCCTTGTATGAAACCGTTAGACTGAATATGTGCAAAAAAGCCTTAAGAAAGCAAGACTTTTCATTCATTATTTGCGAGACAAAACAGAATTTTTGGTCAACGGAGGTAAATATGAAGAAAACACTAATGAGTTTAATGCTTGTTGCAGGCATTTTGAGTATATGCGGATGCTCGAATAACAATATTCCTAATTCTATAAATAATAAAGAAAACGAAAACATTCGTTATGCAAAATATGAAGTTTATTACAACATTGATACCGGAAAGAAAGACCCACTTTTTAAAGGCTTAGAAATGTATGCCTGGAGTAATAATAATGAATGGTTTGGCGGTTTACTTCCTGGAACGAACCGGCTTAAAACAATTGATGAAGTTACAGAACTTCAAAATCTTTGTTGCCCTATTAATATATTAAAAGAAATATTTGAAACATATGATGAGCAAGATCAATATTATTGTGGTTTATTTATTGTTTCTATTCCACCTCAAGAAGATGAACTAGACCACTCAGTAGATAACACTTATAAGTATTATGAAGATTATCTATATTTATGTGAGTATTTTGGTATACATCCAGTCGGTAAATAAAAATATTGAGTAATAAGAGGACATAACTAGCCCTCTTTTATTTTGCTTAGAAATAGTTTCTAAAATCGAAAAAGAAGTAATGCTAAAATCTTAGAAAACAGTAAATTATGAGTTATTGTCTACTAAGTTTCAAGGCTAAATTTATTTTTCTTTTGTTATATAAAAGTTTACGATGCGTTTGGATGGATAGAGAAATAAGAATGAAAAATAGGATTTAAGGTGAAGTTTGTATAAATGAAAAGATAATGGCAAAAATTAAAGAGCATAAACATAAAATTATTTTAGGAGAGAAAATATGCTGGAAAAATTTTGTCCTGAGGCACAGAGAATTATTTCTTCTGCTGAATCTCTGTCCTTTGATTTATCACACAATTCTATAGCAAATGAGCATTTTTTATTAGCCGTGTTAAAAATACCGGATAATTTATTAACTACAATGCTTAAAAAATATGGAGTTACATTTAGAAATGTTGTAAACGAAATAAAAAACTATGAAGTAGAAGAAAAGCAAGAAATATTCTTTATGGAATATGATGAAAGTTTTAAAAAGTTGCTTGAAGATGCTCAAACAATTAGTAAAGAATATAAAGAAGAAAAGGTTTCAGTTAATTCTATGCTCATTTCCTTTTTAAAAAATTTAAATGGAATATGCAAGGAAATATTTAATAAAAATCATATTGATACTGCAGCAATCTTAGCTACATTAATAAAAAGTCAAAAAAAACATAGTGAATTAGATAAAATAATGGATTTACATGATTTATCGAAGATAAAAAAAGATCCCTTGATTGGTAGGAAAAAAGAATTGCAACAACTTATATTAGCTTTAAGAAGAAGAAATAAACCAAATGCTATATTGGTAGGTGCACCCGGAGTCGGAAAAACAGCAATCGTGGAAGAATTAGCACGATTAATTGCGGAAAATAAAATCTCTGGTTTAGAAAATAAAAGGATATATGAATTAGATATCGCATCTGTAGTCGGGGGCACTAAATACAGGGGTGAGTTTGAGGATAAGCTAAAAAAAATAATTAAAAGCGTCAATGAAGATGGGAATGCCATACTTTTTATAGATGAAATTCACAATATAATTAAAGCTGGAGGCGCAGAAGGCGCGATTGATGCCAGCAATATATTAAAACCATATTTATCACGCGGAGAAATACAAATTATTGGTGCTACGACTAATGATGAGTATAATGATATATTTCTGAAAGATAAAGCCTTAAACAGAAGATTTCAAATAGTTTTTGTAGATCCATCTAGCAAAGAGGAAACCTTAGATATTTTAACTAATTTAAAGCCTATTTACGAAGATTATTACAAAATAAAAATAGATGATGATATAACAAAATACATAGTGGAAATGGCTGATGAATTTATTCCAAATCAATCTTTTCCGGATAAGGCCATAGATATTTTAGATAATAGCTGTGTAATGAGTAGCAAGAATCTAACAAAAAACGATATTAATAAAATGATTGAAAAATTTTATAATGTTTCAATTGTCAAAGAACCAAAAGCTTTAAAAGTAAAAAAACAATTAGAAAATGAAATATTTGGTCAGGAAGACGCTATTGAAACAATATATAAGGCTTTACTATCTATAGAATATGGATTAATAAATGAAAATGCTCCACTAGTGACCATGCTTTTTGTTGGACCAAGCGGAGTAGGAAAAACAGAAAGTGCAAAGATTATTGCTAAAGAATATTACCAAAGTAGCGAAGCATTAATTAAGCTTGATATGGCCTGCTATCAGGATCATACCGCAATTAATAAACTAATAGGTGCAGCACCTGGATATCAAGGTAGTGATAACCCAACAAGTTTTGTTAGGCAAATAAAAAAACATCCAAATTCTGTCGTGTTATTAGATGAAATCGATAAGGCAAGTGCAGATGTTTTAGATTTCTTTTTAAATGTTTTTGATGAGGGCTATTTTGTTGATGCACATAATAATATCGTAAACTGCCGAAATGTTATGTTTTTAATGACAAGTAATTTAGAAAGTGAAAGTGCCTTGACAAAAATGAATTTTGATATAGGTCAAAGTAAAGAAAAAAAGCAAGCAAATCACGCCTTCAAAGACTTGTTAAGCCAATATAGAAGTGAGTTTTTAAACAGAATTAATTATGTAGTGGAATTTAAACCTCTTGATATCGATACAGCGCAAATGATATGTCAAAAATATGCAGAAAAAAAGCCGTTTAGTAATGAAACAACTTTAGAAATAAATAAAAAGTTGTTAGAAAGCAAAAACGAAATTAAATCTTCAGGAGCACGGTGTGTTAGTCGCATAATTCTAGATGCCTTATTAGAAGATATAAATAAAAAAAATCGAGTTTAGATCTCTAAACTCTTTTTTTTGCAAGTTTGCTTACTATATTATTTATGACGGCAATAAAAACTTACTTTACAATTTGCCATTGATAAGATATAATCTTATCGATAGAGTGAAGGCTATCTTAATTACTGCTCTCTGCTATATACAAAAATATAGCCAGATTGACCATAGGGAGGTGTACTAAATGCGTAAGTACGAAATCATGTATATTCTTATGCCACAGCTTAGCGATGAAGATCGTAAGAATGAAATCGAAAAATTAAACAAGATCTTAACAGACAATGGTGCAAAAGTTAACGATGTTAATGAATGGGGACTTCGTGAGTTAGCTTATGAGATTAAAGACCAGATTAAAGGTTATTATGTTGTTTTAAAAGTTGAAGCAGATACTGTTGCAACTAAAGAATTCGATCGTTTAGTCAAAATTGACAACAACGTTATTCGTCATATTATTGTCGTTGATAAAGAATAATTTTAAAACAAGGAGAAAATGTTATGATTAATCGTGTAGTTTTAGTTGGACGCTTGACTCGTGATCCGGAATTAAGAAAAACCGCTCAAAATGGTACTTCTGTTGCTTCCTTCACAGTAGCAGTTGATAATCGAAGAGGATCAAATGGAGAAAAGTCTACAAGTTTCATTCCATGCATTGCGTGGAGAGATATTGCAGACTCAGTTTCTAAATTTACACATAAGGGATCTCTTGTTGGCGTAGAAGGGCGTTTAACACAACGCACCTATGTAAATAAGGAAGGGAAAAATATTTCAATTTTCGAAGTAATATGTGATACGGTCCAATTTTTAGAGCCGAAATCTAACAATGTAGAAAATGAACCGCTTGATCCGGTATTCCCTGAAGAGACTATAGAAGAATCAAATAACGACAATAAAAATCTTAATACGGTAGACATCGCTGATGATGATTTGCCATTCTAATTTATAAAAGAAGAAAGGTTGGAAAATTATGGGTTATAAGAAAATGAGACCTAGAAAAAAGGTTTGTAATTTTTGTAAAAACAAAAGTACTCACATTGATTTTAAAGATGTTGAAATGCTAAAGCATTATATTTCTTTGAATGGAAAAATTTCGCCACGTCGTACAACAGGAACATGTGCAAAGCATCAAAGAGAGATTGCAATAGCAATAAAAAATGCTCGTTTTATGGCATTATTACCATATATAGTTGAGTAATTTGTGAGATTAAAAATGGCTTCCAAAATAGTAGGAGGCCATTTTGTTTATATGGAGAAAAATATGAAGAAAACAAGATATATAACTGACGCTGCAATGATCAGCGCAGTTGTGGCAGTATTACTTTTAATAAATAATGCAACAGGACAATTATTAGTGGTAAATTTTTCTTTTCTCTTGCCTGTTCCTGTTACTTTGTATGGCTTAAAATATGATTATAAAAAAGCGTTTTTGCCAGCATTCGCTATTATATGCATCAGCTTGATTATAAATTGGTTGATAGGATTGTTGTATGTGTTGCCTGCTATGCTTGTTTCGGTTTTGTATACACTAATCATAAATAAGTTTCAATATAAAATAGGAATAAAAGTTGGATGTATGTTTATTGGCTCATTACTTGTCAACGTTTTAACTACAGTTATATTTTCAAAAGCATTATTCGGGTACACAATCATTGAAGATATGACAAATTTGGCAAATAATACAGTTGATTTATTGACAAAAGTGGGCTTGGTTAATGATTTTTTTAACAACTCAATAAGAGCAATTTTAATTAGTATAATACCTGCGATTATTGCTATAAATAGCCTGATGGAGGCAATCTTGACTTATCTTTTTATTTCCATATTGGCACAAAGAATATTAAAAATAAATTTAGGAGCTAATTTATTAACTTTAAATATAAGAGTTCCTTCTATAGTTACTTTTGTGCTGATGCCCCTAGCGTTAGCAAGTTTATTCTTTTTCAATCAAATTGTTGAATATGATAAATTTGGATTTGTTCAGATCCTTGTTACGGTTGGGCTTAATATATTGGTCGTGTTATGTTTAGCTTATCTTCTTGAAGCGATAGTTATAATAAGTTTTTATGCAACAAAAACAAGAAAAACATACTTATTGTTATTAGCATTCTTATTTATTATCTTTTGCCCTTTTGTCTTAATGGTAATAGGTTTTATTGATTCGGTTTTTGATTTGCGAAGAAAAATTATTTTTAAATAAAGTTGATAGAAAAAAATTACATTGATTTTACTAAAAGGTATTTCAGAAAAATCTTATCTAAATAAATTATGTATTGGCGAACCTAAAATATTTTCTTGACTTTTTAATATTTGAAACACGAATTGTGTTAAATCTATCGATTTTTTACTTTTATTTATTGTATAATAAATAAGATTGAGGTGATTGTATGTTAAAAACAATTAAATCATTGAGAGTTAGAATCATAACATTGTTAATGGTTGAATTGCTATTAATTGTAGGCTTTTTTGTGTTATGGTTTTATAACATTTGGGGTCTACAAGATATCGTCAATATCATAATGGTTACGATTGGAACTCTAGTGATAGTTTTAATTAATGCTATTGCGTTTATAGCTGTTTTTTCTTCAATTAGCAAAAAAAGACATACTACAGATCTGAAAGCAGCTAATCTTATTGGAATCGATATGCAAGAAGCATATAATTTCGGAATGATTGGTTTATTAGTTGTAGATGAAAACGATACAATTATTTGGACAAATGAACTATTTTCTGATCGACAAATAAATATTATGGACAATAATATTTTTGAATGGCAACCGAGATTACGTTCATTAAAAGAAAATCCCGATTCCGAAGCAAATGCTAAAATCGAAATTAATAGTCATATTTACGAAGTGAAATATTTAAGAGATGCTATGTTATATATTTTTAAAGATATAACTTTAGCAGAATCTTATTATAACTATTCTCAAGATCATGCTCCGGTTGTGGGATATTTAATGCTTGATAATTATGCAGATGTATCTATAAATGTTGATGAAAGCTCCGACCAAGTAGCAGATGTGCGTAAAGCGATTAATGACTTTGCCGCAAAGCATAATGCACTATTGAGAAGATATAGAACAGATGCATATATTATTTTGTTATTTTATAAAGATTTTGAAATGATGCGCGATATTGATAAATTCTCGATACTTGATAAAGTACGTGAGTTAAGTATGCATCAAGAAACGCCTTTAACATTGTCCATGGGATTTGCGCTTGGTTTTCCAGATGTTGTAAAACTAAATGAGATGGCTGCATCAACAATAGATATAGCAATGTCCAGAGGCGGAGATCAAGTGGTAGTATCTAAATATGGGGAAGATTTAGCATTTTATGGCGGAAAATCTGAAGCACAAGAAAGACATAACAAGGTAAAGGCCAGAGTAAATGCCGATACTTTAGTGGCACATATAAATCGAGCATCAAACGTAATTATTATGGGTCACAAGGATAGTGACTTAGATTCTATGGGCTCTTCATTAGGCATTAAAGCTATTTGTGACAGCTTAAAAAAGCCGGCTTCCGTTGTTTTCGATCCAAAATCAATTGAATCTAAAACGAAAAATGCTATAACGACCTTATTTTCTCGTGAAGATATTAATAAAATAATGGTTACTCCCCATGATGTTATGGATAAGTTAAAAACCAATACTTTAGTAATTGTTACGGATGTCCATAAACCATCCATGACATTATGTCCGAAATTATTAGAAGAAGCAAATACTATTGCAGTAATTGATCATCATCGACGAGCTGGAGAATTTATTGAAAATAGTGCATTTAGTTATATTGAACCTTCGGCATCATCTGCGAGTGAATTAATTACTGAACTAATTCAATATTCCTCAGTTAATCCTAAAATTGAATTACCTGCAGATTTTGCAACGTTTATGTTAGCAGGTATTTATCTTGATACTAACTTTTTTAGAACTAAAACAACTGGTATCGGAACTTTTTCTGCCGCAATGCTTTTAAAAGAATTTGGTGCAGATAATACATTGGCGGATAGTTTTTTGAAAGACGAATTTGAAGAATATTCTTTAAAAACAAAAATTATGAACAATTCCAGTATTCCTTACTTTGGAGTGGTTGTTTCCTTGGCGGATCAAAAGGATATAATTGAACCGGCAACACTTGCAAAAGTGGCAAACCAAACACTGCAAATTAGAGGTGTGAATGCTTGTTTTGTTATAGGTAGAACAAGTGAAAAAGAAGTGCGTATTTCAGCAAGAAGTGATGGAACGATAAATGTTCAATCATTAATGGAAAAAATTGGTGGCGGAGGACATTTTGCGATGGCAGCAGCCAGTTTTGAAAACATAACTATTGAAGAAGTTAATCAAAAGTTACTTGAGACACTTGAGCAGTATTTAAATTATGCAAGAACTAATAAATAGAGGTGAAATTCATGAAAGTTATATTATTACAAGATGTAAAAAATGTTGGAAAAAAGGGGCAAACTATCGAAGTTAGTGATGGCTATGCAAATAACTTTCTTTTACCGCGACGATTAGGGGTAATTGCTACAAAAAGAAGTGTAGAAATATTAGATAAACAAAAAGAAGATGCTCGCTTACTAGATGAAAAATTAAAAAAAGAAGCTGAGATATTAAAAGAGAAATTATCGACAATTACATTAGAATTTTATGTAAAATCTGGTAAAGATGGGAAGTTATTTGGTTCTGTTTCTTCTAAGCAAATTGTCGAAGCTCTAAAAAATAAGTTTGACATAGTTGTTGATAAGAAAAAATTTATTGCCAAGGAAACTGTCAATACTTTAGGTGTAACAATTCTCAAAATTGAATTATATAAAGGCGTTATTGGCGATATAAAAGTGCATGTTATAGAAGCAAAGTAGGTGGAAATTAATGGAGTATAAATTACCAAATGATATTTTAGTTGAAAAGTCACTTTTGGGAGCCATGCTAATTTCCGAACAAGCTTTGATTAACTGTTTAGGATCTCTTGTTGAAGATGATTTTTATGAGAAAAATATTGCTAATAGATTAGTTTTTCAAGCAATTAAACGCTTAACAGACAATCATGAAAAAGTTGACGTTGTAACTGTATATAATGAATTGGAAAATATGAAAAAGCATGATGTAGTAGGTGTTGATTACTTGCAAGATCTTAGCGAAAATGCAATAGGTGTAACAAGCTTGGAACACTACATTAAAATGCTAAAAGATTGCACGCTTTTACGTTCACTTCTTATTAAAATGGAAGAAATAAAAGAAAGATATAATAAAGGAATCGACGGCACTGTTTCTGATTTCGTAGCACAATCAGGCGATCAAATTGCTTCAATAGTTGAGCAGAGAAGAGTAGCGGAGTTTATTCGCTTGAATGAATATGTGCAAAGGGTTAATAGTGACCTCTTAACTTATAAAGAGACAAGAGAAGATCATCTCATAGGAATAACCACGGGATTTAATAGATTAGACAATTTAACAAACGGATTTCAAAAAGAAAATATGATTGTGTTGGCCGCCCGACCATCGGTGGGGAAAACGGCTTTAGCGTTAAATTTTGCTCTTACTGCAGCAAAAAGTACTGGCAAAACAGTGGCGTTTTTCTCTTTAGAAATGTCAGGAGATCTTTTGACTAGGAGAATGCTTGCTATTGATTCCGGAGTCGAACTAAACAAAATCACTACAGGATATATCAATAAAGAAGATCGTTTAAAAATAAAAACAAGCGCGAATCGGTTGGCAAACTATAATTTATTTATTGATGATACGCCATCTATTAAAATGTCCGACTTAATCACTAAGGCAAGAAAATTACAAAATAATCACAATGATTTAGCGATGATTTTAATAGATTATATAGGTTTAATTACTTCTAGTGAAAAACCTAAAGGAGATTTTAATCGTCAGTTAGAAGTTTCTGATTTTTCGCGAAAAATTAAAGATTTAGCAAGAACTTTAAAGGTTCCCGTTATTGTACTTTGCCAATTATCGCGAGATGTAGAAAAAAGAGAAAATAAAGAGCCGATTCTCTCTGATTTGCGTGAATCAGGGGCAATTGAACAAGATGCTGATTTAGTAATCTTGTTGAGCCCGGATGGCACAAGGAGAAAAAAAGAAAGTGATAATAATGCAAAGCAAGATGAAAAAGAGGAAAAATCTTCTCCAAATACAAGCCAACTTGTGCGAGTAAATCTAGCAAAAAATAGAAATGGTCAAACTGATGTCATGACGTTGCTGTTTCAAAAACAATATTCGTTATTCTCCGAACTTACTGAAGAACAAAGACAAAAATTAGATGCATTAAGACAAGGTAAAATCACGCGTATTGATGAAGAATTAAAGGATGATTAAAAAAATGAAATATTATATTTTAGCCAGCGGATCTAAAGGCAACTCCGCGGTTTTTCAAACTAATGATGGGCATCTCTTACAAATTGATATGGGTGTAAGCTTAAAATATGAAAAAACACAGTTGGCGAAGTATTCAATAAATTTTAATGATATTGAAGCATTACTTGTTACCCACGAACATAGTGACCATATAAAAGGTATAAGTGCTTTTGATCCAAGCATTATATATTGCGCTAAAGGAACTTATGAAGTTCCAAAAGCTAATATTTTAGAGCATTATAAAGTTTACACAATAGCGGGCTTTAAGATTACCATATTACCAACTTCTCACGATGCAATAAATCCCATTGGCTTTGTTTTAGAAGCTGATCAGGAAAAATTAATATACATGACGGATACCGGATACATATCGCAGCGTAATTTAAATTACATGGAAAATCCAGATTATATTTGTATTGAAAGTAATCATAATGTAAAAATGCTTTTTGAAACAAATCGGCCGGCACAGTTAATTATGCGAATTATTGGCGATTATGGCCATTTATCTAACGAAGATTCAGCAATGTATATTTCAGAAATAATTGGAGATAAAACTAAAGAAATTGTTTTAATGCATTTATCGGAAGAGGCAAACACTCATGATCTGGCAGTGAGCTCTTTTAAAAAAACATTACAGTCGCGAAAAATCGATATTCATTCAATTTATATTCGAGCAGCATATCAATACGAATCAATATCTAGTCTGAAAGTAAAAATATGAAAATAAAGTTGATAACTGTTGGAAAGATAAAAGAGAAATTTTTCCAAGAGGCGATTGATGAATATACAAAAAGATTAAAAGGATACTGTAACTTAGAATTTGTAGAGGTCAGCGACGAAATCATAAAAAAGAATACTAACGAAAGTTTAAATATGCAAATAAAAGAAAAAGAGGGAGAGAAAATTCTCGCTAAAATAAAAGAGCAAGAATATGTAATACTTTTAGACTTAAACGATAGCAAAGAGTTTTCCTCTAACGATTTTGCCAAACATCTAGATGCCTTATTAACAAATGGAAAAAGTTCAATAACTTTTGTTATCGGAGGATCTTTGGGATTAGGTGAAAATATAAGAAAAAGAGGTAATGAAAAGCTTCTTTTATCAAAAATGACCTTTACGCATCAAATGGCCAAAATTATTTTATTAGAACAACTATTTCGAGCATTTAAAATACTGAATAATGAAACTTATCATAAATAAAAATTAGCGAAATTCTCGCTAATTTTTTAAATAATTTACAAATGCAAGAAGTTGTTTTGTACCCTCAGGCGTATGCTTAAACACAGCGGAGTTTTCTAAAATTTTTGCACATATTTCATTGACACCGGAAATTACCATTTCATGAGCAAACTCGGCAGTATTATTTGTTCCATATCGTTGTATTAATTCATTAATAAATTGTCGATGTATTTCAAAATCAGTATTTTCTTTTATAAACTCATCTAATTTATTATGTTCTCCGCATAGTATTTTCTCTATCTCAGAAAGTTGACGTTTTAATCTTGCTGGTAAAATATATAAACCGGCTGATTCAATTAAACCGATACCCTCGGATTTTATATTATGAAATTCTCGATGTGAATGAAAAATTCCTTCTGGATGCTTTTCTGATGTCCGGTTATTACGCAGAACCAAGTAAGCAATATATGTGTTACCTACTTTTCGGACAATCGGTGTGACTGTATTATGTTGCCCTTCATTATCATAAGCGACAATTTCTGCTTCTAAATCATTATATGAATACCATTTTTCATAAATCTCTGTCATAAGTAAAAGAATTTGATTTTTATCGTTTGACTCGATTTTGAAAGTGGAATTAAAGAAATTTAAGTAAGACAATGTACATTTATCGTATTTTTCATAGCAAAACTCCAGTTCGTTTTGCGCTTTGGTAATGGGAAGAAGATGCTTTCCTCCTTGAAAATGCTCGTGATTTAGAATAGAACCTCCGACAATCGGTAATTCCGAGTTGGATCCGATGAAATAACAGGGGAAAATATCCACAAAATCAAGTAATTTTTTAAACTTATCTTTACCCATTGTCATATTCTTATGCTCAGCATCAATAACAATGCAATGTTGATCATAATAAACATAAGGCGAATATTGTAAATACCAAGGGGTATTATCTAAACTAATAGGAATAAAGCGAAGATTTTCACGTGCCGGATGATTTAAATGACCCGCAAATCCCAAATTTTCTTTACACAGTAAACATTGGGGATATTTTTCTTCATCTTGATTACTTTTTTGTAATAATTTTGCGACATCAGTATTCTTCTTTTCCGGTTTTGACAAGTTAATAGATATTTCTAAATATTTATCTTTAAAATTTGCCACCCAAAGTAAATTTTTATCGACCGCAGTCTTTTGAATATAATTATTTTTTATTTGTAAATCGTAGAGATAATTAAAAGCATCCTGCTTGTCTTTAAAAGAATTAAATTTATTTATTACAGCACTAGGCATCGGAGTTATAGCGCCCATTAATTCTGTTATAAATAAATTTATTTCTTCGCTTGCCACTAAATTTGTTTTTTCAAGATAATCTCTTAATTCTTGAATTAACAAGTCGGGAACTAACATGTTTTTTATTTCTTCTTCGTTTATTTTACCTTTATATGGATGAGAAACTTTTAATTTTTGCATTAATTTATTTCTTACATAAATTTCGTCGATTTCTTCTAAAGACAAATGATGTTTTGCATATGCTAATAGTTTTTCAATTGTACAAGCAATCATTTTTTTAACCTCCGGAAACAGTAATTTTATTATATAGTGTTTACAAAATTTTATTAAGTGTAAAAATGAAAACAATTATGAAAAAAATTTAATTATTATAGTATAATAATAATTAAGGAGTGCAGAAAATGAGAAAAAAGATTATTTTTATATTACCAATAATTGCTTTTATACTTACAGGGTGTGATATTTCCTTAGATTTTTTTAATACTGCTTGGGGAAATTCCACTAGCCGTTCAAGTGTCAGCTATAGTATTCCGGATCCTATGCCGGACTGGGGCGAGGGATATTATAAAAGCAGTCAAGTTAAGTATACATTACGTGACGCTAACGAAAACATTGGTTGGCATACTTTAAATTCTACATCGGAACAAAAAATTCTTGTTGTGCCGGTTCAACTTAATAATGGTCCTGTTTGGACTAGTAAAATGCTTTCAAATATTTATACAGTATTTTTTGGACCAGCATCAGAAACAAGTTGGCATTCTGTATCTAGTTTTTTTGCTCAATCAAGTTATGGAAAACTAAACATAACAGGAGAAGTTACAAGCGTTTTAAATGTTACCCAATATAGTGTTTCGGAATTGAATAGACTTGGAGAAAGTGCTTCGGATAAAGTTGCGAGCATCTTTGAAAAAAGTTCAATTGTCTCCAGTGAGAAAAAAAGAGAGTATGATCAAGATAAAGATGGATTTATTGACGCTACTATTTTCGTTTACTCAAATGATTACTCAACCGATAGTAATTCAGCGTATTGGGCTTGGTGTTATTATACGGAAAGTAGTAGTAATACCACAAATCCTAATGTAAATAATTATATGTGGGCTAGTTATTCATTTATGAACGATTCTTATTCCGAGATAAATGGTCCGACGGGTCTTGAGGCGCATACATATATACACGAAACAGGCCATTTGTTAGGACTAGATGACTATTATTGTTATGATGAAGATTGTCCTTGGGATTGCGCCGGTGATCGTGATATGCAAAGCTACAATATTGGCGATCACAATATATATTCTAAAATGGCATTGGGATGGATTAGTCCCTATGTTGTCACTGATTCATGTGAAATTACATTGCGTTCATCTGCTTTGTGCGATGATGCTATTTTGATAAAAGATACGTGGAATGGCTCAATTTATGATGAGTATATTTTAATAGAATTTTACACACCTGAAGGAGCTAATGCACAAGATTCACTTTATAGATATGATACGAGAAACAAGATGTATAATTATTCTGGTTTAAGAATTTATCATGTTGATGCGCGTCTTGTTCAATTTCAAACAGATTTTCAAGGCTCTATAATTAGTGCAAATTATATTGATGATTTTGTGAATAATGGATATTGCTTCGTGGGTGCTTCTAATTCTATTGATTATCAGTATTTAACCAAAAAGCAAAATCCCAATAATTATTTACGTTACTTACATCTTATTGATAAAGGTGGACGAAACACTTTACAAGCAGGCACTACTGCTAGTCCAAGAAACAATTC
Organism: uncultured Bacilli bacterium; assembly: GCA_947625975.1. Taxonomy (GTDB): domain Bacteria; phylum Bacillota_I; class Bacilli_A; order RFN20; family CAG-826; genus RUG131. The sequence continues at coordinate 29,790 of CANQQL010000003.1, forward strand.
AATAAAAATTGATGCCGCGAGTACTTTATGGGTTTCGGGAGATACATTCACTGCCACCAACAAATACTTTGCTAATGGTAATAATACATTTAATGATGGCAGTACAGTTGGTTATAGTGTGACTGTCGGTGAGATTAATGGAGGAACGGCTAAAGTTGTAATTAATAAAATTTAATTGCACTATTTGAGGGAGAAAAATAAATGAACAAAAAAAAGAAGATTATTTTGCTATCGCTTTCTGGCATTTTTGCCGTTCTTTTGCCATTTATTTTGATTGCCCAATATGGTATAGATCCGACTAACTATCAAGAAGATTATATTAATGCTTTGAAACCAATACCGACAAGGAATTTGAATTTTGATTTAGATAATGAAAATATTTCAATTACTTATGAAGCGAACACCGATTTTAAAATTCTCCAATTATCCGACACACATTTTGTAGGGGCAAGAATCGGAAGGGATTTGGATTTAAGGACTTTAAAAGCTATTTATACAATGGTTGATTTTGTTAGACCAGATTTAATCGTTTATACTGGGGATATTATCTATCCAACACGATTATTCGGTTCAAATGACAATATAAAAGCAGCAACCGTGCTTAATGCATTTTTTGAAAAAATGGAAGTACCTTTTGTTTATGAATTTGGAAATCATGATACCGAAGTATTCGCCACAGGAAATGCCAATGATATAAATGAAATATTTCAAAGCAATCCCTATTGTTACGCTAAAGATGATAATGAGGTTAGTTATAAAACAGGAAGATTATCTCAGGTAATCGAAATCAGGAATTATGATCAAAGTTTGAATAACGCTTTAATTTTATTGGATTCTGGTTCATATAAAGATAATACATCCTTTTTTTCAGGCTATGCAAATTTTAATAATATTCATTCGAGTTGGTATGAAACGAAATTAAATCGCTTAAAAAACCAAGAAGGTTTCCAAAGTGTAAGTGAAATATCTTCGATGCTGTTTTTTCATATTCCTCCTTATGAATATAAAGAAGCCTATGAACTATATAAAAAGGGAAATGACGAAGTCACATATCTATTTGGCAAAAACGACGAATCAGTTTCTAGCCCAAAGGAACCAAGTGGATTGTTTGAAAACGTTGTGAAACTAGGTTCGACAAAGGCAATGTTTTTTGGACATGATCATATTAATACTCTAGCTTTAAGATATAAAGGAATTGATATGTATTACGGGCACTCTATTGATTATCGTGCTTATCCTACAATTAAATATACTGAAGAATATCGCGGAGGATTAGTGATAAACCTTAAGCCTGATTCCAGTTTTCAAGTTGAAGAGCAATTTTTAAAAGATATTATAGTTGAGGATAAATAGATGGAATATGTTTTAATCGTAGCTTTTTTATTTATAGTAGGTTCTACAGTTGGATGGGTAATAGAATTGCTTTTTCGTCGTATATTTACGGCTAAAAGATGGATAAATCCCGGATTTTTAACTGGACCATACTTACCATTATATGGTTTTGGTTTATGTGGTTTATTTGGCCTTGCAAATATAGATTTATCGTTTATTACCAATATTAAATGGTTGCAGATAATTATAATGATATCTTTTATGACCATAGTCATGACTTTAATTGAATACATTGCGGGACTTATTTTTATTAAAGGATTAAATATTAAACTATGGGACTATACAAATCGAAAGGGTAATATTCAAGGAATTATTTGCCCATTATTTACGGCTTTTTGGGCAATTATATCTGCCTTTTATATCATTTTTATCCATAAAATTGTAATTAGTTGGGTATCATGGTTTACGAACAATATTGCTTTTTCACTATTTGTAGGGATAATACTCGGTGCGATGATTGTGGATTTTGCTTATTCTTTACATTTAGCCACAATTATAAAGAAACAAGCAAAAGGAACAAAAATTATTGTTCATTTTGAAAAACTGAAAGAAGCGTTTATCGATAAACTAAAAGCTTCTAAAGTGCGACAAGTATTTTTACTTCCTTTTAAAACAATAGGAGCATTAGGAGATAGCGTTAAAGCGTATATTGACGCGCAAAGGGATAAACAGGAGTAAATTATGTTAAAAAGAAATCATAAGAAGAGAAATAATATTAAAGATATACCTTATAAAAAACGAACACAAATGCAAGAATTTAAAGTGAAAGAAAACACGACGCTACTTGACTTTTTACTTGCAAATTTAAAAGGAAAATCGCGTAATAACATTAAATCTCTTTTAACTCATCGTCAAGTGCTTGTTGATGGAGCACCGGTTACGCAATATGATTTTGCTTTATCCTGTGGTGACGTGATTATGATTGCTCCAGCACCCGTAAAAAAAATTTTTAATCCGCAAGAAAAATTAGATATCATTTATGAAGATGAGGAAATGATTGCTATAAATAAACCATCGGGGTTACTATCCATTGCAAGTGATCGGGAAAAGGAATTAACGGCCTATCGTCTTTTAATGGATCACGTACGACAAAAAAATCCTCATAATAGAATTTATGTTGTACATAGAATCGACAAAGATACATCAGGTGTTTTAATAGTGGCAAAAAATGAAAAATTAAGAGATTTGTTACAGGATAACTGGAACAGAATTGTAAAATATCGTGGATATTATGCGATAATTGAAGGACAATTAAAAGAAAAAGAAGGTCGCATCAGGTCTTGGCTACGTGAAGCCTCGACAAATTTAATGTATTCTTCAAGAAAACCTGGTGACGGCAAAGAATCTATTACTAATTATAAAGTAATAAAAGAAATTACGGATTATTCTCTTTTGGATGTAAACATTGAAACAGGAAGAAAGAATCAAATAAGAGTACATATGAAAGATTTAGGGCATAACATCGTGGGAGATGAGCGATACGGAGCAACAATGAATCCCTTAAATCGCTTAGGATTGCATGCCTATTTGTTGGAATTCATACATCCTATTACGAAAAAACTAATGTCTTTTGAAGCAAAAATGCCTGCAGAATTTATTTCTATGTTTGGTATAAAAGAAAAGCAACTGAAGAAAAAATAGAATCAATTTTTATCAGATTTAATTATTGTTAAATATATTTTGCAAATGACTAATTATTTGCAAATCATTTTTGTTCTACTTGATTCATAAACTTAATTGAGAGGGACAAACATGGAAGAAGTAATTAGAATAAAAGGACAAAAATTATTAGAAGGAACAATCCATATATCCGGAAGTAAAAATTTATGCGTGGCTCTAATTCCGGCTTCGATTTTGGCAAGAGATGTCGTGGTTATTCACAACATACCACCCATAAGTGACGTGTATAGTTTAGTGGAAATATTAGAACAATTAGGGATATGTGTAGAGTATCATCAAGACACTTTAATTATTGATTCCAGCAATGTAAAATATCACGATTTAGATATGCCGGCGATGGAGAGATTGCGGGCTTCCTATTATTTTTATTCAGTTTTACTTGGAATGTATCACAAGGTTACTGCAAGTGGTATTGGTGGTTGCCGTCTTGGAGAAAGGCCAATCGATTTGCATATAAAGGCTTTTGAACAATTGGGCACAAAATTCCAAAAACAAGAAAATAAATATATTTTTGATGGAGAAAATTTACACGCAGGTCATATAATTTTTGATAAAATTTCAGTGGGCGCTACAATAAATGCAATTTTATTGGCCATTCAAATAAAAGGAAAAACAATAATTGAAAATGCGGCAACCGAACCAGAAATTACCGAACTTTGCAAATTTCTGTCAAAAATGGGTGCGACAATTGAAGGCCTTGGCACGGATTGTATCGTAATAAAAGGTGGAAAAACCTTACACGGAACAACATTTTATAATATCCCTGATCGTATTGAAGTGGGAACATATGCCCTTATCGGCGCCGCTACGGCTAAAAATTTAATTATCAAAAATGTTATTAAAGAGCATATTCAAGCACTTCTGGATTTGTTTGATATTTTAGAAGTAGATTATTCAATTAAAGAAAACGAACTACAGGTTAGAAAAAGCAAAATTAAAAAAGGTATAATCGTTTTAACTGCTCCTTATCCTGGATTTCCTACTGATTTGCAGCAACCATTAACTTCTTTTTTAGCGGTAAATGAAGGAACGTCCGTTATCATTGAAAGTATATATACAAATCGCTTTGCACACATTAAGGAATTAAACGAGATGGGTGCGAATATAAATGTAACAAATATGAATATAATTATTCATGGCGTAAAAGAACTACGAGGATTAGTTGTAAATGGTAAAGATTTACGAGGTGCAGCATCTTTAGTCATTGCCGGACTTATAGCAAAGGGTGAAACAGTAGTTAGAGGTTTGGAATACATTAATCGAGGATATGAAAATATGATAAAAAAATTAAGAAAAGTACATGCAAATATAGAATTATGCATCGAAGATTTTGGAGATAATTAACATGAAAAGGCTTATAGGTTTAGTGGTTCTCTTTCCTTTGCTACTTACTATGTTAACCTCATGTAATAAATCAACATATTACATGCCTTTAGGAGATTTTTCAGATGAGCTAATTGCGCAAATGAACGAAGGACTTAATCGAAAATGTATTGATTATTTTGCCCGAGAAAAAATGCAATCTGGTGAACTATTTAAAATTGTTGATTCTAATGCCTCTTATTTTTATGAAGGAAAGCAATATCCATTCTTTGGAGTTGCAGAAAAAGCAAATTTGTTTATTTTAAAAATAGGTTTAAATGATTTTTTGCCATCTATGACCATTGATGTATCAAACAATGTGCTTGACTATGATCGTGATTTGCTTGAAAAGCAATTAGAAATCTTTCAATATCATATTTACCACACAATTGAAGGAATTAATGAAATAAATAGTAAGGCCGAAATTGCAATCTTGTCTGCCTATAATGATTACTTGTTTGAAGAACCAGAGCAAAAACTTTTTAATAGCATAGTATGGCAAATCAATAATTCCTTGATGGAAATGCAAGACATTAAAAATGTAAAATATTTTTCATTGGTAGATATAAACGAACAAATTTATCAAAACAACGCGTTGAATATTAATGAATATATTGTAAAACAATTAGAAGGTTATCGCTTATGAACGATGGTGAAAGAAATAAATTAATCATACATACGTCTTGGCTTTTCGAAGCATTACACAGTCAGTATCGCTCGATATTCAATGATCTGAAAATATGCTCGAATATTGGCATCTATAAGACTTCTAAAATGTTTTTGACATTTTCGCAAAATCTAAAAATGGCTTCAATTTTGCTTACACAAGCCAGTAGAAATTTTACCATGATTATCAAAAGTGCAAATCTAAACGGAAAACAAATCCAAAATATTTATAATTTATATACAAAAAGAAGCTTTTTTCAAGAACGAAAAGCATATGAAATGTTTAATAATTTACAATATGATAAAAGCATTGCAAGCGCTAGTGAGTATAAGCAAATATATGCAAAGATGTATAATTTAAATGGTTTATATAATCAAATAGATAATAATTTTTTTCAAATGAAAGATTTTTAAATAATATGTGCCATATTATTTATAAAAAATAAAAATTTGTATATAATAGACTTACTTTAAGGAGTGAGTCTAATGAAAAACATCTTGACTTGGATCAAATGTAAATTTTCATTTTTAAAAGATGAAAAAAGTATTTTTTATTACTTCTTATCTTTAGTTGGCTTAGCTCTGTTAATGTCATTAGTGGTCCTAATTATGGAAGATTGGACCATTCCATTAGGGGGAGATTATGTTCAACAGCAAATCCCTTTTTACACGAATGGTTACGATGATTGGTGGCATTTTTTAAAAACCGGAGAATTTCCTCTATGGGATTCTAATACGGTATTAGGTGTTAATAATATAGGCGCGAATAGTTTTTATTATTTTTTAAATCCGTTTTTTTTACCAATTTTAATTTGTCCTAGAGGATTAATTCCACAAGGTTTAGCCATCTTGATGATTTTAAAAATGGCCTTAGCAGGCATAACATTCCGAGCTTATCTTAAATATTTAGGTGTTGAAGAAAAGACTGCAAGAATATTTGCGATTGCTTATGCCTTTTGTGGTTGGAATCTTTACTATATGTGGTTTAATCACTTTATGGAAGTTGTCGTAATGTTTCCATTGGTGTTACTCGGTATTGAGAAAGTTTTGAAAGAAAAAAAACCATGGACTTTAATGATGGCTTTATTTGTTTTAGGTTTAGCAAATTACTTTTTCTTGGTTGTGAGTTGCTTTGCTGGAGTTATGTATGCCGGTTTTCGTTATTTTCAAACACTAAAGCAAAGAAATTTTAAAGATAATTTGTTCATCATAGTCCTTGGTGTTTTTGGCTTTGCTGTGGGATTAATGATGTGCGCTATTGTACTCTTACCATGTTTAAATGCTGTGCAAGAAGCAGGTAGAGTAGAGAATGCCACATATCTACAGTCTTTAAAAAATGCTTTTACCGATAAAAATTTAGAAGCATTGTGGGATTTATTATTTGATTTTAACTCCGAAAAGAAAAAATATTATCCGCTTGCTACATATTTCTTTCCGGTTGTCAGTGATTTTAACTGTTTGTTGTATCGTAATACGGGCTATGACAATACACTTTCAAGCCTTTTTATCTATACGCCTTTAAGTCTTATGGTTGTACCTTCTATTATTGAAAGTATACGACAAAAAAAGGTTTCCCATATTTTAGCAATCTTTCTTTTTGTACTGATGCTTTTTACCCCTTTTGCATATCAACTATTCCATGGTTTTACTGTGGACTATGGTAGATGGCAGCTTTTTGTAGTAGTCGCTTTAATAACCTATGTTGCTTTAAATTTTAAAAACATCAAAAATTATCCAAAGTGGTATTTTGATATCTCTGTGTTAGCAATTATTGCAGGCATGACATTTACAGTTTTAACTGCTCTTGACAATCAATACGGGGTCAGTGATATTAAAAATACTTCGGCCATTATAATTTATCAATTTATTTATGTTTTAGTATGTTATTTTATAATAAGAGGTACGGTAAAAAAAGTAAAATTCGAAACGATTTTTACGGCTATTTTATCAATCGAAGTTTTAATTGTAGGTAATTTTACTTTATTTGGTCAAAAAACAAAATATCAAAATATCGCTGGTGGATCGGCAAATTTTGCCGATGAAGTTGAAGTAGTCAAAAAAATAAATAATAGTGATAATTCTTATTTTAGAATTTTTAATACCACGGCAAATGACTCTACAAATAATTTGGGAATGCGCGAAAATTATAATGGTGTAGGAGGTTTTCATTCTTTATATAATACCAATATCAAAGATTTTTTAAATTGGACAAGAATATTATATTCGAAAGATACTTGGACAATGGGAGCACATGAAAAACTTATCAATCTTGATGCGTTCTTAGGAGTCAAATATTATATTGTAAAAAATTCAGATTATAATACCATCTATAAAAATGAAGTTGTCAATGATAAAGAAATGTATAATATCCCTTTTGGATTTGAATATCGGGAAGATTTATCGTCAAATTCTCATTCCGTTTTTGAAAATAAAAATTTTATAGAATTAGGATATGCTTTTGATAATATAATTCCCATAAATGCAGATTCGATTGAAAATTATATTCACTTAAATAACAACTATTCTTATGTATATTGGCAGCAAAGATCACGTAACGATGGGGCGGCGACTAGTGGTTATCTGGTAAATGATTTTATGCAAGTAATAAAAAATGAAGAAGCGCTAATGTCCGGAGCGATTCTTTACAATGTAACAGAAGATGGCTTTTTGCAAGAAAATGAATATGATGAAGATACATTAAATTTGCTTGAAGATTTTCCTATCAATGATTTTACTTCCGCATCTGGTAAACTATATATTAATCCGGAATTACAAGTTACACGATATGCTTGCCCATCAGGTGTAGGTGATTCAAGTGATGCTTTATTGGATAACACCAATTGCACAAAAGTTACTGGTAATAATACACCATATACAACAGGAACAACAAAGTATGTTATTGAATTAGGGAATAATAAAAATTTTTGTAGTGCTTCTGATAAAGGATGTTTTATAGGTTTGAAATTGCAATTGAATAGATTTGCGTATGTTCATATTTTTGATGAAAATGGTAATATGCTTACTTTTGATTATCATCAATATATTAATCAAGATTATAAGAATTTACGTGGCTTTTATGTTAAAAAACCTGCAAAAACAATTGTTGTTAAACCGATGATTAATGAAGGCGACAACACAAATATGAATGGATTTGCAATTTATGAGGAAAAATATGAAACTTATATTAATAGACTAAACAAAGTAAAAGAAAATGCATTACAAAATGTGCACGTTTCGACAAATAAAGCAAATTTTACAACAAACTTTAGTGAAAATAAAATAGTGGTTACAACTATTCCATTTGATAATGGTTGGACGCTTAAAATGACTGATGAAAAGGGCAATATAACTAAACCACAAATTTTTAAAGCTCAAGGTGGCTTTTGTGCTTTTGTTGGAAAAAGCGGAAATAACGCCTATGAAATGGAATATTTTACACCAGGTTTAAAACCTGGAATAACTATATCACTAATTGGGTTTGCCCTATTTGGTTTTACTTTAGGTTTACAAGTAATAATAAATAAAAAATATAAAAAAGAAGAAAAGAGTTAATTCATAGCAAAATCTTTTATTTACTTTTTTCGTGACTTTTTATTTTACCTATTATTTTTTTCCAATATTCAAAATCTACAAAGAAAATATATGCTATGGCAATTAATCCAATAAGAATTGTAAGGGTATATTCATTGGTTACATATTCTAAATCAATTATCACGTTATCGCCACTTCTTAAATTTAACTTGCTCAAATCAGCTGAAACAAACAAATCTTGTGAAATAAAAGTTTGAATAGATTTATTATTTATTTTTACTTTCCATTTTCCTTCATAAGGAAGACTTGTCATAAGTAAAGGATAATCTTCACTGTAGGTAACATTGCCATGTAAATGCGAAGAGGATAGTCTTTTTAAACTGATATTATGATTTTTTAAAGTGGCAAAATACTCCTTTAGTAAGTCTATATCTTCATAATAAAAGCTAGGAATTATTTCCACTTCATCCCAGACTAAATTTTCGTTTAATTTAAGTTGATAAGTTTTACTGGTTTGATAAGAACTATATTCAATAGGATTAACGGCATAATTATACATATTAAAATAATATAAATTACGCGTATCGGTTAAAGACATATATTGACTAAATCCATCTTTGATGTAGTAGTACATCGGATATTTATTATTCAAACTTACATTATATGTAATATAACCTGGTTTAGTTATGTCGATTAAGGCATAATGATCTTCGGATAATTGTCGAATATTTTGTAAAGAAGTAGTAAATGTCAAAGGTTTTAAGACATCGCCTAGATCTAATCCACTTAAATTTTTTAACATTTGATTTTGATAACGGAAAACATTATGTTTTTCATTATTCTCTTGTTTTGGAGCATTTTTTGCCAAATAGGCGATAGATAAAGCATAAGGATTTTCCATGACATAAATCTTATCACCAAGATACGAATCAAAATTCTTGACCGGGGTTAAAAAATCACGTGCACCAAAGTGGCGATTAGGAATTAAGATACTATTGTACTCGAAATCTCGATCGAGAATATATTTTATACCCATTAATGAATTGGCAGTCAAAGTAGAACCTAAGCCATAGGAAGACCAGTTATTATTTGTATGAAACCCCATATAATAAGCTAAATAGTTACGAGTCGATAGTTTGTCGTTTGAGGAATAATGAGTGAGTCCCGCATAATCAAACATAAAGGAGTCATTGTTTGCCAAATTATAGGTATGCTGAGAGTAAAAAGTTTTTTCCATACGATAAAATTCTTCGCTTTCATCATATTCTTTTACAAAATTAATTATTTGACCGATTTCATTAATTTCTTTTTGATATTTTTCATAACTGACATAACTTCCACTTCCGGATTCAGACTCTTCTTTGTTTTTACTAATAACATAATTAGCATTAGCATTTAAATTTATAACATTTACCACAACCAAAAGTGTAGTTATCGTAGCTAATAACCATTTCTTTTTTAAATATTTTAAAGTAAATATTAATATAAAGGCTATTGTCGTGAATAAAATATCGTTAAGAATGTTTGTTTCGTATCCACTAAGTTTAATAATTACACTTAATAATGCAAAAGCAACTAGTGGCACCACGAAATGATGAGATTTTAATCCGGAAATGTTGTCGAATTCTTTAAAAGCAAGATAAATTAAAAAGAAATCAAAGGTAAATGCGTATCTAAATGTAAACCATGTCGGAGCAGATCCACCATGTAGCAAATTATTCGGAAATGTAAATAGCATAATAAATAAATAAAGCACTATGACAATAGAAGAACTTATTTTTTCACGACGACTGATTTTGGCATTCATAAAATATAGAATGCAAAGTGCCAAACTAAGAGAGCCAATGAAAACAAGAGGAGCGCCATTAATTATATCAGGCATACCCAAATAGGATTGACTAGTAAGATTTTTACCGAAATCAGCGATTTTCCATAAAAATTGCATGGAAAAAGCACTGCCGTTTTCTAGTGACGCTTTTGCTCCTCGCATATTTGCAAGAGCGGACACCCAGCTAAAGGAACTGATTGCGCCAGCAAGGATAGAACCAGAAATAAATGTTCTATATAAATGTTTAATTTCTTCTTTTTTACGGTCATAGCTATATAATTTGTATAAGAAAAACACCGCAGAAAAAAAGCAGAGCATAAAGCCAATATAATAGTTAATTAAAATGGCTAAAGATAAAAAGATGATATAAAATAAATTCCTTTTACCTTCAAAGATTTTTTCGATACCTAAAACGATTAAAGGCGCAAATATTACGCCATCTAAGAACATAAAGTTAAAATTGAAAACTATAACATAAGAACATAAAGCGTAAGCTGTGGAAAAAATTAAGTTTGAAATTATTTTATCTTTATTAAGATGCATCAATAATATATACATGGATAGCCCAATACTACCGATTTTTAAAATGGTAATAATAGCAATACCTAAAGGTAGAGACTCGGTATTAAAGAAAATATATAAAAGGTTAAAAGGCGATAGTAAGTAGTAAGTGAACATTGAAACCATATCGCCACCTAATGGTTTAGCAAAAGTGTATTTTATGTTATTTTGGCCAAGCAATATGGTGCGGTAATAGCTAAGAAAGGATATATACTGACCTTGTGAGTCAACAAACAATATTGTGGAATCACCAAAAGGATAAATTTCATTTCTTTTTAAGATAAATAAAAACACTAATGATGGTATTAAGAACGATATAATGAATCCACATATTGAAAATATTTTTCTTTTCATTGAATTTTCATTTAGCCCTTTCTTATAAAATTTAATTTAAAAAGATATCTTATTTGCTTATTATACACTTTTTATAAGGTTTTTAGAAATTTATTAAGGAAAATAGGTAGCCACTAAAAATTGACAAATTTCGACACGAATACAAACTATTATTAGTATGAATTGTTTTATGTCGAATTTTGTTTTAAAATTAACACGGTGATGAGAATATGAAAAACTATGAAGAATGGAAAATGTATAAATTTGAAATCGAAACACAAAATCCATTTTCTAGTAAATATACCACAAATGATGGCGATATTTTCTATGTCGAGCCGGTATTTTATACAATGTTTTCATCCTTTAAAGAACATTATCCCAATGATGTCGCAAGAATTTTAAAGGAAATGGAACGAGTGGTAAAAGTAAACCATAAAGTAATATTTACCGGTAATTATGAGCATCCTTTAACACAAACTAAGGAAGATTTCATAATTTTGGAAATTTTCGATATTACAGATCCATTAAATATTTTTGTCGAAGATAAATCGCGCGGTTCAGATTACGGAGATTAACTGCGAAAATAAGAGGGTACTATGAAAGTAGGAATTATTGGGTTAAGCGAATTAGGAATTACAAATGTTGCATTACTTGCTAATTTTGGTTATGAAATTATAGCATATGACTCTAATGCTTTTTGTGTATCATTACTAAGCAAAGGCATAAAAAGGTTTAAAGATGAGCGAATAAAAAAGATTATTGATAATCACAGAGATACAATTCAATACACAACTAATATCTTAGATTTAACAGGGATTGAAGTTATAATAATTGCAATAGAATTAGAAGAAATTAATGGTAAATATAATTTAAATTCTTTTTATTTAACAATCGATGAAATAAAAAAGTTTTTTCATTGGAAAACTACGCTTATTATAAAAACTCCTTTACCGGTTGGTAGCTGTCAAATAATAGATAAGTATTTAAATCGAAATAGCAATAATTTTTCTATTGCCTATATTCCCACGTGTTGTATAAATAATAACTATTATGATGATATTTTTATGCCTACAAAGTTGGTAGTAGGAACATCAACTTCGCTAGCGCATATAACAGTTCGGTTATTATATGAAAAGTTTTTAATGCAAGAAGTATTGCTGTATTTTGTTTCGTTTGAAGAAGCAGAGCTTTATCGCGTGGCAAATAACTATCTGGAAGTTTTAATTACTTCTTATATTACGAACATGCATTGTCTATTTAATGATTTTAATTTAAATTTCAATAACTTAATTTCAAAAATCCAATTACCGAATATTGGTAAATTTGTGAACAAAGGCAATGGTAATAAATTAATTTGTGAATATAATAATTTAAAGTTCTTTTTAAAGAAAGATGTTAACCTTAATAAATCATTAGTAGAAGGTAATCAATACCTTGCGAAACAAATTGTGGAACAATTGCCAAAAGATGCTTTAACTATTGGGATTTTGGGAATTAGTGATGCTTTTGAAGATGTTAGTATAATGGCTATAGAAATAATCTCTCAAATATTAACAAGTTTAAATTCAACAGTTTATATTTATGATAAAACAAATGAAGAAAACTTTAAAAAATTAATAGGGCCAAATAAAAAAATCAAATATGTTTTAGATGAAAAGAATTTGTTAAAAAAGACCAATATAATTTTAATACTTCATAAGAAAGAATCTTATAAAGAACTAAATGAAGAGTTTTATTTGAAATATGGACAAGATAATTTAGTTATTTATGATTTTGATGAGGTTTACAAATATAGTAATTGGTCAAGTGTAAAATTAATTAAAGTGAATAATCAAAGTAATTTAAAATACGAAGAACCTTCTATATATGAAAAAGCACCACAATAGTGGTGCTGATTTATTGTTGTTGGATTGAAGGATTTAAGTTTCTGGATGTTAGCCACATTATTCTGATACCAAGCATTACCATAAATAGCATTGTTGAGAATGATGGGAATATAAACCCTATAAGCGCTGATAAAATTGCTGGTGAAAGAGATGCGACACCGACAATCTTCATAGCTTCAACAAATTTATAATCACGATAAGGATTATGTTTACCTCTGGTTATGATGAAGATCATTAAAACCATAAATAAAGATATAATGACATTAATTGCAGCGTAAATGCCGACTTGCGTAAACAAAGTTACTATTTTAGTGCTTTTATAGCCAACATCAATAAATTCTTTCCAATTGGAGAGAGAATGTTCGCCGGTATATGACGACATAACTTCTCCATTTTTAAAGCGGTCATATTTCATATAGCGTGTGGCAAATGGGGAGGACCAACTTTCAGCATTTTTGCTGTAAACGCAAAGAAAACATTCGGTTTTTCCAATAATTAAAAACGACGAAATTCCAATTGCAGTAATTTCTTGTGCTTGAATTTCACTAACTTTTTTATTAAAATCATCGCTATTTAAATCTAAGGCAAGATAAACTCTTAATCGTTGAACTAATTTATCGCTGTAAGTACCATCTTCCTCGATGATGCGATCTGATCGCTCGTAAAAGAAGTATTGGTAAGAATCAGGAGCATAAAAGTGTTCAGGATCATTGCTATTTGCCCAATTGTTATCGGGATCATTCATGGTAATGATTTTTGTTCCGTCTTCTTCTTTAATCTCGAATTTTATATTTTTTTCCTTCATAGTTTCAGAGAAATAGACTAATCCTTCATCTGCTCCATTGGCGTTACTACTAAGAATAGAAGAGCCTTTGACTGATGCAATCGTAACAATACTTGGAATCAATGCGACAATCATAGCAATGATAAATATAATGAATGACTCAATCCATTTTCTTTTTCGCCCTTCAATAATTACACTATTATTGAATAAAGATTTAAGAACATATCTAAATGGTTTCATTGCAAACATCACCCTTTTCAATGAATAATTATATAAGATATAATACTTAATTTCAATAAAATAAAAATTGACTATAAATTCAAAAGAATAAAATTTCTCAATCATTTGCTATAATATAAAAAAGCGAGGATTTTATATGAAAGTTAATCCAAGTTACTTATTAATAGCGAAAGATATTGCTTTAAAAATAAGTAAAGGCATCTATAAAGAAAATGATAAAATAAAAGGAAGAACCTTATTAGCGGGTGAATATAATGTCTCTCCGGAAACTATCCGTAAAGCGATAAACATACTTGCGAATGAAAAAATAGTTTTAGTAAAGCAGGGTGTGGGAATTTTTGTAATATCCAGTGATACTGCTACAAAGTTTCTTTCCAAACTTGGCGATGAGGAAAATAGAAAAAAACAAATATCCGATTTAAATGATTTAATTGAGCAAAGAAACAAACTTAATGAAGACATATTTAATCAATTAAATAAAATGTTAAAATCAGATAAATTAATAGCAGATTTGGATTTGGAGTTTAAAGAAGTAATAGTCGATGATGACAGTTGGGTTATTAATCAGACAATTGGTGATGTCTATTTTTATAATTATACTGAAGCCACGATTGTCGCTATAATTAGAGGTAATCGTCTAATCGCTTCACCCGGGCCGGACTTTACTTTTATTGCTCAAGATAAACTTATTATTGTTGGAAAAGATAAACTGTCTTATGATCGTGTTCTCACCTATTTAAAATATGGTGCTATGGAATAGGATACGACCAATTATTAGCGATTGTTAAATAAAAAAACAAAAAGACTTAAATGTGTTGATTAGGGAAAAGCATATATAGACATTTATTTAAAAAACTTTATAATAGTGTTTGAAAAAAGGAGATTTTACTTATGGATTTATTTGATAAATGTAAACATATGGATAGAGTGGATTTTATTAAAAAAGAAGGCATTTATCCTTACTTTCAGGCTTTGTCAACGGGACAAGATGTACAAGTTGAGATGGCCGGTAGAAGTGTTGTGATGATAGGCTCGAATAATTACTTAGGCTTGACTTCTGACAAACGTGTAATTGATGCAGGCGTTGAGGCGTTAAAGAAATACGGATCTGGTTGTTCGGGATCAAGATTTTTAAATGGTACGTTAGATTTGCATATACAACTTGAAAAGGAGTTGGCAGAATTTTTACATAAAGAAGCGGTAATGACTTTCTCGACCGGATTTCAGACTAATTTAGGAATAATTTCTGCGATTGCAGGATTAGGAGATTATATTGTTTGTGACAGAGAAAATCATGCATCTATTTATGATGGCTGTCGCTTAAGTTATGCGAAAATGCTCCGCTATAAACATGCGGATATGGAAGATTTAGAGAATGTTTTAAAGAGCATACCAAGCGATAAAGGAATCTTAATTGTTACAGATGGTGTTTTTTCCATGGGTGGAGATATTGCAAAACTTCCGGAAATTGTTGCTTTGGCTCGCAAATATGGTGCAAGAGTTATGGTTGATGATGCCCATGGTTTAGGCGTGTTAGGAGAACATGGAAGAGGAACAGCGGAATATTATGATTTAGAAGATCAAGTTGATATTTATATGGGAACTTTCTCCAAATCATTAGCATCCCTTGGAGGCTATATGGCTGCCAAAAAAGAAGTTATCGAATATGTTAAACATAATTCACGTCCTTATATTTTCTCGGCATCTATTACTCCCGCATGTGCAGCTTGTGCTTTAGCAGCGTTAAGAATTATTAAAGAAGAACCTGATAGACCAAAAAAATTATTAGAGTTATCAGCCTATATGCGAACAGGTTTAAAGAAATTAGGTGTGCCAATTATTGATTCTAATACACCAATTATTCCAATCTATGTATATGATGATGTTAAGGCTTTTAAAGCTTGCCATTTATTATTGGAACGCGGTGTCTATGTTAATCCTGTTGTGTCTCCTGCAACACCAGAAGGTTTTGCACTTTTACGAACAAGTTATACTGCAACACATACTAAAGAACAATTAGACTATGCCATGAAGCAGATTAAAGATGTTCTGGTGGAATTAGAGGTAATTAAATAATGCCGGTTGTGGTAATAACTGGTGTCAGTAGCGGAATTGGCAAAGATCTTGCTGAATTATTAATTAATTCCGGATTTACGGTATATGGTTTAGCACGTAGGGAAACAGATATTAATGGATTACATTATTTAAAATGTGATGTTACTAATTTAGAAAATATTAAAATTGTAAGAAATATTATTGCTGAAAAGGAAAAAACAATAGATGTTCTTATCAATAATGCCGGTATGGGCATAGCAGGTTCTATTTTAGATAGTAATTACGAAGATATCGAAGCGATATTTAAGACGAATGTTATGGGAGTAATTACGGTAACAAAAGAATTTGCTCCGTTACTTAGTGAAGGCGGGAAAATTATTAACATTGGATCGGTTGCCGGAGATTTGACAATACCTTATCAAGGATTTTATTCAATGAGTAAATCGGCGGTGGATAAATTTAGCGAATGTCTTTCCATTGAATTAAATGCCAAAAAAATAAAAGTTACCACAATATTACCCGGTGATACAAAAACTGAATTTACGAAAAGCCGAAAAACTGTAATTAAAGATGATCAAAATGGGAAAGCTTTAAAATCTATCAAAAAAATGGAAAAAGATGAACAAAATGGTGCTTCACCACGTAAAGTTTCTCGGGTCATTCTTAAAATAATAAAGAGAAAAAATCCGCCGGTTAGAGTTGCAGTTGGATTTTCTTATAAATTAATAATATTTCTACAAAGAATTTTACCAAGAAAATGGGTTTTAGGATTAATTAGAAGATTATATGCATAAGGGTGTAATCACCCTTATTTTTTTTATTAAGCTTAATTAAAATTAAAACTTCAAAAATTCGAAGACGAAAAGCACAATAAAAAAAGTAACTTCAAAATAGAGATATATTGAG
>CANQQL010000004.1 GCA_947625975.1 uncultured Bacilli bacterium
ACTTGATTTATTATACCATATTCATACTTATTGCCGTTTTCTATCTATAAACGGACTTCCAAATGTTAATTATCAAATAATTAACTCTTTCAAGAAGTTATCTTGAAAGTAAGAAACGGTTGGTGTAATATTAGTATGTGTGCGCCCATAGCTCAGCTGGATAGAGTATCAGACTTCGAATCTGAGTGTCGTGAGTTCGAATCTTACTGGGCGCGCCATTTTCTTAGGTATAAAGTATGAATAAAAAATATGTACAAAATTATTTAAAAGCAATCAAATACATTTTTACAACTCTTGGAACAATGTTCTTAGGTATGATGATAGGAGTTTCTATATTAATTCCGGGACTAAAAACTGTTTTTGCTTCTTTGGCAAACGGGGTTACGTATTTAGTGAATAATGTAAATTTAGATGCACAAGTTTTGTTCAAAGATGTATGGAATTCTATTTTATCTTTGGATTGGAATAATCCTTTTAGGGCAATAAAAACTTTATTTTCTTCAACTTGGCTGAATGAAAACATATTACAAATTTTAAACAATCTATTAGGAACTGATGTTGATATTTTTACAGCTGAAATAGAAACTTTAGTAAATAATTTTGTAATTGGTGTGATAGTTTGTATAGTAGCATTTGTTTTATGTTGGATAATTGGATTTATTGTGGGTTATTTTATCACAGAGTTTCAAATTCGTAGAGATTTTGAAAGGAAGTCTAATTGGAAGCTTATTTTAGAAATATTATTAAATGCGTTTTTGACTGTGTTATTTATAGTTCTTGCGTTATTTTTATTATCTTTATGGAAATGGAGTGTTATCTTCTCCGTAATTCTTCTTATATCTTTTGCAAGCTGTTTTTCTTTATTTGAGGCTAATTTATTGCGAGGAAAAAATAAAATTCCTTTCAAAACCATATTTAAATTTAAAAATATCAGTAAATACGGATTAAATATTCTAATAATATATGGTATCACAATAGTTATTACAATAATTAGTCTTTTAATCAATTATATGTTAGGTCTCTTTATCGGTCTATCACTTATTCAAATAACGCATATTGTTATACATTTGAATGCCGAGATGTATATTGATACCATTGAAACCAATCTAAAATAATCTTGTAAGATAGGTAATGGATATCAATAGTTACATTCCTTTCTTTTTATCAAATTTAATGACTTCTATTAAAAGTTTTAAGTACAATAAGTACAGAAAGTGTTTGGCTCGGTGTTAGCGGTTTACCGCTTTCGTTCTTGTAGCCCCCCACGGAATGAGGCTTAATTGCTCGTGGCACTTTCTTTTTTTATGTATTTATTTTTTTAGAACTTTTCTTTCTATTGTAAAAAATGGTAATATAGGTAGTGTATATTAATAGTTTGTTGACTTTTGTAACACGTGTGTATAATAATATAAATATAAATCACTAAAATTTACAGGCGGATAATTTATGGATGAAAAGATTGATCGACGAGTAATAAAGACAAGAAAGGCAATCCGAAAAGCCTTTGCCGATATGTTAAGGGTTAAATCTTTTGATTGTATAACGGTAAAAGACATTTCAGATGCTGCAGATATTAGTCGAAAAACTTTTTATACTTATTACCATGGAGTTTGGGAAATAAAGAATGAGATTGAAAAAGAAATAATAAATCTTTTGGCTCAAGATGTACAAAATAATGATCCAATTAATTATATTAAAAGCCCTCAAACATTTTTTATTAAATTAAATTATTTATTTGGTGACTATTCGGATTTTTTTGATGCCATGATTACCAACTCGGATAATATGTATTTGATTAGAGAAATGGCAAAAATTGTAGGAGAAAGTATAAAAAAATTATTAAAAGAAAAAGCGGAGCAACTGAAAGTCGAAGAAAAAAAGTTAAATATAATTGTCCAATTTATAATAACTGGTGTTTTTTTCGTCTATCAAGATTGGTATGAAAGCGGAAGAGTGGAACCTATTGAAAATGTTTGTGAAGCTTTAGGTGAAATAATATTTAAAGGACTAAATGGTCTTAAGGAAGAATTTTTTATTTAAATGATGCAAATAGATGATAAGAGTTTTTTATTTGTGCATATTAATGCACAATATGGTGCAGAATACGCTAAACTTATACAACAAGGCTTGACATCAAAGCGTATAAGTTCTTTTCGCATTAATACTTTAAAATCAAATTATCAAGAAATTGAGGAAGTTTTAAAAATTTACAAAATTCCCTTTGAAAAAATAAATTATATTCCCAATGCCTATATATTAAAAGATTTTGACAAAATACAAAATTTAGAGATATATAAAGATGGGAAAATTTACTTGCAAAGTTTATCATCAATGCTACCACCCTTATTACTTTCGCCTAAAGAATCCGATCATATTTTAGATATGGCAGCTGCTCCAGGAAGCAAGACAAGTCAAATAGCGGCGCTTACTAACAACAAAGCTTGCATTACAGCCGTGGAAATAAATCCATTACGTGCAGAAAGACTAAAATACAATTTAGAAAAACAAGGTGTGACACGAGTTACTATTCTAATAAAAGATGCAAGATTTTTAGATGATTTTTATCGCTTTAATAAAATTTTACTGGATGCCCCTTGTAGTGGCTCTGGTACGCTTAATTTAAATATAGACACTAAGCAAAAAATTAATCAGGATATTATAAAAAAATGTCAAAATAGGCAAATAACGCTTTTAAAAAAAGCAATATCTCTACTTCCAAAAGGTGGCGAACTTATTTATTCGACTTGTTCGATTTTTAAAGAAGAAAACGAAGAAGTAATAAAAAAGTTCTTAGATAATTGTGTTCAATTGGTCCATCTTGAAAAACTTAATTGCAATAATTTATGTTATCTTCCATCATTAGATGGTACATTAACTATCTTACCAAATGAATACTTTGAAGGATTTTTTATAGCTAAATTGCGTAAATTATAAAGTTGAAAAGAAAAGATCTATTTGTTATACTTGATTAGACACAAACTCAATGAGGGAGTAGTTGACCTATTAGGTGATAAATCAACAGGCATGATTTATTTTAAATCTGGTTTATCTTAATTAACGAGACTCAGCATAGATGAATTAAGTATATGTCTGAGTCTGTTTTTATAGGAGGTCATTATGTTTCTAGAAGGATTAGGTACTTGGACATTTGGGGGAATCTTTGGCGCTATTGCACTTTTAATTGCAGGTCTTATCTTAATTATTAAAAGTGGTGATATATTTGTTGATGCATCAGCTTGGATGGCTGATGAATTTCACGTTCCTAAGTTTTTAATAGGCGTTACGATTGTCAGTTTTGCTACAACTTTACCAGAATTATTAGTTTCGATTTTTGCGGTTATAGAAGGCTCTTATGATATGGGAATCGCAAATGCAGTTGGTAGCGTTACGGCGAATACTGGGTTAATTCTAGCAATTTCGGCAATATTCGTAGGTTGCAAAATTGATCGGAAAGATTTTGGCATTAAAGGTTTTATTATTCTTCTCACAAGTATCATTTTATTTGCTTTTTGTTTGAGCAAATCGTTTGGAATTATACCATCAATCTTATTTTTAATTATCTTTGTGATTCATATGGCAATTACCATTAAGTCTGCTATGAAGAAAGATCGTGATGTAACGAAAGTAATGGAAATTGCCGAAGAAGTTACGGAAACAAAAAAATCTACAAAAAAAGATAAAGCGATTAATATTTTTAAGTTTATATTTGGTGCACTTGGTATTGCTGTTGGTGCAAAATTGCTTGTAGATAATGCAACAGAAGTGGCAAGTGCTTTAAATATTTCGGAAGGAATAGTTGGAATTACTATTGTTGCAATCGGTACAAGTCTTCCAGAATTAGTTACCACTATTACTTCAATTGTAAAAAAACAGGGAGATCTTGGAGTTGGCAATGTCATTGGGGCAAATATTATCGATTTAGTTTTAATTTTGCCTATTTGTTCTTTTATTGCCAATGGTAATCTAATTGTTTCTGAACAAGCGTATATGTTAGATATTCCTGTATTACTTGTTTTATCTTTAATAGCAGTTGTTCCAACTTTAATATTTAAAAAATTTAATAAAATACAAGGTATTGGTATGTTGGTAATTTATATTGCATATGTTGCTTGTGCAGCAATATTTTTTGCGTAGGTGAAAATTTATGAATAGAAATATTATTAAAAAAATGATTTATAGTGCGCTAGGAATTGCTTTGGTAACCATTTCTACCGCGTTTTTACAACTTAATTTAGGAAGTTCTTTTGTTTGTTTAGGAGATGTATTTATTTTTGTTATTTCCATAATTTTTGGTCCGGTTGTGGGCCTTTTATCTGGAGGTTTTGGCTCATTTTTTGGCGATATGATTTCTTACCCGCCTACAATGTTTTATACTCTTATAATTAAAGGCCTAGAAGGTTTATCGGTAGGATTATTAGCTTATCAATTAAGAAAACTTAATACAAATCTTTTTACGCGAAATGCTTTTTGGTTATTAGAGATGTTTGTGGGTTCAATAATTATGGTTGGTGGATATTTTTTATGTAAAGCTTTATTTTATGGTACCTATGAAGGTGCCTTAGTTTCGATTGTTCCTAATATTATTCAAGCCATAGTTTGTATGATTATTGCCTTAGGTATATTAAATATCTTCCCACAAGAAAAATTTAGGGTATAATAGTAATGTGCAGGTATAGTTTAATGGTAGAACTTTAGCTTCCCAAGCTAATAATACGGGTTCGATTCCCGCTACCTGCTCCATTATAAATATTTTAAATAACTTTAGTTAGCAGAAAAAATTGTAGTTTTGGGGAAATAGAACCAAATGAAAAAAGAAAATTTATATATTTTTTAATATTGCATATCAGTGTTTTTAATATTTATATTTGCACTAATATTAGAATAGAGTATTACATTATATAATTTATTATAATTCTGCACTTTTTTATGCTTATATTATTGTAAGAGGATTCGAGTTTCTATTTCCAAGTATTCTTGTTTTTGTACTAGGAAAATACTGTAAGAAAAAATTCAGAAAAGTAAGCTAAACTTTTCATTGAAAATACTATACATTGATTGCAATTTTTAATAATTGTAATGAAAAATTCGATAAAATAATATAAATTATTTTAATTAGTTTATAAAAAAATTTAAGAAGATTATAAATCAAGAATTTAAAAGAGACAATTGAAATTAATTTTAATTAGATTGTAAATTATTTCTCTCAAATCTATTAATTTTATGATGTAGTCCTCGTTTTTCGATTGGAGGAAGTTCCATATAATTTCCATAAAGTGATTGAAGTATTTTCTCGTATTCAGTTGGTGCATAAACTTCTAATTCATCGAATTTCAATAATTTGGGAGTACCAAAATACGAACTAGGGAATATTGCTTTTTCAGCACCATATGCGCAAGCATAATCTACTGAAAATTGACCGGGCTTATGATTGGCGACTAATAAATTATCTAAAAACAAAATTGCCCTAGTAGGTACTAATTTCATTAAAAAATTATTAAATTTTTTGTCTGAACATTACCTTTTTTTAACTTCTAAAGCATAAGCTAATAAACTATGAATTTTTGCTTTCTTAAATAATCTTTTAGAAATTTTCTTCTCATAGTCTAGCATAAAAATATCTATAAATACCCCTTTATGCATTGTTAAGTTTACTTCACTTACATTTTCTAAAACAGTGCCATTCCTTCTAATTTTTGGCCAAATTTGATAATACCCTTTATCCGTTAAATTGTTTTGCAAGAAATAATCTTTTGATAAAGCTTTTTTTGCGATTTTTTCAAATTTTTTATAATCGTTCCGATACATTAATATATCTATATCATCATCCCAAGGAATAAATCCTTTATGCCTTACTGCACCTAATAATGTGCCACCATAAATATAATATTTTATATTATTATTGACACAAATTTCATGAACAGCTTTTAAAATTTGTTTTTCTTCGAATTGTATTAATTTTAATTCACTATCTGTGAGAATATGTGGTTGCGGTTGTTTTGATTGAGATTCAGTTGTTTTCATTTTTTACTCTCCTTTTTCTTGTGCTTGAACTTTTTTTTAAATAAACTTCCTAATTTTTCTAATAAAAATTTAAATGATTTACTTCGCCAAAAAATGATTAAATAAAGGGTATTAACCAAAATTGTACAAACAATCATTTTTAAAATCTCTAATACAAAGGTGCCACCAGGTATTAGTGAATTAATAAAATAGCTTAATGATAAAGTGGCTGCAAATAACATAAAGTAGAGCAAATATTTGAAATAAAATATAAAAGGCGATTTTTTAAAACAATTTTTATATGTAAAATATGGATCGGCTATTGTAACAGTAAAAATTCTAGAAATAGGCGTGGCAATAAGTACTCCAAATACACCCCAAGGCTTTACTAATAAAATAGAAAGTAGAATATTTATAATAGCATTGGCCAATGGAATCCATCCCGCATTTTTGAAATATCCTTTGGTAATTCTAAATGAATAACCTGCGAATTGCGTTACACCAACATAAAAATTTAATGCTATTGCTAGAACAACCCAAATACTAAAAGTATATTCATTTCCCCATACTAAAGTAAAAATTGGGTTAAAAAACAAAGTCATTCCAATACTTAAAAAAGATCCACTCCAAAAAGATAGTAGAAGTAATGTATTAAAAACTTTTTCTTGCTTATCAATGTCATTATTTATATTTAGATTACCAATACTTGATATGGTTGAGTTGCACACAGAATTTACTAAGGTTGTAACACTAGAGGAAATCATTTGATAATTCGAAAGCACACCAACTTCAGCTAAGCCGATAAAAGAAGAAATAATGATATTATCGGTTCCGGCCAATATTACAGCCCCAAGTTTATAGACAAAAATTGATAAAACATTTATAAAAATTGATTTTTTTTCTTCTTTAGATAAAGGCTTTATTGTTTTTTCTTTTAAAAATTGATTTTTTCGGCCAATATACAAATAAAAAATCAAATTAGCAAAAAATTCAAATACTATACCGACTATTAAATAAATATAAAAATTGTGGGTTAAAAGCAAAACAATTGCGAGACAAATTTCTTTTAATAGTTTAATCATTTGCAGTGTAACATCAACAATATATTGCTTTTGAGAAGCAATTAAAAAAGATTGCCTAGAAGAGAAAAAATAAGAAGAGGAAGTCTGTATTACATAAAGCATAAAAACAATGTATATGTTAACAGGAACTCCAATTTCTCCGTTTATTAAGTAAGGAATAAATGGAGTTAATACGCCACCGACTAAAATTACAATACAGCCAATTATTACATAGCATTTTTGATATAATTTGATTAAAGCATTAATTTTTGGAAAATCGTTCTCAGCGATAGGTTTATACATGCTATATAAAATTGCACTACCAATACCTAGTTCGGCAAAAGATAAAAGCATTAAAATATCACTGAATAAGCCATTTATACCTAGATATTCTTTGCCAAGCAAATTAATGAATATAGTTCTTACGACAAATGCTAAAATTAAATTGAATACCTTCATAGATAGTCCAATTGTTGAATTTTTTAAAACATTTTTTGTCCTTGAAACTTCTTCCATAAATTAAGATCCTACTTTGCAAAATTTGGACATTAAGCCT
This sequence comes from uncultured Bacilli bacterium, assembly GCA_947625975.1. Classification (GTDB taxonomy): domain Bacteria; phylum Bacillota_I; class Bacilli_A; order RFN20; family CAG-826; genus RUG131. The sequence continues at coordinate 7,618 of CANQQL010000004.1, forward strand.
TTTAATATTTAAGCATAACAATTAATATTTTTCAATAATTATATATTGAAATGACATTATATTTGTAGATGACGTGAAAGAAAAATATATAAAATTCATGTTGATACTGGATTAGTATAAAAAATCTTTTTAATGAAGTACAAAAAAATTTATGTTTAGTAAAAGCAGACAAAATGATAAAATCAAAATGTTCTTTATGATTAAAAAAATTGCAAAAATGTCAAATTTTTTCTTTCTAAAAACGTTCTATGTTAATATCCAATATACGCAAGTAATATAGCCAAAACTTATTAAAGGCTAAATTTAACTCTGTTAACTAAAAATGAAAGCACAATATTTTTATGAATACAAAATGGAACAAAGTTGGTGTAAATATTCCTAAACAATTTATTGAAATACAAGGAAAACCTATTTTTACGTATACTTTTGAGGCATTCCAAAATGATTTTCAATTAGATGCTATCGAAATAATTTATCATAAAGATTGGATGCACAAAGTTATGGATATTTGCCAAAAATATGATGTTAGCAAATTTAAATGGGGCACTAATGGTGGTACAACGTTTCAATAATCAACTATAAAGGTATTTATAATATTAAGGAAATATCTCTTCTGATGAATTGTAATTGAGTACCATTTTTGCACTAAAGATATCATCGAAGACAGTATAATGGTTGCAAACAATATGATAATGGTATTAGTGAGAAGATCAATCAAATTGATATCATTTACCTATTAAAAATAATAAAAAATAGTATTTGTGTATTTATTAATATTTAAAAAATATTGTAAAAATCAAATTTCATATTAATATATAATTTGATAAAGTGAGTGAGTAAAATGTCTTACATTGAGTTTAAGAATGTTGTTAAGGAATATGTAATGGGACAAATTACAATACGAGCATTAGACAATGCTTCCTTTAGTATTAACAAAGGAGAACTTGTATGTATATTAGGTCCCTCAGGAGCAGGGAAAACAACTTGTTTAAACATTTTAGGCGGGATGGATAACGTTACAAGTGGCGAAGTAATAGTGGATAATAATGTAATATCCAATTTATCAGATAAGCAACTCATCAAATATCGTCGTTTGGATATTGGTTTTGTATTCCAGTTTTATAATTTGGTGCAAAATTTAACTGCTTTAGAAAATGTTGAACTTGCAGTGCAACTTTGCGACGATCACTTATCTCCCGAAAAAGTGTTAAAAAGTGTTGGTTTAGAAAACCGCATGAATAACTTCCCTGCTCAATTATCGGGTGGCGAACAGCAAAGAGTGGCAATAGCAAGGGCTATTGCGAAAAGTCCTAAATTACTCTTATGCGATGAACCAACCGGAGCTTTAGATTATAATACAGGAAAACAAATTTTGAAATTATTACAAGATACAGCAAGAAAAAACAAAATGACTGTTATTATTATTACACATAACTCTGCAATTGCTCCCATGGCAGACAAAGTTATAAAGTTTAAAAATGGTAAGGTAGAGAATGTGATATATAACGATAAGCCACTAGATATAGCAAAGATTGAGTGGTAGAGTGGTAGTATGAAAAACAAATTAGTAGCTACAAGTGTTAGAGAAATAAAGAATTCTTTTCCAAGGTTTTTGTCATTACTCATTATGAGTTTACTTGGATTGTTTTGTTTTGTGGGATTAAAGTCTACTGCTCCGGATATGATTTATACTTTAGACAATTATTTAGATAAGCAAAATACCTATGATATAAGTTTAACATCACCCTTAGGATTCAATGAACAAAGTCTTGAAATATTAAAATCCATTGCAGATATAAAAGATATAGAGGGCTTATATAGTAGTGATGTTTTAATAAAGAGTGATGATCACAAATTTGTTTTAAATATTGCAAATTTGCCGGAAAATATTAATAAATTAGAAATTCTTGACGGACGTTTGCCTACTTCCCCTGGTGAAATTGTTGTTGAGCAAGCTTTTATAGAAAAGAGTATTTACAAAATCGGAGATACAATTTCATTTACTAGCAGTGATGTTGAAAATAATTTAAAAATTGTTGGGATAGTGAGAAGTCCACTTTATTTTGCCAGTGTTGAAGCAAGTAATAATCGGGGAACTAGTCAAATTGGGGCAGGGATTGTAAATTTTTATAGTTTTGCCCTTGATTCTTGTTTTAAAATGGATGGTTACTCTTCTATAGCAATAACTATAAAAAACGCTAAAGAGTTGGAAACTAACTCCAATGAATATAATAATCTTATTGATGATACTATATTAAAATTAGATGAAACAACAAATACTATAGCATTGCAAAGAAGAGATGAAATAGTTGAAAAGAGAGAAAAAGATCTTTCAGAAGCACGAAAACTATTGGATGATGGTAATTTAAAAATAGATGCAACAATTAATTTTTTTAAAACACTTGGTGGAGATTTTTCTGAATTAACAAGAGATAATGTTTCAGATTTTATTGATAACTTAAAAGATACACCTAATTCCGAAACTTTAATTAGTGCTCTTGAAGAAATTCAAAAGCAAATTGAAGAAATTAATAAACAAGAAATTATTTATCAAGATGGAATGCAAAATTTAAATAAAATCAAGAATTTAAGTGATAATGATTTTTTAAATAGCATTTACGCAACTAAAATATTAACGCGATTAGATTGGACAACCTATAAAGATTATATAACAGATACAGAAAGCGTTAATAATTTATCGCTTATTTTCCCTATTGTATTTTTTACCGTGGCTGTTTTAATAAGTTTGATTTCAATGAATAGAATGGTCGAAGATGATCGTGGATTAATAGGAACACTAAAGTCTTTGGGATTTAGTAATTATCATATAATGCTTAAGTATTTAATTTTTTCTCTTTTAGCTGTTTTTGTTGGGGGATTACTTGGTGCTGGATTAGGAATAATTATTTTACCAAATCTTATATTCAGCATTTATGGACTTCTCTTTGATTTACCATATTTTATTATTAAAGTTAACTATATTGCGACAATATTAGGATTTATGATTTCTGCAGTTTGCATATGTGGAACAACAATATTAACTTTACAAAAAGTATTGTATGAAAAACCATCAGCACTATTAAGACCTCGTGCTCCTAAAATCGGTAAAAAAATATTTTTAGAAAGATTTACAAAATTTTGGAGCAATCTTAAATTTTCCCAAAAAGTAACAATTCGTAATATTTTTCGTTATAAAAAAAGGGTTTTAATAACAATTGGAGGAATAACTGGATGCACGGCTTTAATTCTCTGTGGTTTTGGTCTAAGAGACTCGATTGTGGATATTCCTCAAAAACAATATGAAAATGTCTTTCGCTATGATGCAATGACGTTTGTAAATCTCGATAATGAAGAAGAAAAAGATGCTCTTTTTAGTGATTTTGAGGAAATCAAAGAAGTTATCGCTTGCGAAACAATTAGTACTAAGGTTGATAAATATGATGTTTCTTTAGTTATACCTGAGAATATTGATAGCTTTAAAAATGCCGTTAATTTTTCTTCTTTAGAAGGAGAGCATCTTGAGTTAGAGAAAAATAAAGTTATTATAAGTGACAAATTAGCGGAATTAACAAAACTTTCTAAAGGTGAAAAAATTACATTTTTAGATCAAAATAAAGAAAAACAATCTTTTGAGATATCTGGGATTATGGAAAATTATGCCCAACATTTTATTTTTATGGATCCAACCACATTTTTAGAGATGGATGGTGAATACAAAACAAATGTGATTTATTTAACATTTAATCGAGAGTTGGTAAAAGATTATGATGATTTAAACGAGAGACTTATGAACCTTGATCAAGTAGTTAGTGTAACAATGATAGAAACTTTTATCGATATGGTAGATGATATGCTACAGTCATTAAATAAGGTTGTAATAATTCTCATAGTTCTTGCCTCTATTCTATCTTTTGTGGTTATGTATAATTTAAGCAATATCAATATTGCTGAAAGGAAAAGAGAGATTGCTACGTTAAAAGTTTTAGGATTTTACAATCGTGAAGTGGATAATTATATTACTAAAGAAAATATAATTTTAACTTTAATTGGTATGGCTTTAGGGTTAATTTTAGGATTATTTTTAACTAATTTTGTGGTAATGACAGTGGAAATCGAAAGCATTCGCTTTATTCATCAAATTTCGCCTTTTAGTTTTATTATATCGGGAGTAATCACAATTTTGTTTACTTATATTGTTAATTTTATTACACATTTTTCCTTAAAAAAAATTGATATGATAGAATCTTTAAAAAGTGTTGAATAAAAGAAACGGCTTTCACGTTTTAAGTTGATATAAAAGTTATGTTATAATAAAAATATGATAGCATTTAAAGATTTTTTTAGATTATGTAACGAGCACCCTTGGGCATACATTGCTCTACTTATCAACTTTGGCGTTGTATTTGTAAATGGCTATACTGATGGACCAAGTGCAATTGCAACATCTGTCACTACCAGAGCAATTAAACCACGTTTAGCTTTTCTTATGTGTGCATTTTTTAACCTGCTAGGTGCACTTACAATAGGAATTTTTTCTAGTGCAATTTCACAATTTGCTGGTGGTGATGTTTCACGTACAATTGCTAACCTTGTCTCTTGGGGAAATGCAAGCACAGATGAAGTGTTATGCGCGATTGCCTGTGGACTTTTAGCAATAATTATTGTTTCGCAAATATGTACACATCTTGGGCTTCCATCCAGTGAATCAAACTCATTAATAGGTGGTATAACCGGTGCAGGAGTCGCAATTATTTTATTAGGTGGAGGAGGCTCAATTGGCGTTGGACCATGGTTAAAAGTCGGCTTGGGTTTTGTGGGATCTTTAGGTGTTGGCTTTCTTCTTGGCTTTGGCTTTGTCAAGCTTATTCAAGTGATATGTCGAAAAATGAATAAGGCAAAAACAACGAAATTTTTTAATAAAGGACAGATTGTTTCTAGTGCTTTAATGAGTTATGCCCATGGTATTCAGGATGGTGGCAAGTTTATAGGTATAATTATCTTGATAACATCAACCCTCATTTCCAGCGATAGTGGTTTAGGAACATCAGAGATTGTTCCAATGTTATCAGGTATTTGGTGGATATATCTTCCGGTAAGTTTGATTTTATTTGCAGGTTCTGCAGTCGGAGGAATACAAATATTAAACACTATTGGGAAGGGAATGGCTAATCTTAAAAAATATCAGGCTTTTGCCACAGATATTGCTGCAAGTATAGGCCTGATTCTTGCTTCTTTGTTTGGCTTACCATTATCGACAGGATCAATTAAAAATGCTGCAATTATGGGTGGAGGATCTGCGAGATCATTCCGCCGAGTAAGATGGAAAAAAGCCGGAGAAGTTATTTTGTGGGGAGCATTGGCATTTCCAATATCTGCTTTAGTGGGATTTTTAGCAACGTTAATATTTATTTGGACAGTTAAGTAGGAGGAGATATTATGTTTAAATCAAAAAAGAAAAAATCAAACTATTATTTTGATGCCTTTCCTGTTTTGGCACATTTTTCAGTTGAATGCGGAGAAATGATTTTAAATTTTATGGAGAACTTTGAACATGAAAAATTAGTTGAATTTAAAACAGCAGTCCATGAAATCGAGCATAAAGCAGATGAACATAAACATGAAGTGACAAATAAATTGTTAACGGAGTTTATGACTCCTATTGATCGCGAAGACATTTTTGAGTTACTAAAATTAATTGATGAAGTGACTGATGCTATTGAAGAAATATCATTAAAATTATATCTTTATGACTATAAAGAATTACCGGTAAATACCATTGAATTTATGAAAGTTACCCTTGAATGTGTAAAAGAAACAGAAAATTGTTTGAGAAATTTTAATGAGTATTTAAATTATAAAACTTATCATCCTTTAGTAAATAAAGTAGTGCATTTAGAAGAAGAAAGTGATGCTATATATATTGAAAATACGCATAATTTATATTTAAAAGAGAGTGATGCATTAAAGATACATAAAGCTGAAACTATATATACTCTTTTAGAAGAAGTATCCGATCGTTGCCGAGAAGTATGCAGGTTTGTACAAAACATTGCGTTTAAAAATATTTAGTTATCAAATAATGAAAAATATTTAGCAAATTTTAAAAAGTATTGATAAATTTTTTAATCTATTGTAAAATCATTACGTAGAAGATAACACTACATTTGTTCAAATAAGCTTTAGCTACAAGGCTCGTAAGAGTGACCATTGTGTCTTAATTAGTCCAAATGAAATTTGGACTTTTTATTTCGCGTATTTTTGGTATAATTTACTTAAAGTGAAAAGAGGGCATAGTTATGAATGATTATTATATTGGCTTAGATGTCGGTTCAGATTCTGTTGGTTGGGCAGTTACCGATGAAAATTACAATCTAAAGCGCCTTAAAGGAAAAACTGCATGGGGTGCAAGACTTTTTTCTGGTGCAACAGATGCAAAAAAAAGAAGAATGTTTCGTACTTCAAAAAGAAGAATGGCTAGAAGGAGATATAGAATTCATTTAATAAATGAAATTTTCGCTAATCATCTGCGTGAAGTTGACGAATACTTTTTGATAAGGCTTGCTGAGTCCCAATTGCTTTTAAGCGATAAGAAAAATAAAATGCCCTTTTATCTTTTGGGTTCAAAAGAGCAAGATAGGGCATATTATAAGAAATATCCAACTATTTGGCACCTAAGAAGCGCTCTTGTTCATGGAGAGGAAGACGCTTATAAAGATTTACGACTCGTTTATTTAGCTATACATCACATAATCAAATATCGTGGTAACTTTTTAATTGATGGGAAGTTTGAACGTAAATTCGATACGGACCGGCTTAAAGATTTAAATAGAATTTTTGAAAATATTATTATTGATGGTGATGAAACTTATGATGAATCCTTTGAACTTTTTACTAGTGATTCTTATTTAGAAGTATTAAATATTCTTCAAGACGAAAAATTAAATACATCAGATAGGAAAAAACAGTTAAAAAAAATTGCAAATAGCAAAGAAGAAATTTCAAATTATGTAGATTTATTTATTACATTAGTTAGTGGTGGATCTTTTGCTTCAACAAAAATCTTTAAAGAAGATGAAAAAATAGATATTAAATTTGATTCTTCATATGATGAAAATGAAGATAAGATTAAAACACTTTTTGGACCATATTTCGAAATAATTGAAATAGCGAAAGCCTTGTATGATTATGTTTATTTAAATAAATTGATTGGTACGTATGATTATTTATCTGATGCATTCAAAAATGTTTATGATGTACATCGCAAAGAACTTCATTTATTAAAGGGATTTTTAATTGATATTGATCGATTTCATGGTTTGAAATCCACAGACAAAGAAAGCTTATTTTATAAAGTGTTCCGCGATAAGGATAGCAAAGATAACAATAATTATGTTTCTTATATTCGTGCTTCAAATTTAGAGAAATCAAGAGCAAGCATTCATGATTTTAATAAATTTTTGTATACATATTTAAATGAAGAAAAAGATTTATTTTTAGAGAATACTGAATATAAGCAATTGTTAGAACTTGCTAACAAAGGTGAATTGTTGCAAATTATCGCTAATGTTTCTAATAGTACAATACCACATCAACTGCATGAACAAGAATTAAATGCAATTCTGGATAATGCGGAAAAATATTTTCCTTTCTTAAAAGCGGAAAAAGAAAAAATTTTAACTATATTTAGATTTAAAGTACCTTATTTTTATGGGCCATTAGATAATAGATCAAAGTATTCAAATGTAGTAAGGAAAAATAATGAAAAGATTTATCCATGGAATATAGACAATATTATTGATAAAGATAAAACCAGAAGCCGATTTATGGAAAATTTAACTAATGAATGTACTATACTGAATGGCGAAACAGTTTTACCGGCCGCATCAATTTTATATATGGACTATATAATTTTTGATCGTTTAAATCGTATTATAATTAATGGCGATTTAATTACCCAAGAGATTAAACTAGATTTGTTTAATAATCTCATATCTAAAAGAGCAAAAACTACGGTAAATAATATTAAAAAATATTTAAAAGACAAATATGATATTTATCGAACAGATGACGTTTCAATTTCCGGTTTAAATCCTAATGATTCTTTTAATGCTACGAGTAGATTTATATTATCAAAGTGTTATGATATTGATGGTAAAGATTTTGATATCGTAGAAGATATAATTTTTGCTTTAACAATTTATACTGATAACAAAAAAGATGCACTCGAATATATTAAGAAAAATTATAATTTGACCGATGAGCAAGAAAAAACAATTATGTCTTTAAATTGTAAAGGATGGGGCACTTTTTCACGTAAATTTTTGAATTTAAGATCAGTCGATAATAATGGCGAAATTCACAATTCAATTATTGAATTACTGCATGATACAACGCTCAATCTTAACAAGATACTATTTAGTAACAAATACAATTTTGAAGAACTGATTAATCAACACAATCGGGAATTTATGGGATTAAGAACTAATAAAGATATTGCTAATGAACTTATAGAAAAGATACCTCCTCTAATGCGTAGAAGTACGATTCAAACAATGCGTATAGTAGAAGAGATTACAAAAATCTCAAAGTGTGCACCTAAAAAGATTTTAATTGAAGTTACGCGTGAAAACGATATAAGAAAAAAAGGAAAGCAAACAGATTCCAGAAAACTAGAGTTACGTAAATTTTTAGAATCATTTTTAGCTGAAAAAAATGAAAATGCTGAAAATTTACTAAAAGAACTTGAAAGTATATCATTAGATAAATTAAGAGCTAAAAGTCTTTATTTATATTTCAAGCAATTAGGATTAGATATTTATACGGGGGAAAAAATCAAGATTGAAGATGTTTTTGACAGCACAAAATATGATATTGACCATATCGTTCCTCAATCATTAATAAAAGACGATTCCATTGATAATACAGTTTTAACTAGTAAGCATATTAATGAAGTGGTTAAAAAGGATTTATATCCTTTACCAGAAAACATAAGATGCACTAAAAAAGTTATGGCATTATGGACGATGCTTCATAAAAAGAAAGCAATTAGTGATAAAAAGTTTAATGCTTTGGTGCGCAAAACAGAAATTACTGAAGCGGAATTAGCAGACTTTATAAATCGACAAATTAATGTTGTAAATCAATCGAATAAAATTCTTAAAGATGTATTTGAAGTATTATATCCTAATACAAAAATAATATTTTCAAAAGCCCAGTACCCAGCACATATTAGACAAGAACTTGATATACCAAAAGTTCGTGATCTCAATGATACACACCATGCGATTGATGCATACTTAAATATAGTTGCAGGCGATATCTTAATAACAAAATTTGGTAATATGCGGTTAATAAAAGCTAAAGAAAAAAATGATAAAATTTCATTTAATTTAGATCGAGAACTTGAGAGGAAATTATTAATAAAAGATAAGGATAATAAAGTTATTGATTATACTAATTTAGGAAAATTAGTTTATAATACTTGCTTTAGGCATGACTTTTTACTTACCTATAGAAATACTTATCAAGATGATGCTTTTTATAAGCAAACAATTTTTAAGAAAAATTCAACCGGTTTAATTCCTTTGCATACTAAAAATCCACAAATGGACACCGAAAAGTATGGTGGTTATAAAAGTTTAAGTACTAAATATTTAGTAATTGCAACAAAAACGAATCATAAAAACAATACTATTTCAAAGGTTTTAGTTAGAGTTCCCGCGCTCTATGTTGCCTTATATAAAAATGAAGAGGAATTGAAAAATAAATTATTAGAACAATTAGAATTAAAAAAATATGAAACTGCTGAAATTAATTTAAAAATTAAAATTTGCAACGATCAAAAAGTTTTTGTTTGTGGTAGTAATTATTTATTATGTTCTAATAATGAGTTTCAGATATCATTAAAACCTTTTTCGCCAATATTTTTAAGTGTAGATTCGTATAAGTATTTAAAAAAGATAGAGAAATATCGAGATGTTTGTAAGAATAGCACTGAAGATGTAATTAAAATCCAAACAGATAAAAATGCTACGAAGTTTGTTGAAATTTCAAAAAAAGGCAATCTAAAAATAGTTGAAGAACTAATCAATATAGCTACAATGAAAAAATATGACTATTGCACAATAATTTGCCGGTTGCGCACTTATGACATAGAAGAATTCAAAGTAAAAACAATTTATAATCAAATAGGAGAAATACTTGAAATGATAAAAGTATTTGGGAGAAATCAAAGCACTGCAAATTTAGAGATTGTAAAATCAACTTTTAGAAAAGCTATGAATTGTTTTTTAGAAGATGAAGTTTATTTAATTGATGACTCAATTACCGGATTATACTCTAGAAAGATAAGATTATAATGGCATTTCGCACAATTGTTATTGATACCCATTCTAAAATCGAATATTCGCTTAACTATTTGGTTTTTCGGACGGTTGATGAAATAAAAAGAATTCATCTTGATGAAATTCATACAGTAATATTTCAGTCAACGGCAGTAAGTGTTACAACCAGTATTTTGGTTGAGCTCATTAAAAGAAAAATTAAAGTAATTTTTTGTGATGAAAGAAAAAATCCATTATCAGAATTAGTACCTTACTATGGATCTCATAATACTTCGAAAAGAATTAGTGAACAAATCAAATGGTCAGAGAATTTAAAAGGATTAGTGTGGCAAAAAATAGTAAAAGAAAAAATCTTAAACCAATCTATAACATTAGAATTAGAAAAGAAAATAAGTGCAGCTCAGCAACTGAAACAATATTTTAATGAAGTTGAATTTGATGACATAACCAATAGAGAAGGTCATGCGGCGAAAGTATACTTTAATAACATTTTTTATGAGGGATTTACACGAAATGACTCGAGTTTTTGTAATGCTTGTCTCGATTATGGTTATACAATTTTATTATCACAAATAAATCGTGCGGTAGTTGCTGCAGGTTATATTACACAAATAGGCATTCATCATCGTGGCGAATTTAATGAATTTAATTTATCTTCTGATTTAATTGAACCATTTAGATTTTTAGTGGATGAAGAGGCCTTAATATTAAATAGCAATGATGATTTTAAAGAAAGAATGATAAAAATTTTATCAAAAAGTGTACTTATTGATGGAAAATTGCAAAGTGTTACTAATGCATTAAATATTTATGTTTTAAGTGTTTTTAATGCTCTTGAATCAAATAATATAAATAATATTAAGTTTATATCTCATAATGGAAACATCTAGATTTATGCGAATGATATTATTTTTTGATTTACCATCGGTTAGTAAATCGGAACACAAAGAGTATTCTAAATTTATAAAAATGATAAAGTCTAAAGGTTTTTGCATGATGCAAGAAAGTGTTTATACAAAACTAGCATTAAATGAATCTGTTGTTATTTCGACAATGAGAGATATAAAAAGCAAATTGCCTAAAGATGGAATTATTTCAGTTTTAACAATTACTGAAAAACAGTTTTCTTCAATTGAGCACATTCTAGGCTCTATTAATACCGATGTCATTATTAATGAGGATAAAATAATTGTACTATGAGATATTTGAGATTTTCTTTTTTAGATGAAGATATAAATATAGATTCGGCAGAATTTATAGATCTTGTTATTGAAAATAAAAAATTGAAATATGAGTTTTTAAAATACTGTTATTTTTGTTTTAATGGAAATACAAATTTTATAGTTTTGCAATGCGGAAGTGAAATACAAAACAATGAAAAATTAATATTTTTTGTTTGTAACTTGTTTGATTTGGATTTAAATACAAAAAAGAATATAAATAGTTTATATAAAATACTTAAATTAAAATATTATGATGAATTAAAGGATGAAATTTTAAACTTAACAAATAAAACAAAGCAATTAATTGAAGATATATCACTTGATTTTGATATGCCTTTATATTCTAATTCGGAGATAAAAGAAGAAGATATTTTTAGGGCATTTGACTTAAGATTTTTAGACGATGACAGTTTATCTCTTAAAGAAAGGATTATTAAATATTGTACCTTAATTTATGAACTCCAAAAAATTGATATTTTTATTTTTAAGGACTTACATCAATATTTGAGTGAAGAAGATATTGAGTCATTATTTTATGAATTAAAATATTTAAGAATAAAAATTATTAATGTAGAATCGAATAATAATTTTACATTTAATAGTTACTCTAAAAAAATTATTATTGATGAAACATTGTGTTTAATTAAATAAGTATATAAAATAATATCGTAAAAGTAACTCTACAAAACCTTATATTTGAGGTTTGAGAGTAGTGTTATCTTTTATTACTCTTAAACTAAAATTCCACTTGCTAAAATCAATATTATGTTTGAGAGTAGTGTTATCTTTTATTACTCTTAAACTTATTTATTACTTACAAAGAACGAAACAAAGTTTGAGAGTAGTGTTATCTTTTATTACTCTTAAACTTTGTATACTTTTTATTACCCTTTAACTTTAGTTTGAGAGTAGTGTTATCTTTTATTACTCTTAAACCTAGTAGATGAAAACGAATCATCAGAACAAGTTTGAGAGTAGTGTTATCTTTTATTACTCTTAAACTTATGATGTATTAATAAAATATAACCCCGCGGTTTGAGAGTAGTGTTATCTTTTATTACTCTTAAACAATGAATATAGATTTAGATTACGCAGATTGGTTTGAGAGTAGTGTTATCTTTTATTACTCTTAAACATTTACAAACCATAAATTGTCATTATAAGTGTTTGAGAGTAGTGTTATCTTTTATTACTCTTAAACAATGAATATAGATTTAGATTACGCAGATTGGTTTGAGAGTAGTGTTATCTTTTATTACTCTTAAACATTATAAACTTTAAAACCCATAAAATTAAGGTTTGAGAGTAGTGTTATCTTTTATTACTCTTAAACAAAGTAAATACTGCTGTACAAGAGACTGATGTTTGAGAGTAGTGTTATCTTTTATTACTCTTAAACTTCCACATAACTATTTAACCTCCTTATTATGTTTGAGAGTAGTGTTATCTTTTATTACTCTTAAACTTAAAATACTTTCAATGTAGTTTCTATCTAGTTTGAGAGTAGTGTTATCTTTTATTACTCTTAAACTAAGATTTCCATTAAATTACATAGAGACAAGTTTGAGAGTAGTGTTATCTTTTATTACTCTTAAACCGCCGTTGAGAATGCTATTTTAATGGCAAAGTTTGAGAGTAGTGTTATCTTTTATTACTCTTAAACATAATAAACTTTAAAACCCACAAAACTAATGTTTGAGAGTAGTGTTATCTTTTATTACTCTTAAACACCATTTGATGAGAGATAAACTAGAGGGCTTGTTTGAGAGTAGTGTTATCTTTTATTACTCTTAAACATACTTGCGATTGATGAACCTAACTCACTTGTTTGAGAGTAGTGTTATCTTTTATTACTCTTAAACGGCGCGCGTACATCTTGAGATTGAGGGAATGGTTTGAGAGTAGTGTTATCTTTTATTACTCTTAAACGCTGTAAATTGATTTAATGTTCCACTAAAAGTTTGAGAGTAGTGTTATCTTTTATTACTCTTAAACTTTGTTACTACTAATGGTTTAACTACAACAGGTTTGAGAGTAGTGTTATCTTTTATTACTCTTAAACTGTATCAACTTTTTCATTTATTGATGTTTCTGTTTGAGAGTAGTGTTATCTTTTATTACTCTTAAACCCGAAATTATGGCGTTTTGGCGCGAAACATGTTTGAGAGTAGTGTTATCTTTTATTACTCTTAAACTTTTCTTCGTTATAATAATTAACATCGTAAGTTTGAGAGTAGTGTTATCTTTTATTACTCTTAAACATTCTTACAAGATTTTAACAATGGTATTTGGTTTGAGAGTAGTGTTATCTTTTATTACTCTTAAACCTAAAATTTCTATAAAACTGCGTTTTCTATGTTTGAGAGTAGTGTTATCTTTTATTACTCTTAAACCTGATAATTTAGAAGAACATATTGGAACGAGTTTGAGAGTAGTGTTATCTTTTATTACTCTTAAACATTACCACCACTTTTTGACAAATAGCCCACGTTTGAGAGTAGTGTTATCTTTTATTACTCTTAAACTAAGTTTCAGGCTCTAATTCCTGCAATTCGCTGTTTGAGAGTAGTGTTATCTTTTATTACTCTTAAACTTTAATTTAACTGGCGGATTGTTGCCAAATGTTTGAGAGTAGTGTTATCTTTTATTACTCTTAAACTTTTAACATTGTCTGGATTTGCTAACCAAGGTTTGAGAGTAGTGTTATCTTTTATTACTCTTAAACATATTGGGCTAATTTAATTAAAGTTTCTAAAGTTTGAGAGTAGTGTTATCTTTTATTACTCTTAAACTCAAAATAGCGATTTATTTAGAGCGGTTAAGTTTGAGAGTAGTGTTATCTTTTATTACTCTTAAACATGCTTTGAATTAAATCTCCACCTACGACTGTTTGAGAGTAGTGTTATCTTTTATTACTCTTAAACCAAGTAAAGATATTAAAATTCTTTGGGATTGTTTGAGAGTAGTGTTATCTTTTATTTTGAACGAAAAAATATATTTTTTAACAGAATCCAAATGGTATTTTGGAATTCAAAATGAAGTTTTTTATTATAGACTTTTATTTTAGATATTTAAAGGCATTCAAAAATAAACAAGTAAGTAATGAAGATATAGAGGATTTAAAAAGATTTTTAGATTCAAAAAAAAGAAAGTAGCGCTAGGCAAGAAACAAAGTCTTGCGTCCTACTTCCATAAGTATTTTGGAATAATAAAATAATTATTCAGCACTTAAAAAATTTTTTATGCGTAGCAAAAGAAAAAATCAGTAAAATGAGATTGTTAGAAAAATTTATTTATACTCTGTTTTGAGATTAATGTTAAATGAGTATATATTCATTAAACTTTTGTTCATTTTTTTCTTACATAAAAAGTTACAAATAGAGACAGATATGATAAAATCAATACGAGGTGTAAATTTTTTTATGAAAATTTGGAAAATCATTAAATTTTTTGTGTATATAATCTCCGCTATTATGATAGCGATTTTTAATCTTGAAATAGTGGAAAATTTGAAGTATTTAATTGGCTTTTTAATGATAATTTATGGCTTAGAACCTGTAATTATACATTTTGCAACTAGAAAAAAGTTTACTGAGCATACAAAATTTTATTGGGGAGCAATTGAAATTTTATTGGGATTTGTAGTTTTGTTTTTAGTTTCGGACTATGCAACTATTTGTGTTATCTGGGGAATTTGGTCCATTTTAAGAGAAACACATGAAATTGAAGAGTGCGTTCATATGTTTATACATAAAAATCCAGTTGCTGTTATTAGTCTTGTAGAATCTATAGTAGTAATAGTTTTTTCAATTACATTAATTCTTGAGCCAGGAGAGCACCATGCTTTAATACATGTTTATCTACTATGTGCTGAATTGTTAACAACAGTAACCTTGCCATTACTTGAAGATTTGTATTTAAAACAAAAAGAGAAAAATAAAAAATAAGGTAGTGCATAGCGCATTGCCTTTTTAAAAATTATACTTTATTTTATTTATTCTAATGAATAAAATAGTAACAAGGAGTTTGAATTATGGATAAAGAAATATTTGATCTCATTGAGAAAGAAACTATTAGACAAAATGATGGAATAGAACTTATTGCTTCAGAGAATTATACAAGTAAAGAGGTTAGAAAAGCCTGTGGCTCTATTTTAACAAATAAATATGCTGAAGGTTATCCGGGAAGAAGATATTACGGCGGTTGTTTATATGTGGATAAAGTTGAACAAATTGCAATTGATAGAGCTTGTCAATTGTTTCATGCTAAATTTGCCAATGTTCAACCACATAGTGGTTCTCAGGCTAATGCTGCAGCTTATCGTGCCTTGCTTCCAGAAGGTGGAAAAATCTTAAGTTTGGTTTTAAATGACGGAGGCCATTTAACACATGGATCTCCTGTCAGTTTTTCATCTCATCTTTATAACTTTGTATACTATCCTTTAGACAAAAATGGGAAATTAGATTATGAAAGTATTTTACAAATTGCTGAAAAAGAAAGGCCGGATCTTATTTTAGCAGGATATAGTGCCTATCCATATAGTATTGATTTTGAAAAAATTAAAGAAATTGCCGATAAAGTTAAAGCAAAATTTATTGTTGATATGGCTCATATTGCTGGTTTAGTTGCAGCAGGTATTCATCAAAATCCGATAGAGTATGCAGATGTTGTAACTACAACGACACACAAAACATTAAGAGGCCCAAGAGGTGGATTGATACTTACTAATGATGAAGGTTTAAGCAAGAAAATTAATAGTGCGGTTTTCCCGTACTATCAAGGAGGACCATTAGAGCATATTATTGCCGGTAAAGCAATTTGTTTTAAAGAAGCCTTAAGTGAGGAATTTAAAGAATATGCAAAAAGAATTGTAGAAAATACTAAAGCCTGTCAATCAAAATTAAGGAGTTTAGGGGCGCTTACAAGTGGAACGGATAATCATTTATTTTTGCTTAATACATTAGATAGTTATCATTTAACTGGTTTAGAGGCACAGATTATCTTGGAAAAAGTTGGCATAACCACAAACAAAAATATGATACCGAACGATACTCTGACTCCAAAAGAAACAAGTGGATTAAGAATTGGCTTTGCAGCAAGTACTACAAGAGGTTGCACTTTAAAAGATGCTCAAGATATTGCCTTAATCATTCATAAAGTTTTAAGTAAAACTATTGATGATGAACAAGCGAAAATCGAAGTTAGACGCATAACTTCCACATGGCGAAAAATTGAAGACATCTAGCATAGTTTGGCTATGCTTTTTATTTTCATTTTCAAAATAATTTACTTGAAAAAAATTACTAAATATTTTATTTGTTTTTTAGTAATTTTTTGTTGACTATTTATATATAAATAATTAAACTATTAACTAGTTAACATTTTGAGTTAATTAGAAAAAGGTGACTTTATGGAAGAAATAAAAAAACAAATTATTTTTCGTTTAAAATTAATTGACTTATATCGAAGATTTTCTTTGCAAAAATCTGATACAGGAGTATTTCGCGGTCAATTCCCTATATTAAAATATTTAACGATGAATGATGGATGTAGTCAAATAACGCTTTCAAAAGAATTTAATATTTCGGCTGCGGCAATTACTAAAACCATTAATCGTTTAGCAAAAGAAAAACTAATTATTAAGAAAGCGGATAAAGCAAATAAGCGAGCAAACCTTATTTTTATCACTGAAAAAGGGAAAAACGCTTTAGAAAAAGCCGAAGTGTATTTCAAAATGCTTGATGATAAATCGTTTGCAAATTTTAAAGATGAGGAAATCATTGAACTTAAAAGATTACTTGATAAAGTCCTAATGAATCTCTATGAAACAAATGATGCGAATGAAGAAAACATTTGTATTAAAATGAAAAATTTATTTAAGATGGAGGCAAAATAATGATTAAGAAAATAAAACTTATTCTAGCAAGCGTACGCGAATATAAAAAGTACGCAATATTGACACCGATTTTTATGATTGGTGAAGCTGCAATGGAATGTACCATACCATTTGTTATGTCATTATTTCTTGATGAAATAGAGAGAATGGGTTTTGGCATTAATTTTGTTGCTTTGCTTCCTTATATTATTAGTCTAGTCCTTATGGCAATGCTCTCGTTAGCTTGTGGAATTCTTGGTGGAAGAACTGCTGCTATTGCATCAACGGGACTTGCGAAGAATTTGCGTTCCGATATGTATAAAAAACTTCAGTCATTTTCATTTGAAAATATTGATAAATTCTCCAATTCATCTTTAGTTACGCGTATGACAACAGATATAAACAACACCCAGATGTCATTCCAAATGTGTATAAGAATTGTTGTGCGGGCACCTTTAATGCTCTTGTTTTCAATAATTATGGCTTTTATCAGTGGAGGTAATATGGCTTTTATCTTTGTTGGTATTATTCCATTTGTGGTCTTTGGCTTTCTTTTAATTATGCGCCTTGCAATGCCTATATTTAAAAGAGTATTTAAGCGCTATGATGCTTTAAATGAATCAGTACAAGAAAATATTTCCGGTATTCGGGTTGTTAAATCATATGTTCGGGAGGATTATGAGCAGAACAAATTTAATAATGCCAGCAATAGCATTACAAAAGAATTTATTAAAGCTGAAAAGATTTTGGCCTTTAATAATCCAATTATGAATTTTGCCATTCATACCTCTAATATTTTAGTCTGTTCAATCGGAGCTTGGGTCATTGTGAATTCTGCAAGTTATACGATTGATAAAGAGGGACAAAAAGTAATTGCATGGGGTAATTTAACGCTACCAAAATTGTCATCTCTATTAACTTATGGCGTACAAGTACTTATGTCTTTAATGATGATTTCGATGATAATTGTTATGTTAACAATGTCCGTCGAAGCAGTTCGTCGTATTGCCGAAGTTTTAGAAGAAGAGCCCACAATTACTAATCCACAAAATCCTCTTTACGAAGTAAAGGATGGATCAGTTATATTTAAAAATGTGAATTTTAAATATAAAGATACTTCCGAAAAATATACTTTAGAAAACATTAATTTTGAAATAAAAAGCGGACAATTTGTGGGAATTATTGGTTCGACAGGCTCAGGTAAAACATCTCTAATAAATCTTATTTCTCGTTTATATGATACTAAAGAAGGAGAAATTCTTGTTGGTGGAAAGAATGTTAAAGATTATGATTTAGACACCTTAAGAAATAATGTTGCCGTTGTATTACAAAAGAATGTTTTATTTTCGGGAACAATAGAAGAAAATTTGCGTTGGGGCGATTTAAATGCATCTATGGAAGAAATTATAAGAGTTAGTAAAATAGCTCAGGCTGATGAATTTGTTTCTGGTTTTCCTGATGGTTATAGCACATATATTGAGCAAGGTGGTACTAATGTATCCGGAGGACAAAAACAAAGGCTTTGCATTGCAAGAGCACTACTAAAAAAACCAAAGATTTTAATACTTGATGATTCAACTTCTGCAGTTGATACTAAAACAGATAAGCTTATTAATTTAGGGTTAAAATCACAAATGCCGGATACAACAAAAATTGTTATTGCACAAAGAATTTCCTCGATAGAAGAAGCTGATCTCATCATTGTGATGGAAAATGGTCATATCGACCAAATTGGAACGCATGAAGAACTTTTAAAAACTAATAAAATTTATCAAGAGGTTTATAACACGCAAACAAAGAATGGAGGTAAGGAATAATGCCACCAGTACGTTTACCAAAAAATGCCAATCACTCAAAGGCAAAAAAAGGAACTTTGTTCAGACTTATCAAAATGCTTTTTAAGAATTATAAATGGCAAATAATTCTCGCACTTATTTGTATTATTTTAGTATCAATAAGTAATTTTACATCATCAATATTTGTTAAAAATATTACTAATACAGTCAACGCAATTGTCGAAGATAAAGTTCTAAATAATAAGGAACCAAATTTTGCACCATTAATTCAATTGCTTATAATTATGGGTTCGATTTATTTTGTAGGAATGATTGCATCTTTTACATTTAATTACACCCTAGGAATTACGACACAAAAATTCTTAAATACTATACGAAAAGAAATGTTTGGTCATATGGAGACTTTACCTATTAAATATTTTGATACTCATGCACACGGCGATATTATGTCTATATATACAAATGATACAGATACTATTCGTCAATTAGTAAGTCAATCGTTGCCAAGTTTATTTCAAACTTTCTTTACACTTATAGCGTTACTATCTATAATGCTTTATTATTCAATCTGGCTAAGTCTTGTAGTTTTATTCGGCTCGTTGTTTATGATTTTTTGCACTAAAACAATTGGAGGGAAATCTGCGAAATTTTTTGTTAAGCAACAAAAAGCTTTAGGTGTAGTAGAAGGTACAATTGAAGAATCAATCAACGGACTAAAAGTTATTAAAGTTTTCTGCCATGAAGATAAATCGATTCAAGATTTTGATAAACTAAATAACCACTTATGTGAAGTGGCTACTGTAGGTAATATAAATGGTAATATTGTCGGACCAATTATCGGTAATATTGGTAATATTCTCTATGTCTTAATAGCGGTTATTGGCGGATTATTTATAATGTTTCCTAATAATCTTCATAACATAAACATTTTTGGTCAAATTACGCCTAAAAGAGAATTAATTGGCATTATTTTGTCTTTCTTAATGATGGCTAGAATGTTTTCTAATAATATCAATACTTTATCTCAACAAGTAACTTTTATTGTTATGGGTATGGCCGGAGCTTCACGTATTTTTGAATTATTAGATGAGCAAAGTGAAGTTGACGATGGCTATGTTACTTTAGTAAATATTAAATACAAAGAAGATGGATCTTTCGAGGAAAGTAATGAACGAACAAGATATTTTGCTTGGAAACACCCGCATAAAGAAAGTGGTACTATTACTTATACTGAATTAAAAGGCGATATTGTTTTAGATAAAGTGGACTTCGGTTATGTACCGGAAAAAATTGTTTTAACGGATGTTTCGATTTATGCTCGCCCCGGACAAAAAATTGCTTTGGTGGGGGCAACAGGTGCAGGTAAAACAACCATCACAAATTTGATTAATAGATTTTACGATATAGCCGATGGTAAGATAAGATACGATGGCATTAATATTAATAAAATTAGAAAAAGTGATTTAAGAAGATCTTTAGGTATCGTCTTACAAGATACAAATTTATTCTCGGGAACTGTTATGGATAATATCCGTTACGGAAGATTAGATGCTACAGATGAAGAAGTCTTTGAGGCTGCTAAGATTGCTAATGCCTATGACTTTATTACGCGCTTACCGCAGGGCTTTAATACTATGTTAAGTGGTGATGGTGCAAACTTGTCGCAAGGACAAAGACAATTACTCTCTATTGCACGTGCTGCAGTTGCTGATGCTCCGGTTATGATATTAGACGAAGCAACTTCAAGTATTGATACTCGAACAGAAAAATTAGTGCAAAAAGGTACAGATAGATTGATGAAGGGACGCACAGTATTCGTCATTGCTCATCGTTTGTCAACTGTTATGAATTCTGATGCAATTATGGTACTTGAGCATGGTAAAATTATTGAACGTGGCAGTCATGATGATTTAATTAAACAAAAGGGTAAATATTATCAGTTATATACCGGAGCGTTTGAATTAGAATAATGTAGTCTTAAAAACCATTTGAGAGCAATCTTACCACATGGATGCGCAACAAAGACATCTTATGTTATATTTGGGCTTTTGGAGTTGCCTCTCACTAAGTACTATAATTTTAAAAAAATAATATATTTTAAAACGCTTCTAAGGAAGTTTTACAAATTTGAACTTCCTTTTTTATTTTGATAAAATTTAACGCATCGATAATAATATACGTACTTTACAAAAGGTCCAAACTCAACGCGGGAAGGATAATTTTTACGTTTTAACATAGTTAATATCTTCTTGAATATTAGCTAAAAGGAGAACATTTTACTATACAAAAGAAATTTAGAGCGACAATAATTAGAGGTATTTTTAAATACTTGCAGATCTTACAAAAAATACCGATTAGAATTCTTTGGAAATATTTGGTGACAAGTAAAAACTTTAACTATATTGTTTCAATTTTTAGGCATATAAAATTTTACAATTTTATAAATGTTTAGGACAAAAAAATAGGTTTAAGCCTATTTCTGAAGATTAACCATATAGTCGATTTGTTCTTTAAAAAAGTATCAAAGTGGTATTTATCAAATACGAAGGTAGTACATTCTTTGTTGTTTAATAAAATTTTAGATTTAATAAAAAATTGTTCTGAAATAAGTATTGCTATAAAAGAACTTTACAAAAAGAAAACTTTAAAACTCAATTATGCGATAAACAGGCTTTAGAATTTAAGCTTACTGCTTTGAATGAAGAATATGCATTCAAAAGTAATTGAAATCAACATCCTTTATAAATTTGCAAAAGTTTAAACTCGTTTGAAAAAGTTTTATATTTTGTAAAAAGTCGCTTGAAAAAGTTTAATAATTTACATAAACTTCATTAAAAAAGTTTTAAATATGCGAAATAATATTTATGAAAAAGATAAAGGTGACAAATTATGTTAAAAAGAAAAATTGAAAAAGTGTTAAAAGAATGGAAAAACATGCCTAATAAAAGTTCTCTTATCATAAAAGGGCAAAGACAGTGTGGAAAAACTTTTTCTGTTCTAAAGTTTGCAAAAGAAAATTACAAACACGTAGTTTATTTGAATTTTTGGAAAATCCCAACTATAGTGCCATTTTTAATGGTTCCCATAGGTTAGTCATGAGAAATGCGTTTTGGCGGGGTATTTTGCAAAAGCTTTGTTTTTTTTGTAAAAATCCCTCCACTTATAATTCAATCGGACGGGCAATCGTCAACAGCCCTCCATAAGTTAGCCACGGGAAAGGAGGTTTGACAGGGTATTTCACCAAAAAATATCATGCAAAAAGAAAATGCCACGGAAGCAAGCGGACTGCCCGCCACCGCTTCGTGTGGCTTTGATTGATTTCTTTTTTCGGTTTTGTAGGTTTGGTGATCAAGCACCGCCAAAGTTTCATTTTGGAAAATCTTGGCTATTCGTCTTTAATATTTAGGACCCAATATAAAACTGCAGAATTAAAATTCCCGCTGTTCTAATATATGTGTTAATTAATTATTCTCTTTCTCTAATGGATTTTATATATTCTTCTAACTCTTTTGTCATAAAAATAAAGTTCTTCACAAATTGAGCAAGTTTCTGGGAGACAATATTTGATATACGTGAATAATCACTCTCATGAAAAGTATAGTCACTGCAATTTCTTCCTTGTAAATCAAAGGCGATTTCTTCTTTCTCCTGTTTTAACATCAAAATTTGTTCAGTTCGGTGTGTTTCGTCCGCAAGCTCAAGTTCATAATAACAATTAGGACGAGATAATGTTAAGTCAACGATACAAACAAGTGCACGATTGATTGAATCCTTTATACTATCCATTATCTTCGGATTATTTTTGTCGTCTTGTCGTTCGGCGATAAATCCTTGCAACCTTGCGCCTTTTATTATCGCCTTTTTTACCTCGTTAAAGTGTACCCATTCCCGACCAGCAGTCATAGGCATTATAATAAATGCAGTCAATTCTGAAAATCTGCTATTGTCCTTTTCGCATCGACTTTTTATGTTTTTCATGCATCTGTGATATTCTTCATAACCTATGTCATTCAAAATCACATAATCATATAGGTTTTCACCTATTGTCCCAATATATGAATTCAAACACTCGGCATTTCTTTGTAGCCTCTTTGATATATTTTCTTCAATCCTACTTATATCTGTAATGTTCCTTTCACGACATTGAGCCGTAACGCGCTCTCTTAATCGTACGCTATCGCTATAAATAAAAATGCTTACCACCTTTATATTGAGGTAGGATGCATATACCTCTTTAATAGTTCTTATTGTTTCGGCATTGCGCACAATTAGATAAACATTGTTGTATTCATAAAGTTTGGAATCTATGTCCTTTTTTAAAACCATGTATCGACAACTTGCTTCATTTTCGGGATAATTGTACTCAAAATAGTCGTAATCTTTTCTTCCTCTTTGGTGTGCGTCATATACATCTTTAGTACAATACTCTAAATCGGGACGTTCAATCCCATCAAAATCTCTGGGTTTCGTAGTATATTTTTTTATATAAGTATCTCTTTGAGATGCTTCGTCACAAAAATGTTGTATGAAATCGGTTTTTCCCGAACCAGCTGCGCCATCAACTAAAAATAAAGTTGGCATAGATGTTTCTCCTAATTGTATTTATTTAAATATACCATTCTTTATTAAAAAAGTAAATTTTAATTTTACCCTGAATTATCATTTGTTAATCTCAATTGAAAAAGCAACACATGATGAGAACAGGTGTTGCGATATGAATTGTAATGAATAAAATGTTAAAATCAAATAAGGTGTTTCAAGAGGTAGAAAGAAGTGAAACAACTGAATCAAAGTGAACCGAATAAAATTTCTTTAATTGCTAAAAAATTAACATTTTATTTGAGAAATTAACATTAGAATTGAACATATGTGAATTATAATTTGATTGAGATTTGGAGGATGATATATAAATGAAGTTTAATGAAAAGTTAAAAGCATTAAGAAAAAAGCATGATTTAACGCAAGTTGAACTTGCAGATCGACTTTATGTCAGTCGTTCACTGGTTGCAAGATGGGAATATGGAGATGTTTATCCCACCATTGATAATCTTAATAAAATATCATCTTATTTTGATATTCCGATAGGTGATCTATTATGTGATGATGAAAAAACAGAAATATTAGTTCGCCAAGTAAACTTAGAAAGCAAAATAAAGAAAGTATTGAGAATATCATTGTTAACATTGATTATAGTTTATTCAATTGTTATGCCAATACTATATTGCTTAAAGATATTTTCTATTATTGGATATGGTTATTCAGGAGACAATTATACAGGTAGTGATGTAGATTTTAATATTTTTCATTATTCTGTTTTAGATTGTATTTTGCCAGAAGATTCATGGCTATTAGTTGTCTCACCATTGTTAAATTTCATATTAGCAATTTTTACTATTTTAGATTTTGTTTTTAAAAGAAAAAGATTAAAAAACATTTTGGGAGGAATTACTGGTATTCTGTTTGTTATCTCATTGATTTTTGTGATTTTGACATTTGTGCTTGGAACAAAGCATCCGATTGGAATACTTCCCAAATTCATGTAAGTAGCAAAAAAAGAGATATACTTGAATTAATATTAACTGAATTTGCTTAGTTAATATGAAAGATAAGTTATTAAAATAAAAAATAAGGAGAAAATGTAGTGAAATTCAAATTTGGCGATATCGTTTATCATGTTCCGTTTGCAAAAGCATATCCAAGCGGAATAGATTATTTGCAAATTCTTGGATATGATTCGGTTAAGCAAATGATTTATATTATGAAAACAATGATTTCGATGATTACAACAAAAATTAATCCGAAAAGCAATAAGACATCGAAAAAAAAGATAGCGATAATAAATGATAATTATTACATTTGTAGAAAATAAAATATGAAAAAGGTATAAATATTATGGAAATTTCTATATTATTATGTGGAATCTTTATATGATTAATTGAAAGAATATTAGGGCAACCACTATGCTTATTTAATGTCCAATAAGATTAGTTGTCGGAGTACTAATGTTTACCTAATATATGCTTCTGATAAACTATTTTTAATATTTTGTGGTAATAAAAAATCAAGCACTTTTGATAGGCGATAATTCGCTTATTGAAGGTTTTTTTAGTTAATTAGAAAATTGTATTTTAAGGAAAAAATTAAAAAAAGGATTAAAGGATGAGTTCTGAGTAGTAAAATTCTGCTTTTTATGTTCGGGAAAGGTAAGTTTATTGAGTAAATTGCTTTTTTGCTGTTTAGAAAGCAAAATATTCAGAGTGGGTTGTCGTTTCGGTTATAACAAAATATTGAATTACAAAATTTAGTAGCGACATTTTATAGATATAATTTGAGACAAAACGAGTGCGAATATTATAAGCAAGTCAAAATATTAAAATTTTCAAAAATACAATTTATTTTGAAGCCTGAATTGTGAGAAAACATAAATTTATTATAAAACTTAAATACATTTTGAGTCCTAGACAAAGTTATTTCTCTTTTATTCATAAAAAAGGATGTTGTTTCACCCAAATTTTTAATTGGGTTTTTCAACATCCTCTTTTTTTTGCTTTTAACGAGTGTGAGTGGTGCTTAACCACTCATTTAATGCATCACTCTCATGAGCAAGAATGAAATCTTCTAAGTCAGTAATTCTATTTGAATCATCGGCAACCAAATTACGATCTGCAATATTTAAATTTAAATCAACATTAATGGTAAGACCTACAGAAATACCTAAATGTGCATCTAAGCCGACCAATTGCTCATTACTATTATCGGTTTTAACTTTTAAGGTAAGCGCAGTTAAACGATCGTTATTTGCTAATGCAGCTATATCAATATCGAAGAAGAAGTAGTGATCAGTAGCGTTATAGATGAAATCCTTTAAGATTTTCTCATAGTGTATTTGTGCGCCTTTGTCACTAGTTGCCGAATTTTCAATCATATTCATAATTGAATCTTTAGCTCCAACAACATCTTTTAAAAGAATTTGTAGAATATTTGCGCTCATGTAATCTAAATCAAAGCGACGAGTATAATTTGTTTGGTAATATACTTTTTTGGTAAAGAAGAGACCACTTCTCTCATAATAATTATCAATACGATTTAGATAGAACATCTTATTATGATAATAAATGCTAGCAGTTCTACTTTCGTCTACATGAGTGAAATTTAAACTTGATTCAGAGTTAAGCAATCCATTTAATGGAATATTTACAAAATTAATAGCAAGTTTAATGTCACCATTCTTGGAATGAAGTTTGATGTCAAGTGGAATTTCAAAGTCTATGAGAGAGATTGAACCGATATTTAATTTAGCTGTAGCATTAAAGTGATAATAATTAAACTTTGAAGTGTTAATGCCAAGTAGTAGTAATACTTTTATATCTGAAAAGTCTATGTATTCAACATAAGGATCTAATCTTGTTATGTCTTTTGCTTCATCGTAATTATCTAAACGAATGTTAAATTCGACATTTTCAGCACCAATTTTACAATTTGATACTTTCAAAGATTTTATAACAGGATTATAAACGACTGTATCTTGTATTTCGGTTTCTCCGGCAGTGTATTCTAATCTAAGTGTAAATCCATATTCAGAAAAACTAATAATATCTAATGCGAGATCCATTTCGACGTAATAAGTACCATCTTTTTGACCTGTTTCAAATCGATTAATAATATTAGTGGATAGAAGTTGCGTATAGTCGCCATCCATTACTTGTTTAATCGGCATCGAGTTTATTTTTTCAATAATTTCGCCAAATAGTTCGTTAAAATGTTCATCAGGGTTTTTAATGATATCAGTAACTACTCCAACTAATTCTTTAAGAGTACGAATTTTGGCTTTGCCATTCATTGTATCGTTATATGTAAATAAAATTTCTTCCGATGATTTCATATCAGCTTTTATATTATGCTTATATTCATTGCGATCTGTAACGTTGAGATAACCATAACCATAACTATCATCAGTCTCAACATTGGCATCAGGATTTAATTCAAATTGAATATTACCATCCATATTTACTGGTTTAACTAATTCATCATCGTTTTTAACCTGACCATCAAAATCAATTTGAAATTTTTTCTCTGGCCAAGAGGCATAATTTTCGTAAACATCAACCAAGCCAAGAAGCGGATCAACTTCAGCATAATCTTGTTCCACAATGGTAAATGGTTTATATTCGCTAAAAGTTAATACTAAATCAGCAAAATAATTTTTTATAGCTAAGTTTGTCACAGTCATAGATTTTAAACCATTAGTATCAAATTGTAGAACTATTTTAAATGCACCAATGCTTTCCAAACCGGCTTTACTTGGATCAAGAGTAAAATCTAAAGATTCATCTTTTAATTCAATATTTCCTAACATTTTATCTGCGTTATTGAGTATTTCAAGAATATTCGAAGATTTGATTTTTTCCGTTAAAGTATTAATAGTCTCTTCAATTTTACTTTCTCCGATTTTACTTAATGCATAATCGAGTAAGGTACTGACGGAATCCATTTTTAGCGATACTTTCAAATCCGAATATTTTGCATATATTTTCTTTTCGGATAAAGCAAAGTTAAATGGTGATTGCTTTTGGTTTGCAGTTAAATTTCCGTCTAAAGAATATTTACTATTGTCAAAGTCGTAAGATAAATCTAAATTTAATCCGATAAGATCTTTTCGCTCTTTTTTTACTAAATCTTCTTCCGTTGAAATATCTTTCTTTAAATCTAAATCTACTTTTACAGTATTTTGCTTTTTCTTTGTTAAGTTATAGAAACCATCGAAGATTGTAAAAGCTGGAGAAAAATTTTGATATTTTGCTAATTCTAGTGTTCTAAAACTTACAGATTCTTGTTGACTTAAATTAACATCAAGATGATAGAAATTGCCATTATAGATAAATCTATCCGTTCGAATTCCTTTAAAATTGTTATTTGGGTCAGTTTTAATGTATAAATCAATATTATTTAATTGTAATTTAAAACATAAGTCACCAGATGGAGTCACTTTTTTATCTTCCATATTTTGAATAGTGTCCAGTAAAGAATTTGTGTCGAGATTTTTTAACTCTTCGGGCATTTCTACCTCCATACCATAAATGGTAGGTAATGCTTCAACAAATTCGAAAACAGAATTTGTATCAATTCTAAAGTGCGAATCGCGATATGAAAAATAGGCAGTTGAGTTTTGATAAGATAAATCAAGAGGAATTTTATTTCCATCAATATCGGCGATACCTGTTCCATCTAATTTAAAGTCCTCTAAATTAGAAATATCTCCCACACCATCAAAAGTAAGACCAAAATTATATTTTCCATCCATTGTTATATCAAGTTTAGCATCAATATCAAATGCTTTAACATTCATGATATTGTTAAAAAGCTTTTGTTGATTTGTAACTAGGGGTGTAAGTCTATTATTATTTCCCTCATCACTTATTTCTGGATCAGTATTTTTTTTGTATTGAGAAATAAACCCAATGCCAAAACTAAGTCCAAATAGCGATAAAAATATTGCACCTTTTTTAAATTTTTTCATAATTAATTTTCCTCCGTTTTTGTATAATTTATATCCTCATTTAAACTAGGTATGGAAATGTTAGAATTGTAAGTGTATTCTTCTACAATTGTTCCCTTAGTGTCTACTGCTAAAAAGCCATAGGGAACATTGTATTCTTCATAAATTTCATTTTTCAGAATAAAAAGGTCACTTGACAGTGTTAACTTTAGATTCACTAAATTAAATGTAGGAAAAGCAGATAATTCAGAAGTCATCTTCATTTGCTTAGCATAATTTGTTGTGGCCAAATCCGGTTCAAGAGATAAATTTACAATAAATTTGTTGTCTTCGACTTTACTACTTTCTTCTTTGATCGTAAGTCTGTTTAATGTATAGATAAAAGGCCTTTTCATACTTTTACCCCAAGATTCTTTGAATGACACTTCGCTAAATGTATCTGTCGCATTATCTGCCCATTTTGCCGTAGATGATGTTTTTAGTCCTTCGCTTTTATAAACTTTGATTTCATTATCAGTTTGATAAAATCTCCAACCGATTTTCATCAATCCATAAGACAAACTTTCCGAAAAATAAGAATTATTTTCTTTAATATACTTTGAATAAACTTCTTGATTAGCAACAGAAGCATTAACTACTCCCGTATTAGTAATTTGTGCATAAGATGATTTTTCAAAGTTAAGAAGTCCAAGTCTTACTAATTGATAAGGGCGAAATTCATTAGTATAGCGATTTAACTCAACTTTCATAGTTTTTAAATTTGTAAACTTTTCGTAGAGCTCATTATCTTTTTCATCTACTTCAATATTAATAGTTGGAAGTGCGCGATTATGGCTAAAAAAGTTTCGTCCTGCTAAGAGGCCAATCGTTGTACCACTGCCAACTATTGCAATAGTTGCGATAATGGATAAGATAGGTTTTTTCTTTGATTTCGTTTCCATACAACATAATTTTATTTTTAGCAATTGGTAAAACAACCTCTTAAATTAAGAAATGTTAAGAGAGTTAATTCTCTATTAAAGATAGTCGAATTCTTTTCTCTCTTTTTAAGAGAATACAAGCAAAATAATTACAATTTGATGATAAAAATTGATTTTCAACTCCTTTATGCTATAATAAAAAAGTAAAAATTAATCATTTATTTCAATTTTTATTTTTAGAGGTTTTATAAAGTTTTATGGAAAACATTCGAGAAATTATTGGTGAAAATTTGGCTGAATTAAGGAAAAAAAAGGGCTTAACTCAATTTGAATTAGCGGAAAAATTTAATTACTCAGATAAAGCAATCAGCAAATGGGAAAATGGATCAACTTTACCAGATATCGAAATTTTATATCAGCTTTGTGAATTTTATGATGTTAGTCTTGATTACTTGACCCATAAGGAAGATAAGCAAAAATATATTAAAGATACGAATAAAACTTTATTAAAAAATCGTATAGCAATCAGTTGTTTGCTTGTTTCCATTGTCTGGATGATTGCTACTATTATTTTTGTGTATACATTAATGGACAATCCTACATCTCCAAACTGGGTAGCCTTTGTTTGGGCTGTTCCAATATCGTGCATTATATTAATTGGGTTGAATAAAATTTTTTTCCGCAATAGAGCAATGTATTTTTATGTTTGTTCAATTCTTGTTTGGTCTGGTATTACTTCCTTTTTTTGTCAGTTTATCAGTTACACACCATGGCCAATTTTTATTGTAGGATTACCTATGCAAATATCTTTAATACTTTGGTACTGCATAATATTTACAAAAAGAAAATAAAAAAAGTCCAAACCTTCAAAAAAAGAGGTTTGGGCTTTTTATTTAATTAGTTTCAAGAGGATCTATTAATTTTTCTATAGGAAACACTTTCCAACCATGATCTTGAGAATAAAATTGATCAATGGTGAAATATAGGCTAACTTCTTTGCTAGATAAGAAGTAATTGAAAAGTGGAGAATAACTAAATGTTTTTTCAGAAATATTATAGTGATTTATTAAAAATAGTCCTGAAACTGATTTTATTCCTGTGGAAGATGAATCAGAAATTAAACTTGCTTTATTTTCCTTAGCAATTCCCAAATGATAATTGGCATTTGCATTATATTTACTATTATCAACAATAAATCCTTTTGTTTGATAGAGAGTTAAGTATTCTTGAATCGAAGGGGAATAATACTTATCACTTAAAATATATTTTGATTTTAAGAAATCGGGTTCGACAGTTTGTGAATGATTGACATTGATAACACTTTCTTCAGTGCTAGATTTTATAACGTACTGATTATGTAAATATAAGATTGCGGGATTTGTAGTTTTAATATTCATAATTCCCGTAATTTCATAGAACTTTCCAACATCCTCACGATTAACAAACTTTTTATCATTGATAACATTTATTACCCCAGTTCCATCACTGAACACCGCTTTTTTATTTGCATCTTCATACTCGGTGGCAATTAATTGGCCAGTAAATGTGACTATTTTTCCAGTTCCACATTTCTTATTATCGAGTCTAATATTTTCAAAGTCCTCGACCAATGAAATAATTGATTCCTTTGCTTCAGTAATGTTGTTTAAGTTAACAGATACCTCTTCACTAAGATTAACTACACTTTCTCGACTATCTAAGTCATCGTTATATTGAAGCTCGATATTAGCATCAACTTTAGCTATATTCGCCGTAATCAAATATTCATAATTAGTATATCTATTGTCCAAATAATCAGTGTATTTTGAAACGGGAACTCTTAAATATATTGATGATTCAGCATCGGCAAAGTACATTAAATTGGAACTAGTCGTTTTTATAACTTTTAAAAAGGTTGCTTTTATTTTTATAAGTTCGCCGATTTCGTTATCACCCAAATCTTCTGCAAGTGTGCGAGCTTCTTTAATAGTTAATTGCTTTATAGAAGGCTTGGAAGCACTTGTAGAATTAGAAACTGATGAAGTACTTGCACTTTGTAAGATACTAGGATTTTCACTAATTGGATTATCAGAACTAGGAGATGCTGAACTAGATGAAGTATCTAAGCTATTATTTAAAGAAACTGAAGGCGTTGTGCTACAACTTACTAACAAAATAGATAATAAAAATATAAAGTATTTTCTTTTCATAAATCTCATCACCAATTTTATTTTACAAGAAATTAAATTAAATGCGTAGCACAAATTGGTTAATGTGTTAAAATAAGCCAAGAGGTGTGATTTTTATGAATTTTTCAAAGAAACTATTATTATCATTTCTTGCTGGCATTGCCATCGCTTGTGGAGGACTAATATTTTTATTAATTAAATCATTGGATTCTTCTAGTATAGTTTCAATCATTGCCTCATATTCCTTTAGCGTTGGGTTGTTGCTTGTTTTATTTTTTGGCCTTTGGCTTTTTACCGGAAAAATTGGATATGTATTTGAAGGAAAATTTTCTATATTTGATTACTTAATAATGTTTTTAGGAAATTTTGTCGGTGCAATGTTAATTGGATATTTAGCTTATTTTATTTTAAAAAATACAAGTATTTACGAGCTTAATTATATTAGTACATTTGATAAAACAGAAGGCTTTAAATTTTGGAATTTATTACAAAGTGGTATTTTTTGCGGTATGTTTGTTTATGGAGCAGTGGAAGCCTTTAAAATTAAAAAGCTCCATGTATCAATTAGAATTATTCTTGTGGTTGCTTTAATAGGAACATTTGTAGTTTTAAAATTAAATCACTGTATTGCCAATATTTTTTATTTTAGTTTTGCAAATCTATGGAGTTGGAAAGGACTTTTGTTCATATTTGTTAATACTTTGGCAAACTCTATCGGTGCAATTATTTTAAATAGTTTAAAATTACTAGTTTTAAAATTTGTTCATAAAAGTTAGCATAGTAGTCTTTAAAAGATGATTAATAGAAATTTATTTTCTTGACAAATTATTCTATCTTTTTTATTATTATGTAGCAATGTAGATGGGGCTGTAGCTCACCTGGGAGAGCGCTTCCATGGCATGGAAGAGGTAGCGAGTTCGATCCTCGTCAGCTCCACCATCTTAGATGAACATGCTCCCAAAAATTGAACCAAAAATTGGTGCAAAACAAGGGAGCTTTTAATATGGAAAGAGCATTAGCTGAGAAGAAACTTCCTTTAGTTGTGCTTTAAAAATAGGTCTTGCAAAATATCGATTTATTTTTAAATCTGAGTTACGATAAAATGTTAAATAGTTTAATAAATTTAAACTTGGATGATTGTCCAAGCTCTTATCGATTGTTAAATCGATTTTGCAGCATAAGGCAAATTCGTTAATTTTTTCATTAATCTATCGTATACCTTAGCAACAGAGACATTAATAACCGGGTCAGATTTAACTATGTGATAAATAGATTCTTTATTATCTACACCATTTTTAATTGTTCTCTTTAGATAGGAAAATTCTTTTTCATTCATCTTAATACCAGTTCTAGATTCCATGAGATTATAATCAACTTTTTTGAGTCTTTATAAAACCAAAATCTTGACATTTTGCTACGGGGGGGGGTATAATTTTTCTTGATTTTAGCTAGGAGAAATATTTATGCTTTTTGTATGGCCAAAATTTGGAATTTTAACTCTTTTCTTTCCTATATTTGTTTTAATAAGTGTTCTTGTATATTACACAATACAAAAAAAATATAGATGGATCTCATTATTGATTTTTTCTCTTGGCTTTTACGCACTTATTGATTGGAAAGGGTTATTATTTCTTTTTCCAACTTCACTTATAGTTTATTTGTTTTCATTTCTTATTTCTAAATATAAAGTTATTGATGCGAATAAGAGGAATAAGGGACGCAATAAGTTACCAAATATATTTTTAATAATAGCCATAGTATTAATTGGGAGTGTATTATTTATATTAAAATATTTTAATTTTATAGGTTCAACTTTTACTCGAATTGTCAATAAGCCTTTTTCTGCGATAGATTTTATAGTGCCATTAGGTTTATCATATTATACTTTTCAATCAATAGCTTATTTAGTAGATGTAAAAAAAGCTAAGACAACTTTCATACATAATCCATTTAAATTAATTTTATTTCTATCTTATTTTCCAATAATCTCAATGGGACCAATATGTAGAGCGGAGCAAATTTGCTCAGCATTATTTGAAGGCAATGATTTTGATGAAGATAATATCTGGGAAGGTATAAAAAGAATATTATTTGGTTATCTAAAAAAGATTGTAATTGCAGATATGTTAGCTATACCAGTAACCTTAGCATTTGCGAATCATGGCAAGTACTTTGGAATTCCGTTAATGTTGGCGGTGATTTTATATGCAATAGAATTATATTGCGATTTTTCTGGTTGTGTGGACATATGTATAGGAGTTTCAAAATTATTTGGAGTAAAATTGCCAGAAAATTTTGATAAACCATATATTGCTCCAACTTTACAAATCTTTTGGAGAAAATGGCATATGACACTTACCGGGTGGTTTAAAGATTATATTTATATTCCTTTAGGTGGAAATAGAGTTAAATTGCCAAGATATTTATTAAATATAATGATTGTTTGGCTGTTTACCGGATTATGGCATGGAGCCAATTGGACATTTATACTATGGGGTATATATAATGGTATTTTGCTTATTTTGGCAGCACTATTCAGAAAATGGAAACCAAATTTGGAAGAAAAATATCCCAAACTCTATACAAATCCTTTTATTAATCTTTTAAGAATTCTCCGAACCTTAATGCTAGTGTGTATTGGATGGGTAATATTTAACTCAGCATCATGGAAAGATGCTTTGCGATATCTATACCATTGTATGTATTTTTGGAAACTAACCGGAGGAACTGAATTATTTTTGTCATTGCCACTATGGGGATGGGTATCAATAATATTAGCAATTATCTTCTGTATACTTCTTTATACTCCCTTTACGGGTAGAGAAGGCTATTTTAGGAATATTAATTTTAAAATAAAACCATTTGCATTACCTATAATATCTATGTTAATAGTTACATTTGTTATATTTATAAAACTTTATCAATTCTCAACAGGCAATGGATCAAATTCATTTGTATACTCGGACTTCTAGTGAGGTGTTAAATTTATGAAAAAGAAATACATTGCATTAAATTTGTTATTATCGGCTGTTGCTTGTTTAACACCAATATCGATATATTATTCGACAATACTAGGGATGCCTAATATTTATGAAAAAACTTATTATGCCGCTTTAGTGGACAAATTAGAATTATTAAAAAACACCAAGGGTAAAAAGTTAGTCTTAATTGGAGGAAGTAACGTTGCGTTTGGTTTTGATGGAAAGACTCTAAAAGAAGAATATTTCAAAGATTATGAGATTGTTAATTTTGGTTTATATGCAGCATTGGGAACAAAAATTATGATGGACTTGGCAAAGCCATATCTAAAAGATGGTGATATTGCCTTAATTGCACCAGAAATAAATGAGCAATCAATGTCTCTATACTTTTCTGGCACAGAAACATGGAAAGCTATTGAGACGGAGAAAAACATATATTGGTCGATACCGACGGATAACCGCGAGACATTAAGAGGATCATTATTGGAATTTGCTAGAGAAAAAAAGAAATATAATGAACCAATTGTTCCAAAGGATGTTTATCAGAGATCATCATTTAATGAATTTGGTGACATTAAATATGGAGAAGAACTAGAAGGCCAATGGGCATCAAAAAGGGACAAGAATATACTTGCACTTCATTATGATCCATCTATGACTGTTAATTATAAAATTTCTATGGATAATGATTTTGCAAATTATTTAAATGATTATTATAAAGATTTAAGGAAAATCGGTTGCACAGTCTACTATGGATTTTCACCAGTAAATGACTTATCAATTACAAGCACAGAACCGGCGTTTACCTCATTATATTGGGATATTCGAAACAAGCTAAATATGAATATTATAGGAAGTCCGGAAGAGTATGTTTTAGACTCGCACTATTTTTATGATTCAAATTTTCATTTAAATGATGCAGGATCAATATTTCGAAGTTTGCTTTTTATTGAACATTATGCTCGAGATGTAAAAGGAGAATATTTGACTTTAAAGGAAAAATATCCTGATAGGCCAGAATATGAAACAATAAATATCGATACTTCAATAAATTCAGAAACAGCAGATTGTTTTACCTATACATTAAATGGCAATTATTTAGAAATATCAGGAGTAGCGGAAAAAGGACGAAATTTAAAGACTGTAATATTACCAGCAGTTGCTAATCATAGTTTAGTGACCGGAATATCAAAAAATGCTTTCTCAAATTCTGAAATAGAAACACTAACTATACCGGCCACAATTAGTTATATAAAAGATGGAGCGTTTGGTGATTCTTTGATTGAGGCCATATATATGGAATCAAGCGATCCCTCATCTACTAATGTTTCATATGATGGTAGTTTAGTTAATGGGGTTAAAGATGACTTTGCTATTTATGTTCCTAGTGATTCTTTTGGAGATTATTCTTCTAATTACTATTGGGGTGCGTATAGTCAATACTTAAGGAGGTATTAAACATGAAAAACAGAAAATTACTTACGATATTTTTCTTATTATCTGCTTTTACGATATGTGGGTGCGCCAATGCTTTAGAACCAAAAAATGATTTTGTTTCCGTAACTTTACTTGAAGGTAATCATTACCATGTATTAAATAATAACACTCAAAAAATTAAACGCGGAGAGGATGCAATATGGAAAGTGTCGGTTGATGAAAATTACGTTTTTGCATCTTCAAGCGATGGAACCTATGAGGATGAAGGAAATGTAGGAAAGTTTATAGTCAAAAATATTCAAATGCCGAAAACTGTATCTTTTGATACAAAAGGAATAGGTGATTATACATTAGAAATTGTTAATGATTCTGCTTTAGGAAGTGTCAAGGTAATTCCGGATAATTTTAGTTTTAAAAAGGGAGAATCTATTACAATTTCAGTTACACCTTATTATGGGCAAGAGTTTATGTGTTTTACTAAAACTTATCCATTCAGAGCATCTAATAGTTATTTGCCTTCTGGAAAACCCGTTTCATTTAAGTCAACGTATACTTTTAATATTGAAGATGATACGACTTTATATGTAAACTATTTTACACCAGGGTTATTAAGAATAAATTATGATGCAAATGGTGGAAAAACGATAGATGAGGAATCTTCCTTGACTCTTGATTATACTATACCGGCTCAATTTACAAAGCCATCTACACTTCTAGGCACACATTATTTAAAAAGAAATGGCTATACATTAACGACATTTAATACAAAACCGGATGGAAGTGGAACTTCTATAGGAATAGGATCAAGTGTTGACACGTCTTTTGCAATAGATAATGAGATAAAATTATATGCGCAATGGTCAATGTGGAATAGTAAAAGTGATTTCGAATACACAATGAAAGATGATGGTTGCCATATAACTAAATACATTGGCAATGTCGATTGTGAATGCCTAGTAATCCCCGATAAAATAGATGATGAAACTGTTACTTCAATTGAAAAAAAGGCAATTGAGAATGTAAACTCAAGAGTAATTGTCTTAAATGAAAATCTTTTGCAATTAGATGAAGAGGCCGTATCTAATTGTGAAAGGTTAACAGATATTTATGTATTTACAAATTTGTCAAATGTAAAATCATCTTCTATTGCATCAAATTCATTAGAAAAACTCCATATTAATTCTACGTTATATGCTTATAATTCAACACAACGTGATCGGGATATTTCAGGTCAAATTCAATTGTTAGAAAAAATGGAAAAAAATAGAGTA
Source organism: uncultured Bacilli bacterium (assembly GCA_947625975.1). Lineage (GTDB taxonomy): Bacteria > Bacillota_I > Bacilli_A > RFN20 > CAG-826 > RUG131. The sequence continues at coordinate 45,128 of CANQQL010000004.1, forward strand.
GTATTTTTTGGACCATCAACGACACGTTATAATCATCCCTTAGAGAGTTTGATTGAGATGTGGCCAGAAAAAAATTTTTTTCTAGCAGGATGTATACATGGAGCGAATCAAAGATTAGCATTTGATTTAATCGTTAGCATTTTAAATAATACTGACTATATATTGCCTACTATGTATGAGGGGGTTGTCGCACCAAATTCCGGTAGTCAAGTTACTTTTGTTTTTTTAGAATTTAATTTTGATTTATTATTAAAAATAAATTATCAGTATTATAAAGACTATATCTTAGATCAGTTTTGCCAATATGTTATTGATTTTAAAAAAAATCAAGGGGAGCAAATTTTCACAAATCAAGTATTTTCGGGATACAATAATTACGGAATGTATAAATTTGGCTCGGACCAAGTAGAAGAAGGAAATGTAGATTTATCTTATAAACTTACTTTGAAAAATTACTTAGATAAAAAAAATTTTATTTATTATGAAGAAATAATAGACAAATTTTTATTTCCTAAAGATCATGTAAGAATCATATGGAGTACTTATAATAAAAATTCTGTAAAAGATGATGATATAATACAATTTGATCAATATGAAGAGTTTGTTTTAAACACAATACCATTTGAAGAATTAGAGCCATTAAAAGATAATATAATGGATGGTATTTTATTTAGAAAAAATGATAGTATGCACCTATCTCTAGAAGGAGGTGAAATTAGGGTAAATAGATGGAAAAATATTTTTCAAAAAATACGTATTTTTGATTAAATGTATTTTTCTTATTAATAAAATAATTTAAATAGCATACTAAATGGCATTAATAATGCCGTAATAGAAGGAAGTTTGCAGAATGATTTTGTAATAGTAAATGCTACTTTACTACTTGATTGTGGCATTTACTTTTTTTATTAACTAGGAAATTGTATTTTAATGAGAAAAGTAAAAAAAGGACTCAAAGAAGAGTTGCAAATATAAA
>CANQQL010000005.1 GCA_947625975.1 uncultured Bacilli bacterium
GGAGCATTCAATAGAGTGCTCTTTTTTTTATTATTTCCTAAAAATTAACTTTACACTTTTATAATTATTATATATAATTGTGGTAGAAAGTGGGAGAAAGTGTATGTTTTTTGGTAGTTATCAACACACTTTAGATGCAAAAGGTCGGCTAACTATTCCTTCGAAAATGAAAGATGAAGTTGGGACAGTGCTTTTCATTATGAAAGGCTATGACGGATGTATAAGTGTGTTTAAACAACAAGACTTTCAAAATAAGATGAATGAACTAGAAAAACTCCCATTTAATCAAATGGATTCTCGTGATTGTATGAGAATCGAAGTAAGTAGTGTTGTAGATTTGGAAGTTGACGAGGCATTTAGAATCTTACTTCCGAAAAAGGTTTTAAGGGATTATAAAATTGGTAAGAAGGTTATGATTGTCGGAATGCTTGATCACTTTGAAATATGGGATTTGGAATCTTGGAAGAGTTATCTCAGTGAAAAAGAGAAACTTTATGAAGAAAAGGCCAATTCTTTACCAAAGGTAGAATAATTTATGGAAAAGCATATTCCTGTAATGTTGAATGAAGTAATTGAAAATCTCAACATTAAAGAAAATGGATTATATGTCGATTGCACTTTAGGAAGAGGTGGTCATGCCAGCGAAATTTTAAAAAGAATCCCACTTGGTCATTTATATGCCTTTGATCAAGATATCAAGGCTATCCAAGAATCTAGGCCATTATTGAAATCTATTGCTGATAATTTTACTTTAATTCATGCAAATTTTGTTAATGTTAAAGAAAAATTAAATGAATTTGGTGTAAAAAAAGTCGCAGGTATTCTAATGGATTTGGGTGTATCTTCGCCCCAATTCGATGATGGTGAACGAGGCTTTTCTTATCGCTATGACGCAAGATTAGATATGCGTATGGATCAAAATAACAATCTTGATGCCCATTATATTGTTAACAATTATTCTTTAGAAAAATTAGTAAGAATATTTAGAGATTATGGCGAAGAAAAATATGCCTACAATATTGCTAAAAGCATCATAAAAGAGAGGGAAACAAAAACAATAAATACAACTTTCGAACTCGTTGATATTATTAAAAAAAGTTTACCCTATAAAGAATTAGCCAAAAAAGGGCATCCGGCCAAACAAGCATTTCAAGCCTTGCGTATCGAGACAAATCATGAATTGGATTATTTAAATAATACTCTTAAAGATGCGCTGGAATTATTAGCAATAAACGGACGGTTAGCCATAATTACATTTCATTCTTTGGAAGATCGAATGGTAAAAAAAGCTTTTAAAAGCGTCAGTGAGATAGAGGGAACAAGACATGGCCCAATCTTACTACCAAGTGAAGTTCGAAAGCCAAAATATCGCTTAGTAAACCATCAGGTGATTATCCCTAGTGCGGAAGAAGTACAAAATAATCCCCGTGCGCAAAGTGCAAAATTAAGAGTAATTGAAAGGACTGAAAACGATGAAAGATAAATTAACTAAAAAAACAGACACAAAATTTGATAGTTTTTGTAATAAGATAAAAAAAGTATCTCTTAGCTTTTTGTGCTTGTCGTTTATATCATTTGTACCGATTAATTTAGTTTTGGATTCACGTGAGCAAACTATCGTAACGGAAATTGTGGCTTTGAAAGCTGAACAAGATGAATTGCTCATGGCACATGACACTTCAATTGCGCATAATGCCCGCTCTCGACATGCCCTTATCTTAAAGAAATAATAACCATCGTCAAGATGGTTTTTTTAATATTTATGCATTCATCATCATAGGTTTTATTGGTGATTATATGATTGAGGCTATCTCTTTTAAAAAAATAAAAATTATCGAAGTATTAAGTATTGTCGCCCTAGTACTTGTAGGAACAAAGTTGAGTTATGAAACAATTATCAGAAATGAAATTTTAGAAGCTAAAGCCAATGATTTGTGGGAACGCTCATTCCCACTTGTGGCTCCGCGCGGTTTGATTTTAGATCGCAACAATAATGCTTTAGCCATTAATAACCCCACTTATTCGGTTGCGGTTATCCCATTTCAAGTGGTGGATAAAGAAAATGCCGCTCGGTTAATCGCCCCCATTTTAGATACAAAAGAAGAAGTAATTTATGAAAAAATTTCTAAGAAAGCTTCTATTATTCGTCTACATCCTGAGGGGAGAAGAATTTCATTAGCCGAGGCCAGTAAAATAAATGATTTGCATCTAGAAGGTGTTTATTTAATAAATGACAATGAAAGATTTTATCCCTATGGTGAATCTATGGCATCCCTACTTGGCTTTGTTGGCATTGATAATCAAGGCTTGGCCGGTATTGAAAGTTATTATGATAAATATTTAACTGGCGTGGATGGAACACTAAATTACTTAACTGATGCTAAGGGTGGCCTTTTTGAAAATAAATCTTCCCGCATTGTTGCACCACTAGATGGCTTAAATTTAAATTTAACCTTGGACATCGAGATACAGAATGTCTTAGAGCGTGAGATGAGTAACGCATGGATTAAATATAATCCTAAAGAAATTATTGCTCTGGCAATTGATCCAAATAATGGGGAAATTTTGGGTATTGGCAACCGACCGACTTACAATAATAATAATTATCAAGATTATGACCAAGAGGTGTATAATCGCACTTTAGCGGTCTTTTCATCCTTTGAGCCCGGATCGACTTTTAAGGCCATAACTTTTGCCTCAGCTCTAGATGCCGGAGTTATCGATATGGATAATGACTATTACTATGACAAAGGTTATGAAATAGTTGCCGGAGTTCGCATTAAATCCTGGAAAAAAGGCGGACATGGACTTCAAACCTTTTTAGAAGTTTTGCAAAATTCTTCCAATCCGGGATTTGTTGAAATTTCTCGACGTTTGGGTAAAGATCGCCTATATGCTTATTACAAAAAATTTGGAGTTGGAGAGAAAACCGGTGTAGATATAAGCGGTGAAAATAAGGGCATAATGTTTAGCTACGATAAGTATGGTCCACTGGAACAAGCGACGAGCAGTTTTGGTCAGGGCGTATCCTTAACGGCCATCCAACTTGCCACCATGTTTTCTGCGACAATAAATGGCGGTTATTTATATACACCACATATTGCCAAATCAATTTATACAAGTCAAACTAACGAGATTGTTTATACTTTTCCTAGTACTCCTAAACGTCAAGTTATCAGTAAAGAAGCCAGCGATAAAATGCGCCGCGCACTTGAATGTGTAGTGGCCCTTGGCTCAGGAAGAAAAGCATATGTAGATGGTTATCGAGTGGGTGGTAAAACAGGTACTGCTCAAATTGCGGAAAATGGCGTTTATCAAGATGGTCGCTATGTCTTAAGTTTTATTGCCGCAGCACCCATGGATGATCCTAAAGTGGTAATATATTTTGCGATGCGAGAGCCAAAAAATACTATTCAATATGGAGGTACGACCGTTGGTCCGATTATGGGAAGTATCCTAAGAGAAGTGTTGCCAATTTTAAAAGTAGAAAAAAGGGAATCACCGATTAATCGTGAATATAATTGGGATGATGTGAAATCATATGAAGTAGAAAATTATATTGGATTAGAGAAAAATAAAGTAAAATCCAAGTATTTTAAATTTGCCTATTTTGGTGAAGGAAATAAAGTCATCGATCAATTACCAAAAGAAGGGGAACTTTTAAAAGAAGGATCGACAATTATGATAATGCTAGGTGAATAGTATGAAAATATCGAAATGCTTAGAATTTTTTAATATTAAAAACAGTGATCAGAGAGTGGCAAAGTACTTAGTATCCGACTCCAGAAAGATGAAACCCAAAGCAATCTTTATAGCCATCGATAAAGGAATTGAATACATCAATGATTTGGCAATTGAGCCGTTATTAATAATTTCTAATGTCGAAAGACCAAACGTAGTTTATATTCCGAATTTAAAAGAAAAAATCGCTGAATTTGCTATATATTTTTACCATTTAAATAAAAATCATCCCCAGTTAATTGGAATTGTCGGTACCAATGGCAAAACAAGTACGGCAAACATTTTGCATATGCTTTTAAAGAAATCCTTGCTTATTACGACCATACAAGGCCTTCCTGATTCCGTAATCAGTGAGAATACTACGCCAAATGCAATTGAATTAATAAATGATCTTGTTTATGCACGTCGACAAAAATATAACTTTGTCATTCTAGAAGTTTCCTCAATTGGCATAAAAGAAAAAAGGGTGGAAGGCTTGACATTTAGTTATTTGATATTTTTGAATTTAACCAAAGATCACCTTGATTATCATAAAACGTTAGAAGATTATCAGAATACAAAGATTAATTTTGTCTTAAACAGTGAAGCGCCAGCTATCGTAAACGCTAACGATAAATTCGGAATCAAAATTTTGAAATGCAAAAGCAATAGTGTCCCTTTTAAATTTGCTAAAGAGATTATCATAAAGCACACATTGCAAGGAACCGTTTTTAAATATGATAATCGTTATGTTAAAACCAATTTAATTGGGGAATTTAACATGGAAAATTTACTTAGTGTTTTAACCCTTTTGAAAGTAATGAAAAAAAGAATTGACTATGCTTTGATATCCGAAATTAAACCAATAAAAGGCCGAATGGATATTATCAATTTTGCACCCAATATCGTCGTGGATTATGCGCATACAAGCAAAGCATTTGAATTGGCATTAAAAGAACTAAAAAGTCTAATTACCGGACGGTTAATTATAATATTTGGGGCCGGAGGAGATCGCGATAAATCAAAGCGAAAAATTTATGGCCAGTTAGCGTTAAAATATGGGGATGAAATAATACTTACGAATGATAACCCACGTAAAGAAAATGAAGTAGATATTATAAATGATATCCATCTTGTTAATGAAAAAAAAGTGACTGTAATTTTAGATCGGCACTTAGCAATAAAAGAAGGAATACGAAGGTTAAAAAAAGAAGATACACTGGCAATTATCGGTAAAGGTCATGAAAACTATCAAATTATCGGAGACAAAAAGTATCACTTTTCCGATTATGAGGAGGTTAAAAAATGGTTATAAATTATGAAGTTTTCCTGCGCATAATTGTGACGTTTTTTTTAAGTATTGCTCTCTCTTTCTTTATTAATAAGAAAATAATAAAAAAGGAAACCGAGCGACATTTAGGACAAGCAATACGCGATGATATTGTTTCTACACATTTTATAAAAAAAGGTACTCCCACAATGGGAGGAGTGGGAATAGTGTTGGCAATTCTTTTTACCACTTTGCTAAATTTTTCTTTTTTAAATGTTAAAATACTTATAATTTTGGCTTTGATGTTTAGTTTCTTTCTCATTGGCTTCTTTGATGATTATATTAAAATCAGATATAAAAATTCCAAAGGTTTAAGTGCAGGCTTACGCTTCACTTTAGAGATAATGTTTACTATGCTTGCACTCGTTTTCTTAAATTTTAATCAGCAAAGTATGTGGCATATTCATTTGCCCAATGACTATGTGTATTTAGGACCATTTTTTATATTTTTAATTGTTTTTATGATTGTTGGTAGTGCAAATGCTGTAAATATGGCGGATGGTTTAGATGGGTTAGCAGGTGGTTTAATAATTTTAAGTTATTTACCATTTTTATTAGTTTCTTTAAAAAGTAATAATTATGCCATAAGCATATTAATCACAAGTATTATCGGTGCGAATATCGGCTTCTTAATACATAACGCTCATCCGGCAAAAATATTTATGGGCGATTCGGGAAGTCTTGCAAATGGAGCCTTATTGGCCTTGCTTGCTTTTTTACTGGAATCTGAATATTTATTGGTCATAAGCGGAGGCATTTTTATTATCGAGACGATATCCGTAATCCTCCAAGTCGGGTACTTTAAATTAACCCATAAACGTATTTTTCGGATGGCTCCTCTTCACCATCATTTCGAGTCACTTGGCATGAAGGAATATCAAGTTGTGAATATGTTTTATCTTTTAGGCTTTATATTTGCATTTCTATCGATGATTGTGGGAGGTATATTATGAAGAAGGCATTAATACTGGGCTATGGCATTACAGGGGCGGCTTGTTTGAATTTTTTAAAAGATGAGTATGAGGTCTTTGTATTTGACAAAAAAACATTAAAGAACGTCAGACAAATAAGTGAAGATGAGCTTTTAAATACATTACCATTATTTGATTTAACCATTCGAAGTCCGGGTTTTAATATTCAAAGTGAAATGTTTGCCCTTATAAATTTGTTATCGAAAGAAGTAATTTCCGAAATTGAGTTAGGATACCGATATTTAAAAGAAAAAAATGTTGATATTATTGCTGTTACTGGTAGTAATGGTAAGACCACGGTGGTTACTCTAATAGGGGAACTTTTAAACAGTATTAAGAAAAAATATTATTTATTAGGCAATATCGGGACTCCTTTAATCAGTATGGTTAAAAATATTGAAGAAAGAAGTGTGGTCGTTTTAGAACTTTCAAGTTTTCAGTTAGAAAATATTAAAGATTTTAATTTCAATTTAGCAATTATTACGAATATAACGCCAAATCATCTTGATCATGTCCCTAATTATAATTACTATTTTGCTTCAAAGAAAAAATTATTGCAAAATATTAAAAATCAGATATTGCTCACTAATAGTTATGAGTATTTTAAGGAGTATCGAAATAATGTAATTAATATCCACGATAACAAGATTATCTATGTTAAGCGGAACAAATTGTTTTATGTAGGACAAGAAATTTTAAATAAAAAAGATTTAAAAAATAAAAGCAGTTATATCCTCGAGGATATAAATTATGCGCTTTTAGCCGTCACTTTAATGTATGGTTTTAATAAAAATTATCTTGCAGCTTTAAAAAACTTTTCGGGTGTTAAATATCGTCAAGAAATAATTAAAATTTCAAACACTATTTTCATTAATGATGGAAAATCTACCACTGTCGATGCACTAAATAACGCCCTAATATTATTTAAGCGCAAAAAAAGAATTATCATAATAGGCGGAATATATAAAAGCGAAGGTATCGAAAATATAAAATTCAAAAAGAACGATATAATTTTACTTTATGGTAGAGATGGCGAGTATCTAAAATCCAAATTGAAGCGTGGTAAAGTATTTATAACCCTTGGAAATTTATTGGAATTTTTAAAAACCCAAAACTTAGATAATAAAGTAATCTTATTTTCACCAGCCTGTTCTTCTTTAGATCAATATCAAAATTATCTGGAAAGATCAAAGGAATTTGAGGACTTCACTAAGGAGTATCCATATGTATCAAAATAAACGATATTCGCTATACATCACTTTTATAACTTTTTTACTTGTTGTTTTTGGCGTCTTTATGGTATATAGTGCCTCGAGTGTTTGGGCTTTAGCAAAATTTAATGATTCCTTTTACTATTTGAAAAGACAAAGCCTCTTTGCCCTCTTAGGAGGAATTGGCTTTTTCATTATGACCAAAATATCTAGTGATTTTTTATATAAAAATGCCACGAAAATTATGATTGTTTCACTAGTTTTACTTGGATTAGTTTTGATACCGGGTCTAGGCATTGAAAGGAATGGTTCAAGATCTTGGTTTGGTATCGGTCCATTTGCAGTGCAACCATCGGAACTTTTTAAAATAGCAATTGTTATTTATGCGGCAAAGTATATTTCTACTCATTTTAATGAAACAAAGCGTTTGAAAGGCTTTTTGTCTCTTTTACTCATGATGGTTATTGGCTTTGTATTAATAATGCTACAACCTGATTTTGGAACTGCAATTGTTATTTTATCATCGCTAGTGTTAATGATGTTTATTACAAAATTGCCGACAAAGTATTTTGTGATGATGGGTGGCGTCGGCGTCTTGATGATTGTAGCCTTAATTATTATGGCCCCTTATCGCTTCCAAAGAATTACGGCTTTCATTAATCCCTGGAGTGATCCACTTGGCAGTGGCTTCCAGATTATTCAAAGTCTTTATGCGATAGGGCCAGGAGCATTGCTGGGTAATGGTCTTTTTGCTTCATACCAAAAACATTTTTATTTGCCAGAACCTCAAACAGATTTTATTTTTGCCATCATTGTAGAAGAATTTGGACTCGTCGGAGGAATAATTATTCTCATAGCTTTTGCCTTATTGTTTATCTTTGGCTTTAAATTGGCCTTAAATCAAGATCGGGAGTTTGATGCGCTACTTATCACCGGTCTTTTAGGTCTTATTATGGTACAAGTAATCATAAATTTGGGTGTTGTGGTGTCCCTGTTACCGGTTACGGGAATTACGCTTCCCTTAATAAGTTATGGTGGCTCTTCTTTGTCAGTTTGTTTGTGTTCATTAGGTTTAATTGCATCAAGAAAGTAGAGGTTATTTATGCATATTTTAATATTAGCATCCGGCAGTGGAGGCCATGTCTATCCGGCGATAAGTTTTATGAAAAATAGCAGTAATCATACCTTTACCTATTTAACGATAAAAAATGGCTTTGAAAGAAAACTTGTCAGTGAAGACTCTCCCTATTTGGATGTTAAAAACCAATTAAAAAGTTACTTAAAAAATCCAGTAGAGTTTTTTAAACTGAAAAGAGAACTCAAACGCAATAAAGATATTTTAGAAAAAGTTGATGCGATTCTTTGTTTTGGAGGTTTCGTTTCCTTTATCGGTTTGTTAATTTCTTTTAAATTTCATAAGCCGTTATATTTGCATGAACAAAATCTAAACCTTGGTGACGCAAACAAATTTGCCAGATTTCGTGCTAAAAAAATTTTTGTTAGTTTTTCTTCAACAGTTAAAGAAAATCCTAAAATGATATATGTAGGTAATCCCCGTATGGATGATGTAATTATCAATAAAAAAGACCATCTTGGCTTCAATATTTTATTTTTCGCCGGAAGTCTTTCAAGTAGCAGTTTAAATAAAATCATTAAGGGTCTATTAATGAAAAACTATTCTAAAAAAATAAATCTTTATGTCATAACCGGTGAGAAGGAATATAAAGATTTTCTTCCGTTTAGTAAAAATAATGTAAATATTTTAGCATATCAGAAAGATATGATTGCCTTAATGCGTGATATGGACTTAGTTATTATGCGAGCAGGAGCGACATCAATCGCAGAAGTTATCGCTTTTAATCTGCCGAGTATATTAATTCCATCCCCGAATGTTAAGCATAATCACCAATATGAAAATGCTCATGAACTTGCCAAAAATAACGCTGCTGTTTTAATCGAAGAAAAGGACTGCACAAGCGAGGTGTTGTATCAAGAAATAGAAATGCTTTCACGGGATTATTCAAAATATTTAGACATTAAACATAATCTTAAGAAATTTAAGAAAGAAAATGTCTCTCAAACTATTTTAAAGGTAATGACAAATGAGTAATTATGAGATTTTTGAAAATTTTGATACCCGTAACATATCCTCTGTTAAAATAGGAGGTATAATTAAATATTTCTATGTTGTTAACAATATACAAGGCATAAAAGAAGTTTTTAAAATTATAAAAAATAAGAACTATGACTATTACGTAATTGGTGGTTGTAGTAAAATTTTGTTTCCGGATATCTTCATGCGTGAATGTCTGGTAAAATTAAATATCGATGTTCTGCAAGAAACAAAGAAATACGTAAGAGTTGGTGCCGGAACTTCCTTAAAAAAACTTGCCGCATTTATGGCCAGCAAAGGTTATAAAGGTTTCAGTGGACTTATCTCCATACCGGGAAGCGTTGGTGGAGCAATCTGTAATAACGCTGGCGCTTTTGGTGATGAAATATCAACCTATCTCTCCTATGTAAAGGTGTTTGAGAATGGTAAAATAAAGATCTTATCCCGCGATCAATTGGATTTCTCGTATCGAAGCTCAAGCTTTAAACAAAAAAAAGCGATAATACTCGAAGCATATTTTGCTAAAATTAAGGGAAATAAAGAAGAAATACTAGTAAGAGCTAAAGCAAATGCCGAAATGCGTGCTAAAACACAACCCATTAATGCTTTTACGTTGGGATCAACTTTTAAAAATAAAGATGAAATAAAAATTGCTAAAATATTAGATGAATTATCTTTAAAAGGTTTCGCACAAAATGGACTAAAAATATCAGAAATACATGCAAATTTTATACTAAATGTCACAAATTCTACGCAAAAAAACTTTCTTAATATACTTGTTATATTAAGAACTCTTGTTTATAATAAACTTAAGTATTTGCCGGATTTAGAGATAATAATACTTAGGTGGTGAGAGAATGAACGACTTTGAAGATGATCAAATCTTAGTGGATGTTGCCAATTTTAAAGAAAAAATTAACAAATCCACGAAGAAGAGTTTCATAAAAGTCCTGGTTCGTTCTTTTTTTTCGCTATTTTCCCTTGCTTTAATTTTGATTTACATAGTTTCACCCCTTAATAAAGTAAAAATAAACCAACTTTCTGGTAACTTTTATTTAACATCCGAAAATGTCTTGGAACTTGCTAATTTAACTACCGAGGATAGCCTTTTACGCTACCATAAGCAAGAAATAATGGAACGATTAAATTCTTCCTCATTTGTAGCTTCATCTAAGGTGGAGTGGCATATGACTTATTTAAATGTTTATATTGATGAAGTTGCTCCTTTAGCGAAAAGTGGAAATGATATCCTTCTTTCAAATGGTGCCTTACTTTCCAATTACCAACAATTGCATAACGATTATCATATACCAGAGAATATTCATCTTCCCGCTTTCCTTGATTTTAAATACTCAAAAGATTCAATGATGTTTCTCAATAGTTTGAAAAGTTTAGATAAGAATCTTTTTAACAAAGTAGTATATTTTGATGAACATTTGGTAAGTTTAGATGGCAGAAATGAAGAGAAATATTTTGGGCTGTATTTTACGATTAAGGATGATTTATTTCGTTTGCAAATACAGAAATCGATTGTGGCTGAGACACTAAAAGATTGCCAAGATGTCATACTCAGTGCTTTAGATAGTTATAGCTCTTTTAGTAAAAGAGCGGTTAATGAATTAGAGAAAGAAGTTTACAATGCGATATGTTATTTTGATGGATCGACATATAAAGTACAAAGTTTAGTTGAAAGGAGTTAAACCGATGAATGATGTTGTAACAGTTATAGAAATTGGCGCTAGTGCAATTAAACTAGTAGTAGGTTATAAATTTGAACGCGAAGTAATTGTGCAATTTGCTAGTGCGAAAAGTTTGCCACATAGTGCGATTATCGATCATAATGTGTGCGATGAAGATAGTGTTTCTAAGACTATTCGTGAAATAGTTCTTGAAGCTGAAAATACCTTAAAATTTGATATTAATGAAGTAACACTCGTTTTACCGGCTATTGGACTAGAAGTATTTGGCAATACTCGGATGACTCCGGTTTTATCTCCTAACAATAAAATCTCCGAGACAGATATCAGAAATGTCATTGCGACGGTCTTTAAAGATAAATATCCGACTCCGAATGAGGTAATCGATGTTTTACCGATATTATATATCTTGGACAATAATCGAGAATTTTCTAATCCTCCTATTGGAGAAGAGACCACAATGCTTAATTTAAAGGCCAATGTGCATACTTTACCGGTAAAAATTGTGAAAAACTATCGCCGTTTAGTAGAAAATATCGGATTAAAAGTGAAGTCATTAGTGGCGGCACCTTATGGTATTGCGCAAATGCTTACATCTTATAAAGAGATTGGAGAAGAATATTTTCTCGTCAATATAGGTGCTAAAACTACGACTGTTACCACCATTTCTAATGGGGAACCATTTAAATCATTTCACACGGATATCGGGGGAGATACCATAACCGTGGAACTCCAAACCCGTTTAGGGCTAACTTATGAGAAGGCCGAAGAGCTAAAGAAGACTTACGGATTGGATCCTTTGAAATACGATTTTGTCGCCACAATTGCTACAAGTGACAACAATCCTAATGCCAAACTGACTGTCAAAGATTTAAATCCGATAATTGAGAATGAACTCAATCATTTACTAAAAGACATTACAAGAGCAATAAAATTACTATCGGAAGATGATACTTTTAATAAATTGCCTGTTGTATTTGTCGGGGGAGGTAGTCGCCTGATCGGTCTTAAAGATTTTATGATTAAGAAAATCGAAGATCGGAAAGTTATCTTTCCGATGATAAAGACTTTGGGCGCGCGAAATATGACATTTATCAATGTTTTAGGTGGAATAAAAGTTACTTCAAATATTGTGAATGAAAGTATAAATCATGAGGCACCACCGCTTTTGACAAGAGACAGTCCTAAGAAAACAAAATATTCAGAAACGGAAGATAACTTATAGGAGGTAAAAATATGAGTGATGTTGAAACAATTAATTCAGCGGCTAAAATTTTAATAATCGGTATTGGCGGTGCAGGATGTAATGCCGTAAATCGCATGATTGATCAAAATTTTGAAGATGTGGATTTCTATGTTATGAATACGGATAATCAAGCCTTAGCCAGTTCTAAGACAGATAAAAAATTAACTCTTGGCACTGGTCTTGGCGCAGGTGGTGATCCGAAAGTGGGAAAGGCAACCGCTGAAGCTCAAGAAGATCAAATTAAAGAAATTATTCAGAATTACGATATGATTTTCATTGCCGCAGGTATGGGAGGCGGAACAGGAACAGGTGCATCTCCGGTTGTTGCACGTATTGCTAAATCGCTGGGAAAACTTACTTTGGCTATTGTAACCAGACCTTTTGGATTTGAGGGTAAAAAAAGAATAGAACAATCAATTATCGGCTTAAATGAACTTAAGGCGGAGGTCGATAGCTTAATTGTCGTGTCCAATGATAAGTTGCTGGCAATGAATGGAAATTCCAGTATGTCTGATGCTTTTAAAGAAGCGGATAATGTATTGGCAAAGTCAGTCAAAACTATTACCGACTTAATCATAATGCCGGGAGTTATCAATCTTGATTTTGCTGATTTACGTAAAACATTAGAAAATTCCGGCATTGCTTTGATTGGCTTAGGTCAGGGTGAAGGACCAAATAAGGCAATCGATGCTGCCACTAGCGCCATGGCTTGCCCCTTACTGGAAGCATCAATCAACGGAGCAAGACGGGCAATTGTTTCGATTACGTGTGGTTCGAAGGTTTCTCTTATTGAAACACGAGATGCGGTAAATCGAATCATTGACGCTACTGGTGAAGATTTGGATATCAAGTTCGGGGTGACGATTAATAATTTGTTAGAAGATGTAATTCTGGTGAGTGTTATCGCTACAGACTTTGCGGAAGAATTTGATTTTACAGCTATTCCAAGTTACGATACCAATATTGTCAAGGAAGATAGTAATGATGAAGAAAAAGCACCAAATGAGACTAAAGAAGGACACAATTCGTTAATTTCAAGTTTTTTAAATCATGAAGATTAAATAATCAGTATTTGCATTTATGCAAATACTTTTATTTTGTTTATACTTCGACAAAATGTATGCTATCATTCGTTAATAATATTGATGGTGATATTAATGAGTTTTTATTTAGATCTTAGTATTATCAGTCATATCTTATTGATGATTTTTTCTCTATCTTTTATTAATGTCGTAGATGTTAGTCGTTTAAAAATGAAAGGTAAAATCAAATTCATCATTATTGAGATTCCACTTATCTTGACGTTATATATTAACAAGTGGATAGCATTAATTCTAATTGTAGTTTTGACGAGCATTATATTTATTCTGTTTTTCAAGAAAAAGTTTCTCACACCTCTTTTAGAATATTTATTTAGCTACTATTATCTAGCGTTCATAATGAGTTTAATATCACCATATACGACATTTGTGAATTTCTCACTGGTTTTTTTAGATGTCAAAGGATTGATTTCCTTAATTACAATACCTGTTTCTTTTTTGATATTAAGAATAGTAACTTATCTTGTTGATAAGATGTATCATTTAGGTAACTATTCTTTAAATTTAATACTTAATTTCGAAGGGAAACATGCACGAGTTAAAGGGTATTATGACACTGGTAATACCTTAAAGTATAAGGGGTTGCCGGTAATATTTTTTAAAAGATCATCATTTCCATTTGAATTACCGAAGAAATTTGAAATTATTGAATATCAAACAGTCAATGGTTATAATTCGACAAAATTGTATCCTGCTTCCGTAATAATCAACGAGAAAAAGGAAAGCTTGGTTTATGTCGCATTAGTGGGTAATGAAAATAGTTTCAATGGATGTGAGTGTTTGTTAAATGTCTATTTGGGAGTGTGATTATGCTATTTGGAAGAATAATTAATTACTTGAAAAGAATTTTTCACATTAATAATTCTACCTACTACATTAATGGTTCAGAGAATTTACTTCCGCCTTTAAATAAAGATGAAGAGGAATTAGCCCTTAGCGAATATAAACTTGGTTCAATTGCTGCTCGCAATACTTTAATCGAACATAATTTACGTTTAGTGGTATATGTTGCGAAACGATATGAATCAAATCTATATAATTTGGAAGACTTAATTTCGATTGGAACTTTGGGGCTTATTAAAGCAATTTCTACTTTTAAAGCGGACAAAAATATTAAACTGGCTACTTATGCTTCACGGTGTATTGATAACGAGATTTTAATGTTTTTAAGAAAAAAGTCACGCATGAAAAGCGAGGTAAGTCTTGATGAACCACTTAATCGAGATAAAGAAGGTAATGAATTATTAATTTCTGACATATTGGCCACTGATGAAAATGAAGTTGTGACCAGTATGTATGATGAAGAAACAAAAAATTCATTGCGCGAAGAAATAGCAAAATTAAGACCAAGGGAACGACAAATTCTCTCTTTGCGGTTTGGTTTAGACGGACAAGAAGAACTGACGCAAAAGGAAGTGGCAACTTTTCTGGGTATTTCGCAAAGCTACATATCGCGTTTAGAAAAGAAAATTTTAAAAAAATTAAAAGTAGGTTTAAAATATTAAACATTTGGCACACTAATTTTGAGGTGTCAAATACGTGGCTGTCAATAAAGTTGTTCTTACGGGAGTAGACACGGGCAAATTAGTGGCGCTTTCATCCGAAAAAACACGCGAGCTTATAAGCAAGTATCAAAAAGGTGATAAAGCAGCTAAGGATGAGCTGATATATGGAAATTTAAAACTTGTATTATCGTTAGTGAATAAATTTACACATCGCACAGATAATCTCGACGATATATTTCAGATTGGTGTTATTGGATTAATTAAAGCGATTGATAATTTTGATCTGACACAAGAGGTGAAATTTTCCACATATGCGGTACCGATGATTCTTGGTGAAATTAAAAGATATCTTCGGGACAATTCGTTTTTACGTGTATCGCGTCAGATAAAAGATCGAGCGTATCAAGCAATGAAAATTAAAGAAGATTACCTAGCAAAGTATCAGAAAGAACCAACACATGAAGAAATCGCAAAGATCCTGCATGTAACGCCTTATGAAGTAAACGAAGCTTTAGATGCAATTAATACCGTGTCTTCTCTCTCTGAACCACTTTTTAATGACTTTGATGAATCATTAGAATTAGCGGACACAATCGCCAGCGATCCCAATTCGCAAACTAAATTAGTCAATCATCTCTCTCTTATGGAGGGAATGAATCATTTAAATGATATTGAAAAGCAGATTATTAAGAAACGATATTATGATGGGCTTACGCAATTTGAAATTGCAGAGGAATTTGATATTTCGCAAGCTCAAGTATCGCGCCTTGAGAAAAACGCTTTAAAAACCTTAAAAAATTACTTTTAGGGAGGTTTTTATGTCGATCAGAACATTTATCAAAGATAAGCTATTACCAAATACAGGCGATAGTGATACTTTAAGCACGAATAAAAAAGATAAAGAAATAATAAAAATTAAACATCTGGCTCCTATTGTTTATAATGTGACCTCATATTATGAAATTGAAGGTATTGCTAAAAATTTATTTGTCAAGCAGAGCGTAATCGTAAATCTTTCCAATCTTGGAACGAAAGACAAATATCGCGTTGTGGATTTTTTAAGTGGTGTTACGTATTCTTTAAATGGAAAACGCGAAAAATTAGAAGAAAATATTTATATTTTTACCGTAAGCGATGAATGATTTATGGTTAATTAAGATAATTTTTTATAAAGTGGCATACTTAATTTTTTCTATTCTTGACAAGGCGCAAATATTATTTAATAATATTTAAGTAAATCGTTGATAAAGACGTGTATCTTAAAATAACTGTTTTAGCGAGATGACAGACGGTGCAAGGTCATTAATAAGAGTTTAAGATATATCACTTTTGAGAGTTTGTTCGATATGTAGAATAAAACGTTAATCGCGTTAAGATTAAGAAGGGGTTTCTATATTTAGAAACAATTAAGGTGGTACCGCGTAATTTACGTCCTTAAGGAAGGGCGTTTTTATTTTTTTAGGAGGAAAAATTATGGAAGTAAAAAAGTCATTATTGATGCCAAAAACCGATTTTGAAATGCGAGGTAATTTACCAGTTAAAGAACCTAATTTTTTAAATTATTGGCAAGAAATCGACTTATATAATTTAATGCTTGAGAACAACAAAGGAAAAGAGGAGTACATGTTACACGATGGTCCACCATACGCAAATGGGGATATGCATTGTGGACATATGCTTAATAAAGTTCTAAAAGATTTTATCGTGCGTTTAAAGACCATGGAAGGATATTATACGCCATTTATTCCGGGTTGGGATACGCATGGCTTGCCTATCGAAAATGTTATCACAAAAAAAGGTGTCAATCGTAAGACAACACCGCTTCCAGAATTTCGTCAAAAATGTGAAGAGTATGCTCATGAACAAGTACATCGCCAAATGGCACAAATCAAACGCTTGGGTGTCGTCGGTGATTTTGACCATCGTTATATGACACTTACTCACGATTATGAAGCAATGCAATTAGAAGTATTTAAAGAGATGGCTTTAAAAGGTCTTATTTTTAAAGGATTAAAGCCTGTTTATTGGTCTCCTAGTAGTGAATCGGCGCTGGCTGAAGCCGAAATTGAATATGCCGATGTCAAATCTCATGCAATTTTTGTAGCTTTCAAAGTAAAAGATGGTAAAGGTCTCCTTGATCAAGATACAAGTTTTATTATCTGGACTACAACACCTTGGACCATGCCTGCCAATCTGGCGATTTGCTTGAATCCTGATTATACCTATGGCGTATTTAATACTAACAAAGGAAAATTTGTTTTCTTAAAAGAATTTCAAGAGACTTTAAGTGCCGAATTAGGATTTGAAACCTGTAAGTTGGAAAAAGAATTTCTTGGTAAAGATTTGGAATATATTACATGTATTCATCCTTTATACGAGCGTGAATCGCTGGTTATATTAGGTGATCATGTTACTAATGATGCCGGAACTGGCTGTGTTCATACTGCTCCGGGACATGGTGAAGATGACTTTGTCGTAGGTAAAAAATATGGCCTAGAGCCGTTATGCCCAGTTGATTCCAAGGGTTATATGATGCCGGAAGCCGGCGAAGAACTAGTGGGAATGTTTTATGAAGAAGCGAATGAAAAAGTATTAGAGATGCTCACTAATGCTGGAGCATTGATTAAAGATTCGCCAATTGTTCATAGCTATCCTCATGACTGGAGAACAAAAAAACCATTAATTTTTCGTGCTACACCACAGTGGTTTTGCTCCATTGATCCAATCAGAGAAAAATTGCTAGAAGAAATTTCGAAAGTAAAGTGGACGCCATCATGGGGTGAGCTACGCATTGCAAATATGATCAAAGATCGAGGAGATTGGTGTATTTCTCGTCAAAGAGCTTGGGGTGTACCAATTCCAATTTTCTATGCGGAAGATGGGACTCCAATTATTGAAAAAGAAGTATTTGATCATGTTATTACTTTAGTAAAAGAATTCGGTTCCAATGTATGGTTTGAAAGAGAACCTAAAGATTTATTACCGGAGGGTTATACTAATCCCCATAGTCCCAATGGGGTATTTACCAAAGAAACGGATATTATGGATGTTTGGTTTGACTCAGGTTCCAGTTCCATTTCTGTTTTAAAACAGCGCAATTTAAAATTCCCCGCCGATCTTTATTTAGAAGGATCGGACCAATACCGCGGATGGTTTAATTCCAGTTTAATTATTTCGACTGCAATAAATGGCGTTGCACCTTATAAACATGTTGTAACTCATGGATTTATTCAAGATGCCAACGGCGATAAAATGTCAAAATCCAAAGGCAATGGCGTCGATCCTATGAAGCTTATGAATGTTTACGGTGCAGATGTTTTACGTCTTTGGGTTAGCAATGTCGACTATCAAAGCGATGTGAGAATCGGAGAACCAATTATTAAGCAAGTTTCCGAATCATATCGTAAAATTCGCAATACCTTTAAATTTTTACTAGGTAATCTTTCTAATGGAGAGGAATCAAAATTTGATATTCATAAAGATTATCAAAATAATTTTGAGCGTGTCGATTTATACCTCTTAGCAAGATTAGAAAATGTCAAAAATACTGTAATTAACGCTATGAATGAATTTGATTTTGCTGGAGCAATCATGGCCATTACAAACTTTATGTCGAGTGATTTATCAAGTTTTTATCTTGATTTAACCAAAGATATTTTGTATTGCGAAGCAAAAAATTCCTTACGTCGTTTACAAGTGCAAACCGTAATTTACGAATGTTTGACAACTTTAAATAAATTATTAACGCCAATTTTGCCATTTACGATGGAAGAAGTTTATCAAAATATTCCGGGCGAACATAAAAAATCCGTGCAATTAGAAAAATATCCGGAAATCAGTCATAAATATGACGTATCTTATTTAAAAGAATATTCCTTAATTTCTAAATTAAGAAGTGATGTGTTAAAAGCTTTGGAAGAAGAACGTGCGAATGGAGTGATTGGTTCGGCTCAAGAGGCCATTATTCGTTTACATATTTTAAATGAGGATGTTAAAAAGGCCTTCTTAAAATTTTCGAATGTGGAAAGAGAAAGATTGTTTATTGTTTCCAAAGTTGAACTTACTGATGATAAATTGTTAAAAGTTTTGGAAACTTCTGAAGTAGAAGTGCTCAAGCATCCTGGACATAAATGTGAACGCTGCTGGAATTATGTCGATGAAATAAATGAAATTGAAGGTGTACATCTTTGCCACCGTTGTAAAGAAGCACTAGGAGAATAATAATGAGAGAAGCATTAATAAAAATCAAAGACGGATTAATTTGGTTTTTAAAATCTTTTATATGGATTACACTAGTCGTTATTCTTATTGATCAAACTACGAAATTGGTTTTTCAAGAAACATTAGGACCATATAGTGAAACAGGAAAAGATCTTGCAATCTTTTCTGATAAATTTATTAATATTCGCGTTACATATAACCTTGGAGCGGCTTGGTCCATTCTTCGCGATCACCACTGGCTTTTAGCTCTTATATCTGTTTTAGCTTCTATCGCTATTATCGTATATTTGATATATAAATATAAAAAACTCGATGTTTATGAGAGAATCTGTATTTTTCTCATTTTAGGCGGTTGTATGGGAAATATGATTGATCGCGTGTTTTATCCTAAAGGTGTTATAGATTTTATTTCTCTCGGATTCATGGACTTTCCGACTTTTAATATTGCGGATTCCGCTCTTTGTGTGGGAGTATTTCTGCTTTTTATAAAAATCATTATTGATGAAATTAAAGGAAAAAATAGCGATGAAAAAAATTCTCAAAATAACAAATAGTGATTTATGGGGAATAAGACTCGATAAAGTTTTAGTGATAACTTTAAAGGAATATTCTCGGGAATTTATTATGCGACTGATTGAGAACGAAAAAATCTTAGTGAATAAAAAAAGTGCCAAAGCTTCCTATAAAGTAAGAGAAAATGACGAAATAGAGATTGAAATAGAAGAAGCAAAGGAGGCCACTAATGCTCCGCAAAATATTCCTTTAGATATTATTTACGAAGATGAAGATATTATTGTCATTAATAAAGCACGTGATTTTGTTGTGCATCCCAGTAATGGACATGAAGATGGTACATTGGTTAACGCTCTACTCCATCATTGCCAAGATTTATCAGGTATAAATGGTATAAAAAGACCGGGCATTGTTCATCGTATTGATAAGGACACGACGGGACTTTTAGTAGTTGCAAAAAACGATGATGCTCATGAGTTTTTGGCTCGTCAATTAGCAGACCATACTCTTCATCGCGAATACTTAGCTCTTGTTAAAGGGGTAATTAAAGAAGACAACGGGAGAATTATTGCTCCAATCGGACGCGATAAGTACAATCGGCAAAAAATGGCGGTGGACACAAGAAATGGGAAAGAGGCAATTACAAATTTTCATGTAGTAAAGAGATTTAATCAATATACTTTAGTAAAATGTGTCTTAGAAACAGGACGAACACATCAAATTCGTGTTCATATGAATTATATTGGCTATCCGATTGAAGGAGATCCAATTTATGGACCCCGTAGTCATATGATTTTTAATAAAGGGCAATTGCTTCATGCTTATAAATTAATTCTTATTCATCCGAAAACGAAAAAGAAAATGGAATTTAACGCTCCACTTCCTGATGACTTTAAAAATGTATTAGATAGTTTGGAATAATAGCTACCGAGATTGGTGTTTTCCATAAATTTAATTTTAATTATTTAAATCTTTAAAATTCTTAAAATGTGCCTTAACTAGATCTTTTACTTCAGGTAATTCATGTGTTTTCATAAACTCAACTAAAAATTCATCAACTTTTTTTCCTGCACCCAAAGGAAAATTTGTGAAATATTTTTTGTTTAATTGGGCAATTTTTTGTAGGAAGATATATCGTGCAATAATTGAAGCAGCGGCCACCGAAGGATAAGATGATTCGCCGTGACACTTAAAATATATATTTGGAGCGATAGTCACATCATGAAGATAAGAAATATAGGTTTGTGCAGAAAGAAACTGATCAATGTAAATGGGGACATATTTTTGAATCCTATCAAGCACATTCAAATGAGCCTGGTTATGCATTTTTGCTTCTAAAGCGAGCTTTTTTTGCCCTTTTTCTAGTTCCGTATTAAGTTTTTGGTTTGTCATGGTAAGAGAAGAATAGGTAAGCCTTTTTATTAAAAGAGGAGCGAGTTCAACAATTTTGTTATCGGTTAGTTTCTTGGAGTCTTTTATTCCCAATTTATCAAGATATTCAATATCTTTACTACTAGTGAACACCGCGACAACGACTGTAGGTCCGAATAAATCGCCAACGCCTACTTCATCAGAACCGATTTGATCGAGTATGTCAAGCCAAGTACTGTGCTTGTGTTCTTTGCCTTCTGAAACTTCAAAATTGCTATTAAAAATACTAGCTTCATTATAGGCATTTTTACCGGTAAACGTGGCTTTTAATTCTTCTTTTTTATTTTTATAAATTTTAATAGTGGTATCTTCGTACTTAGCTTTAAATATGACATAATCTTCATTGATTTCCGACGTAAAATCTTTATAAAATTCTTGTATTTTATCTTTGGTTTTTTGATCGATTTTAAAGCTAAGACAATTATTTTGCATCTATACTCACCAGTATTAGTGTACCATACTTTATAATTATTTTAGTCTAAATTATAGAAATATGAGAAAAATATCGCATCTAGCATATAATACTGGATTTTGGTAAAATTATAAAAGGTGATAAAAATGCAAAGCATCTACGAATCTTTGGAATTTGCTCAAGTATTAGCAAAAGTAAATGAATATACACGTAGCGATATTGGAAAACAATTAGTTTCTAGTATAAAAATTTTTTCAGATCAAACTGCTTTGCAACGCGAACTTGATCGTTTAAATGAGATGATGTCACAAATACTTAGATATGGTGAATTGCCCATTGAAAATTCCGCAAATCTTCAAACAATAATCAATAATGGTTTAAAAACAGGTCTGTTAGCAATTCATGACCTGGAAAAGATTGCTTTTGATGCTTTAATAACGGAAAAAGTATGTAAGAAATTCTCACCTTTTGCAGATTCTTTTCCTAAATTAAACACAATTATTCGTGAGTTAAAAGACCTTAGTTTTATTGAAAAAGAAATTCACGCTATCATTAGCCCCAATTTTACGATTTATGATGAGGCTTCAAAAGAATTAAAAAACATCAGAAAGCAATTGTTAAATCTGGAAAGTGATGTGGCTTTAAAAGTCCGAAGTTTAATAAAAGTATATCAAGAATTTTTGACTGACAATACTGTTACAATTCGTAATGGTCACTATGTTATTCCAGTAAAAAATAGTTACAAGTTTAAAATTGAAGGTATAATACATGATACCTCAGATTCGGGAAATACAGTTTTTATCGAGCCGGCACTTATTGTTGAATTAAATAATAAAATTGCGGCTTTAAAAATAGAAGAACAAGATGAAATTTTCAAAATTTTACGAAAATTAACCGAATTTGTTTTACAACATAAAGAGGACATTATAAAAAATAATCACACTATTGGTTATTTAGACTTTCTGACGGCTAAAGCAAAATACGCTATTAAGGAAGATGGTGTTGTGGCAAGTATTTCGAATGAACGTATTTTGTCTTTAAAAGATGCTCGCCACCCTTTGATTTCGAAAGAGATCATTGTTCCGAATGATTTTTATTTGGATCCAGAGAAGCATATACTAATCATTTCAGGACCAAACGCAGGTGGAAAATCTGTAGCGTTAAAAGCTATTGGTTTGTTGACGGTTATGCATCAAGCTGGGTTACCGGTTTTAGCCCAACCATCCGCGACTTTACCTTTTTTTAAACGAATACAAATTGATATTGGCGATCAACAGTCATTAAATGATTCGCTGTCGACCTTTTCTGCTCATATGCGGAACATTATTGATTGCACAAAGAAAATGGGAGCAAAAGACTTAATTATTATTGACGAATTAGGAACAGGAACCGACCCCCAAGAAGGTGAAGCTTTAGCGAAATCAATCATTGATTTTATTCATTTTAAGCAAGCATTCGGAGTTATTTCTTCACATTTTATCGGTGTTAAAACCTATGCTTTAGACAAAACTTATGTCAATAACGCTTCAATGATTTTTGATGAAAGTAATTTTATGCCAACTTATAAGATGCGACTAGGTGTGCCCGGTAAATCATATGGTATGGAAGTAGCATTACGTCTTGGCATGGATCAAGCAATTATCGACAAAGCACGAAAATATTTACAAGAAGATAATACTAATCTATTTTCAACATCTTTAAGTAAGCTCGATGAAATTATAAAAAAATATGAAAGGCTAGAAAAAGAAAATAAGGAAATAAAGAGTGCACTTTTAAAACGTGAAAAAGAATTAGATAAACTTAATGAAGATTTATCAAAAAGAAAAGCAAACCTCTTGAATGAGGTCAAGGAAGAAAAAGAAGAAATTTTAGAAAACGCAAAGCAAAAAGTAAACGAAATACTTGCTTCCATTAGTAAAGATGATGTAAAGCTCCACGAAGTCATAAAGGCACGGGCTAATCTAGAAAATTTACAGGAAAAGGAAGAAGAAAGAAAAAGCAATCCGGAAATCCTTAACCTTGGGGATTATGTCGACATTGTTGATATGAATTTAGAAGGTTCCATAATCCGTCTGGCCGGTGAAAAAATAACGGTGCAAACGGGAATTGGTAATCTAGTTGTTAGCAAAGATGAACTGAGAAAAATTTTTAGGCCAAAAAGTAAAGATAAAAAATTTCAAGAGCATTATGTTGATCGGGCAATTATAAGTAGAAATGTTCCGCTCGAATTAAATGTGATAGGAAAACACGTAGAAGAGGCCATTAATGAAGTGGGTAAGTATTTAGATGACGTGCGCATAAAAGGCTATGAATCCGTTAGAATAATTCATGGCTCGGGAACAGGAGTGTTAAGAAAAGCAATTCATGAATATTTGCAGAAGCAAAATTTTATAAAATCTTATCGGCTTGGTGGTCTAGGTGAGGGTGGCGTTGGAGCTACAGTGGTGTATTTAAAATGAATGAAAGAATAAAAAGAGAAATCGATTTGTTACCGCATCGTCCCGGTTGCTATTTAATGCATGATAAGACGAATAAAGTAATTTATATTGGGAAAGCCAAGGATCTTTATAAACGCGTTTCGCAATATTTTTTGCGACCACAATCGGGTAAAGTGTTTAAAATGGTTAATCAAGTTGAATACTTTGAAACCATCATTACAAATACCGAAAAAGAGTCGCTTATTTTGGAGTGTAATTTAATTCAAAAATATTATCCGCGTTTTAATGTTTTATTGAAAGATGGAAAGTCCTATCCATACATTGCGTTACGTAAAACTGATGATCCTATGCTAAAAATTGCCCGAAATAAAAAAGACAAAAACTATGATTATTTCGGACCTTTTCCGAATTCCAGTGCGGCTTATGACATGATTGATTTATTAAATAAACTTTTCCCCATTCGAAAATGTCGTCATATTCCTAAATCGCCTTGTTTGTATTATCATCTTGGACAATGCTTAGGACCTTGTATCAATAAGATAACGGATAATGATTACCAAATACTTAAGAAAAAGATAACAAATTTCCTTTTAGGATATGATAAAGAAACTCGAAAGTTGCTTGTTGAAAAAATGAAAAAAGCCTCTGATAATCTAGAATTTGAGAAGGCTAACGAATACAAAACTCTCATTACGGCGATTGATCATTGCACTCAAAAGCAAACTGTGCAAATTAAAGATAATAAACCACTTGATGTTGTTGCTTATTCTTTACGGGATGGATACTTAAGTATAATTTTTATGATGTATCGGAATGGTAATTTACTGGGGAAAGAATTATATGTTGTCGAAGAGTTTAATGAATTAAATGATCAATTGGCGAACTTAATTGTGCAGTTTTATGATAAGCACGAGGTTCCAAAATGTTTAGTTTTATCATTGAAATCTTTAAAAGATCCTATTCAAGACGCTCTTAATTGTCGGGTGATTGTGCCAACACGAGGCTTACTTTTTAATTTGGTTTCTGATGCTTCGG
This sequence comes from uncultured Bacilli bacterium, assembly GCA_947625975.1. GTDB lineage: Bacteria > Bacillota_I > Bacilli_A > RFN20 > CAG-826 > RUG131. The sequence goes on from CANQQL010000005.1 coordinate 24,944, forward strand.
TTAATGCGAAAAATGGTTTAGATGAGCATTTCTTAACGGCTAGATTAGATGATGACAAAAATGCCATGTTAGAGGAACTAGGCCGTATTGCGAATATTCCTACTCCTTATTACATCGAGCTCTTTGATAATTCGCATTTGCAAGGGAGTGAACCAATTGGAGCAATGGTGGCCTTTATTAATGGAGAAAAGGCCAAGAAACTCTATCGTAAATTTAATATAACACACGATGAAGCTCGTGATGATTTTGCTTCTATGCGCGAAGTTATATATCGTCGTTATAAACGACTTAAATATGAAAACAAAGATTTACCAGATTTAATTATTGTGGATGGAGGTTTAGGACAAATTCATTCTGCCCAAGAAGCTTTAGATGCTGTAGGTGTTGAGATTAATCTTTTAGGTCTATACAAAAATGATAAACATCAAACGGATGGTCTCATGGACGTAAATGGAACAAAATATCAAATTCAAAAAAATACCCCTTTGTTTTACCTTTTAATGCGCATGCAAGATGAAGTCCATCGCTTTGCTATAACCTTTCATCGCTCTAAACATTTAAAAAACTATAAGTCATCTATTTTAGATAATATAAAAAATTTAGGTAGTGCGCGAAAGGAAGCCATTATGAAACTATATCCCTCAGTATCTGATTTGCTGAATGCAAGTGTGGAGGAGCTCTCGCAAATTGTACCGTTAAAAGTCGCACAAGATATTTATCAAAAACTTCATGGGTAGCCTATTATCAAAGTATTTATAAGCAAATTTTAAAATTCTGCATAAGATAAAATGACATAAGGAGAATTTATGCCATCACTACTTACAAAACGTGAAAGAGAAGTCTTTACTCTGTTAGTCCAAAACTACTCGACACGTGATATTGCACAAGAACTATTTATCTCAGAAAAAACAGTTCGCAATCATATCTCTAATGTTATGCAAAAATTAGGTGTTAAAGGACGTGCTCACGCAGTAGTGGAATTAATCAGAATGAATGAAATTTCTTTGTAGCCATCGCTGATGGCTATTTTTTTTTTCATTTTTTAGCGAAAAAGCAAATATGTATTAATGAGGAACTTAAAATGAAAGTAATGATTTATGACACGGGAGTTGGCTTATTACCATTTTTAAAAGCAATTATAAACAAGCAAAAGTATAATGAATATTACTTATATATGGATGAAGATGTTTTTCCGCTTGGCCAAAAAAACGAACAATTTATAATTCAGCATTTAAAGTTTATTTTAAGTTATGCTGATAAGCGATTTAATCAGATTATTTTAGCATGCAATACGATATCTTCCTATTTACCATACATTGATATAAGTAAATATCAAATTAAAATTTTATCAATTTTTGAAGAAAATAATAAATTATTAGATGATAATACAACGTTCCTTGCGACTCAAGGCACACTAAAAAATGTTATATGTCCCTATAAGGTTGATGGAAGTGCTTTACCAACTTTAATTGAAAAAAACGACATCAGAGAGATTATTTTAAAGGTTAGTAATTTTTGTTTTAACACTCCTAAAGTTATTCTTGGATGCACGCATTTTCCTCTTATAAAATTTATATTTGAAGATTTTCATAAAGAGAAAGTTTTTATTTCCGGTGAAAATAATTTAATTGATCAATTGGAAAGTTCAGGTTTTATCACTATCGATGGAAATAAAAAAGCTAAAAAGTATTTAAGTAGTTATTTAAATTTAAGTAATAAAATTTTGTGTTAGTAATATATTTTATTGAGGTGCGGAAATATGAAGAAAATTAAAAACTTTTTTTTATCATTAAAAGATAAATTTAAAAATTTATTTAAGAAAAAAGAAAAAACAGTTAAAACCAATGTGATAAACGATCAGAATTTAAAACTAAAATTTAAAGGAAACAAAATGCCTAAAGTCATTGTCAACACAAAATTTTCGCTTAAAAAGGCAAGCATATTTATGGTGCCAATTGCGATAGCCGTGATTGGTATTACGGTTGGTATTTTGACAACACCGAAGGACACTGTTAAGGTTAATGTCGTCCTAGAAGATGAAAAAACATCTTATCGTGTTTTCTTAATTAGTGATGATAATATGGTCGTACCAGTCAGCATAGCTCAAGATGAAAAGATGACCAAAGATGAAGAAATCGTAGATAGATTTAATCTTATCAAAGATGATAAACAATATGAAAATGGCAAAATCAGAGGTTATATACCTACAGATACGAAATTAAAAGATATTGCTTTAAATGAAGGAATATTAACTTTAGATTTAACTGCGGAATTTGCTAATTTATCACCAAAGAATATAAGACGAACAGTCGAAGCTCTTACTTATACCTTTTTAGACATCGAAGGAATAGATGGTTTAAAACTTTGTGTAGAAGGCGAAAATATTAACCAAGTTGCCGGTAATTATTTAATTCCTGATGTTCTTGATAAAACCATCGGTATCAATAAGCCTGTCAGTGCCTTAAGTGACCAAATTAACACTGAAGAAGTTGTAATGATTTATAACAAAACAATTAATAATAATAACTTTTATATACCAATGAGCATTGATGCCGAAAAGGGCACAACGAAAGTTGATACAATCTATAACGCAATTGACCTAAGACCAAGCTTATATACCGGTTTAAAAAAAGTGAAAGAATATTCATATTTAGACTTGACCGCATCACCAAAATATGAAGAAAAAACAGTATCATTAGATATTACAAAAGATGGCATGGTAGATGAGGTTACAATTTCAAAAGATTTATATGAACTTATGGCATTAACATTTGACTACTGTAATTTGGATTATAAAGTTAATCTTACTTTTGAGGGAGAAGACTATCAAGTCGATGGCATTATTGACGAAAGTGATTACAAAGTATCTTCATTTGTATATAACGAAGTTCAATTGTAGTAAATTTTCGCTAAATACTTGAAAAAATATTTAATTATGATAATATAAATGGCGTGTCCTTGTAGCTCAGCTGGATAGAGCAACTGCCTTCTAAGCCGTAGGTCGGGAGTTCGAATCTCTCCAAGGACGCCATTTAGAAATAAGGCGATATAATCGCTGTTAATTAAGAGAATTGTTGAACAGCAATTCTTTTTTTTGATTCAAGTGACCGAATAATTTGCTTAGTCCGTAGGCCGGAAATCATTTAAAGGTGAATAATATCTATTTTTTATTTGATTATCTTTATGATCAATATCTCAATAAATTTGTGCCATAGTTATTGATTTATGTCCAAAAGTTCCTTTACAAGACAAATATCTAACGACTACAATGATGAGGCAGTATCTAAATGAAATATCAAATCATGGTGGCAACGATTGGGTATTTTTAAAGCTTATTTTCATAAAAAGAAGTGAGATCTTTTGAGAAAATTTTGGATCAACATGAGATTATTATGACGAAAGATTAGACAATTTATCAAAAAAATGTAATAATTAATTATATTTTTGAAGCAAACAAAAATGAGGAAAAAACATGAAATATAACTATTCAAAGTGTTAATTGAATTAAGATCTAGTCTAGATATATTTCAAATAGAATTATCATCTTTACTTGCGTTATTTATGCTTCAATTAATAGATGAGAAAACAATAGAGCAACTACTACTAAGATTACGAGTTCGCATTGAGAAAATGTGCAAAGTAAATAATATAGAAATTGAAGAAGCATAGGAGGGTACTTAATTAATATGAATAATAAGCTTGAATTAATGTGGTATGGAAAAGATAAGGAAATAAAAGCAGAACCTAGAATATTAATTGAAAGACCTGACTTAAGTAATATCGAAAAAGACCATGATACTTCTAATATGCTTATTCATGGAGATAATTTACTTGCATTAAAAGCATTAGAAAAAGAGTTTGCAAACAAAATTAAATGTATATATATTGATCCTCCTTATAATACAGGAGCTGCATTTGAACATTATGATGATAATTTGGAGCATAGTATTTGGCTTTCTCTTATGAGAGGAAGATTGCTAATTTTACATAATCTGTTAAGAAAAGATGGATCAATTTGTGTACAAATCGATGCAACAGAATTGGCTCATTTAAAAGTATTAATGGATGAAATATTTGGTAGAAATAACTTTGTAAATATTATTGCGGTCAAGACAAAAATTGCTGGAGTAAGTGGCAGTAATCTTGGAAAAAGCCTTCAAGATAATGTTGAATTTATTTTATTATATGCAAAAGATATTAATAATTTTTTATTAAATGTAATTCCTCAAAAAAAAGAAGAATTAATAGAATACATTAATAACTATAAATTACAAGGCAAAAGTTGGAAATACACTAGTGTAGTCAAATATATTGATGAAGGAACTTATATTAAAAGTTTTAGTGCAGGGAATGGAGATTTAATTAAATTATATAGACATGATAAAGTTGTTGTAAAATCTATTAACCAAATTGCTCAAGAAGAATTTGATGGAAATATTAATAAGGCATATTATACTTATATTGATAAAATTTTTAGAACAACAAATGCCCAAACATCTATAAGAAAAAAAGTAATTGATGAAACAAAAGATGTCGTAAGTTCTACAGGATTTTTTAGCATTGAATATGCACCAATAAAAGGTAAAAATAGTGGTAAAAGTATCAGATCATATTACAAAGATAACAATTTAATTGCATGGTTAAAAGATGTTGTTTCATGGCGCGATAAAAAGATATTAAAATTAGATGTGATGGGAAACATTTGGGATGATATCCAATATAACAATTTAACAAAAGAAGGAAATGTACAATTTCCAAATGGTAAAAAGCCTGAAATCTTAGTCAAGCGTATCATAGAAATGATAAGTGAAGAGGGTGATTGGGTTTTAGATTCATTTTTAGGTTCAGGTACAACTTGTGCTGTTGCTCATAAAATGAATAGAAAGTGGATTGGAATTGAATTGGGAGAACAATGTTATGACCAATGCAAAAAGAGATTAGATAATGTAATTGCAGGTGAACAAAGTGGAATTTCCTCATCAGTAAATTGGCAAACGGGGGGGGGGTACAAGTTCTATGAATTGGCTCCAACGCTAATTCAAACAGATGCTTTTGGACAACCTGTAATTAATAAAGAATATAGTCCAGAAATGCTCGCGGCAGCAGTTGCCAAACATGAAGGATACAAGTATAATCCAGATAATATTTGCTATTGGAAACAATCGAAAAGTGAGGAAAAATCTTATTTATATGTGACAACACAGCATATAAATGAAAATGCTATTAATAATATTCTTAGTGATATTCAAGAAGATGAATTTCTTTTAATTGTTTGTAAATCTTTTGATAGTCTAATTTTAAGTGGCTTAGATAGGAGAATCTCTATTAAAAAGATACCTCAATCTTTGCTTAAAAATTGTGAATTTGGAATTGATAACTATAACTTAAATATTGTTTGTCCTCCAGAATATGAGGAGGATGAAGATGATGAATAATTTAAATAAGGAATTATTTTTAGAGTATTCTATAGACTATATTTCTAATATAATGGGACTTAGAAAACCCCAACGAAGAAGTTTAAAAATTCTTGATTCTATTTTAGATGAAATAAAATTAAGCAAAAATCTTGAATTAAATTCAGCAAAAGAAGAAATACACAATCAATATCCTATTTTTTCTGATTTTGAACACGAGTTTATGTCTTTAACGTTTGCACTAGCTACAGGTGTTGGTAAAACAAAATTAATGGGTACATTTATTACATATCTTTATACTAATAAAGGTATTAAAAACTTTTTTGTTGTAGCACCTAATTTAACAATTTATAACAAGTTAAAGAATGATTTAGGGAATCCATCACCAGACAATAAAAAATATGTTTTTAATGGTGTTGGTTGTTTCGCTTCAGAAACACCTAATATTTGGTGTGATGATGATTATAGAAATAGACCAGCACATTCTTTAACCGATAGTAATTCAATAAACATCTTTATATTCAATATTTCAAAATTTAATAGTGATGAAAGAAATATAATGTCTATAAATGAATATTTAGGTCAGTCATTTTTTGATTATTTAAAAGGGCTTGATGATCTTGTTATGATTATGGATGAATCACACCATTATAGAGCACAATCTAGCGCTAAAGCAATCAACGAACTTAAGCCAATTCTTGGACTTGAACTTACAGCGACTCCTCAAGTTCAAAGTGGAAATAGAACAGTTTTATTTAAGAATGTTGTATACGAATATCCACTTTCACAGGCTATCAAAGATGGATATACAAGAACGCCCTATGCTTTAACAAGAAAAGATTTAAAAGCTTACAATTTAACAGAAGATGAACTTGATATGACGATGCTTAATGATGGAATAAATCATCATGAAAACATTAAAGCTGAGCTTTATAAATATTCTGTAAATAACAATGTTCCTTACGTTAAACCATTTATGTTAGTTGTTTGTAAGGACACAAAACATGCTGAAAAAGTCTTAACGCATGTTAAATCTAATGCTTTTAAAGAAGGAAAGTATAAAAATAAAGTTATTTTAATTCATAGTAATCAAACGGGTGCTGAAAAAGAAGAAAACATTCAATTATTGTTAGATGTTGAAAAATCAGATAATCCAATTGAAATTGTTATTCATATTAATATATTAAAAGAAGGATGGGATGTTAATAATCTTTATACCATTGTTCCATTAAGAACTGCGGCTAGCAGAACATTAAGAGAACAAACTGTAGGAAGGGGATTAAGACTTCCATACGGTCAAAGAACCGGAGATAAATATATCGATTCGGTTACAATTACTGCTCATGATAAATTTGATGAAATAATTGCCGAAGCACAAAGAGATGATTCTATTTTCAAAGCAGATGGCATTATCTATGCTGAATATGAAAAAGAAAAGAAAATGACGCAAGTTTCTACAAATCCAGCTTTATTTGATCTTGATGAAATGCGAGGAGAAGTGTTAAACGAAATAGGATTTGATCATAATGATGAAAATGTTGTGCAAGGATATAATGCAATAATGTCTAGTATTATTGATGCAACAACAGAAGTTAAAAAATCTAGCTTTACTAAAAATGTTAAAAAAGAAGATATAAAGGAAACTGTAGAAAAAGATCTTGGAGAACGTTATAAAGAAAACACAGATATTAATAAATTGCTTTCTCTTATATGGGGATTAGATCAAACTGATGAAATAATTGAAGATGCACAAGAAAAAACAATGTATATTCCTAAGATAAAAGTGGAAAATCTAGGTAACGAACAATATATAATTCAAGATTTTGAATTGGATTTGTCTAATTTAACATATGTTCCTATTTCAAATGAAATCTTGCTTACAAATCTTTTGAATACATATAAAGATGCAGAAGTAATTAGTAAAGGTGTTATAGATTATGATTCTATTAATCCAGAAATATCACTTGTTTCATTAATAAGAGATGTTAATGAAATTGATTATGAAAAATGCCCCGATATTATTCAAAAATGTGTAAAAAACTTTCTTTCTTTTTATAGAAATAAATATAGTGAAGTAGAGGTAAGAAATATATGTTTGATGTATAAAAAAGATATTGTAAAAAAAATTGCCCATCAAATTATTCAGCACTTAGCTATTAAATATGATGACATTTTTGAATCTGTAGAAGGAATTGAAACTGTAGTAAACAAATATGTAATAGATGTAACTGATGGAATTAAAAATATTAATGAGAGCACTGAAGTTGGAGAAAACATATCATCTATTGCCTTTGATGGTGCAAAAAAAGCCATTACCATTCCAGTAAAATTTGATAGTGAACCAGAAAGAAAGTTTGCTGTAGTATGCGAAAATTCTCCTGAAGTTCTTCAGTGGTTACGACCATCGCCAAAACAGTTTAATATTACTTATAATAATGGAAAAAGATATGAACCAGATTTTGTTGTAGAAACAAAGGATTGTTATTATCTTGTTGAGATAAAGGCAAGTAATAGATTGCAGGATCCCGATGTGTTAGCAAAGAAAGATAGAGCAATAAAATATTGCAAAGTCGCAAGTGAATATAATATTGCACATGGGCATAAGCCTTTTAGGTATTTATTTATACCTCATGATGAAATTTCACTTTCATCAAGCTTTGATAACTTAAAACTTCGCTTTGAAGAGCAATAAAAAAGAGCGTTCAAAATTATAGGAAAAACCATCATTGTCTATTGTGATCTTGGTGGTTTTTTGTTTGCTTTGAGCTGCGTGTATTGTATCAAATTGGTAATCTTTTGCCATGTTAGAAAAACCAAATTAATACAATGAAATTCATCATTTATAGTATCAATTTGTTTTTATTTTCTTAAAAATATTTATCAGCTTTAGTTTAATTTTACTGAAGAAATCTTTATAAAATTGCGGGATTTTCCGATTAATTATGAAAGCAAAGGGCGAATAGATGATAAAATAATAAAATAGTAAAAGAGTTATTGTCGAAAAAATTGATGAAACTACGCAATAAAAGAGATAATTTAAATTTTCAGTTCCTAAAATTCTAACACTTTGATACCAACCAGAGGCGAGATAATTATTAAATATAGGAATTGTCACAACTTGATGAAAAGCTAATAAGACAATTGTACTTTTTCCGAATTCACTGAATACCTTATTACGAATGCCATTACAAATTAGGATAACTCCAAGTGAATTTGAAACTGCGGACGGAAGGGTTAGATAATACTTTTGATACTGTCGCGCCCACATTTCGAGATATGTTCCATATGAATGATAATTATATTCGCTGATTAAGTAACCAATCGCAAATAAAGCGATACCGATAAGCAAACTGATCCATCTTTTTGAAAGAAGAAAAGTTCGAATCCTCGTAAGATCTTGATGATTAAACAGGTATCCGATGAAGATAAAAAAGACACCAAATAATGAAACATCGATATTCCATACATAGGTATAATTAAAAAACTTGTTAAAGAAGATTGCGATTCCTAAAAAAGCTAATGCAATTAAAGTGCAATAAACCAATTTCTTTCTTCCTAATTTGACAACCGAATAAAAGAAAACATCAGCAAAGAATAAAGCTCCGACAAACCACAAAGCATAGACACGTTTTTGCTCGATTAAATTGATTAACATTTGTCCAATATAAGTAATATCTTTAGGATTACCCGCCAAGGAAGCCATCATCATTTCGGAAAAGATTAAAAGAATTCCGAGACAAAAGATTGGAATTAAATAGGACTTCATTTTGCGCTGCAAAAAGATTACAAATGGTTCATCGTCACGAATTTTTAGGGTTATGCCGTTTAACACGAAAAAAATTGGGAGACTGAAACTATAGCAGACATGGATTAATTCACCTTGACCGCCAGTTGTATGACAAAGTATAACTAGAAAAATAGTCAAGAATTTTGCGGTATCAACATAATCTAAACGTTTTTTCTTAATTTCCTGATTTGTTTCAAGCACAGCTTCTTTCATTTTTCTTTCCTCATTATTTAAAATACATTATTATCCTAATTATTCCAACTATTAAAGTTTTGATTTTTTAAGTGAATTGATTTATTTTTAAAAAAATTACTTATAAATTATTTATAGCCTGTGCATATTCGCTTGCACCCGTGTGCATTGTATCAAAATGGTTTGCTTTTGTCATGATGATAGAATAAAGATGATACACTTTGAGAGTTTGAAAAAAATCAGTTTATCGTTAAGAAATTATTAACAATATGCTATAATCTCATCTTTGACAGTTGGAGAAAAGGGAAAGAAGAAAAAAAGCCTAAATAAAGGCGTTTTTCTACTTTTAATATAATCAAAAAAAGTTGTCCCGTATCTATTTTTTGGAGTTAGAGATGATTTTTTTAATATTAGAAATTCCATAGGCCTCTTTGTTAAGAGGTAATTCAAATAATAAAACTAATAAATTAGATAGGTTTGAAGTTTTGTAATTAGATGCATAACCAATGTCTTTTAATTTAAATAAATCTAAGTGTTTTCATCATGTCAAGTACATACCTTCTTTCTGCTCTATGAATTTAGCAAAATTCGATGAATTTTATAAAGCCCGTATGAGACTTATGAAAATTGAATTAGTGAACGTTTTAGGCTGCTCTGACGAAGTAAAAGCAGTATTGAGGCATCAATCAACAATGAAATAAATGAGGAACAAAAAGCATATTGTGCCAAGTACATTCCGATGTTAGAAGATTTTTTTAATAATCCATTAAAGAATGAATGGTGCAAAAAATACAACATGTATTCTGATGAACCAAAGAACGCTGAGAATCATGATGCAATATACAAAAATTTAATGACTGATGCCTATGAAGCTGGTGTTGTAATTAATAACTATAATTCAGTATTAAAAGATATTCCAAATTTAGAAAATCCATCAGATGAATTCTTGTCTTCTTTATCATTCATTCAATTAATAGCAGCAATTGCACATTATTTCCATGCTGACCATTTTGATAAAGGATGTTTAGTAAGAGTTGTGGGCAATGGAATATTATTAAAATATTTTAGAGAAGTAGTAAGAAGATAAGAAGCATAAGAACTTATATAAATAGGTATTGTTCGACTTGTATATTTATAAAAGTATTCTTAAACTATAAATGAGATTATGATAAAATAAAAAAATAAAAGCTACAAAACATACCCAATTAACCATAACTTTTGTTTAAACAAAAAAGAAGTAGAAGAAATACTTGCAAAATATAATGATTTTGGTTTCCCAAACTTTTGCTATATTGCATGTAGATATGAAAATGACTATTTATTAGTCTATCTAGATCCTATAGATTATTATGCATATTTTTGTAATAAAACACTTTTTGAAGATATTATGGACATCGATTAAGAGGAAGAAGAATTTCTACTCCAAACATTAAAACCAAAAGTTATAAAGATTACAAAGAGAGATATAACACTTTCAATAAAAGACTAAATTATTAAATTGTGAATAAAAGATTATTATAGTATTGAATATTGAGAATGAAATCTTCCTAAAATTTGATTTAAAACAATGATTTAAGAAGCAAACCACTCTCCAGCGAGTGGTTTTCCTTTGCTAAAGGTGAAGATTATTAAGGCGAAAAATATAATTGATCAAAAAAAATCAAATATAGCAACTAACGGAGCTTGGTTATGTGAATATTCGGTCTTAAATAGAATTGAAACAAATTCTATTGTTGTAAATTCATTATTAACTATATTATTTTCCTTTGTTGTTTTAAAAGAAAAATTAAGTAAAAAATCATTACTTGGTTTATCACTATTAACAGGTTTGATTGTTTTAATTATTGTGTTTGGTTTGTAAAAGCATCATTTTATTTTTATAGGGTTTGACAATCAACATTTAGGTATATTAAAGAAAACCAGACCTTTGAAAGTGCAGAAATTGCACATACTCGAAAAATATAGATAGATTTTTTGTGAAATTCTAAATTGTGCATGAAATTAATATTAAAACCCGTTTTGTGAATTAGAGGTTATGATAACAATGGTAGAAATAGAAGATTTTATTTTTAATCAGTTAAACAAATAAAAAAAAGAGGGAAAACCCTCATTTGAAAAGATCGGAATGACTACCAATTCTATTTAATACTAAAATAAGAACATCATCCTTGATGGAATAAATTAAAAGCCAGTCGGGTTCAATATGGCATTCTCTTACACTGCTATAATTACCACTTAAACTATGATCCCTAAATTTAGGAGGAAGCGGTTCACCATTAGATAGCATCTCAATAATAGAAAACAGCCTATCTAAATCCTTTCCTTGTTTTTTTGCCTTCTTAATATCCTTTTGAAATTGGGTAGTAAATTGAATTTTATACTTCATATATCCAAAGCCTTTTTTAAATCATCTATGTTACTAAAAGCAGTGGAAGTTAAAGATTTACCTTCTTCAATTGCTTTCAGTGTTGTTTCATTTGGAATATTTAATTTTACATCAAAAGGGATTCCCTGTTCCTGAATAGCTTTTCTTAAAAATATATTAATCGCAGTTGTCATATTTAAACCAAGTTCATTAAAAATCTTTTCGGCAGCATTTTTAACATCCTTATCCATACGGATATTAATATTTGTACTTTCTTGCATAAGTTGACCTCCTATATTATTTTATGCTTATTTTAGTATTTTATACGCATAATGTCAACACAATGCACATATTATCAATAGATTTCTTGTAATTAGGAGATAGCCATATAAATTGCATATATTAAGATTCAATAATAGATGCCTGAACAAAGAGATATTATTTATAAAATTAGTTTAGCTTTAGAGATTGAGTTTGTAATGGCATGTTAGAACTATTTACAGGCGTTTCCGGTATTCTAGCTTCACTTGGCTTGATGGAAGCAATTGATGTACAAAAGGAATTTCAAAAACTTTATTTTGATCTTGCAGGGAATCCCGAACCTGTAGCGCTAGATATGTTGTGGATGGTGACGGATGACAATCGCATTGTTTACGGGAGTTATTATCCGCATTCCCCTGCTAAAGTAATTATTTCAAAGAAAAAACATTTAGAAAATAATCCAAAATATAAGGAATTACTCTTTAAAATTTATGGAGAAAATGAAAAAATAATTTTAAATAAATAGGACGACTTATATCTATAATAAATTTCAATTTAACTGCCTAGTCAAATAAGTTATTTTAAATAAAAAGATATTTTGAACGAGTTAGCCTACAAAGATCAGTATCAACTCTGTTAATTTTGCGACATTGCCTCCATCAGTGCCACTGTTTTATTTGGCAAGAATTTATTTTAACTTGAAAAAAATTAAAGATTAATTTATATAAAATCTACCCAGTGAAATAGACACTTAAATAGATGCTCTACCAACTGGGTTTTATTATGCATAAAGGCGAAGATTTTATGCCCTATTATTAGATTTAGTAAACCTATTACTCTTAAGCAATATTAAACAATTTGTTAACTTGAAGTAGGCGTATTTATTCGAGTAAACTAAAAATACTATTTATTCGGAGAGTTATATTTATGCAAAAGATTATTACAGAGAAAACAATCAAAAAATTTTTAGCACACCTTAAAAGCGAGGAAAAAAGCAAAAATACCGTGGAAAAATATCTACGGGATGTACGAGGTTTTGCCATCGCCCAAAACGGAAAACCGGTAACGAAAAAAAATGTAATTTGCTACAAACAACACTTGATAGAAAGCGGTTATGCAATTCGTAGCGTCAATTCAATTTTAGCAAGTCTTAATAGTTTGTTCACGCTTTTAAACTGGCACGATTGCCGAGTGAAAACTTTAAAAGTACAGCGACAATTATTTTGTCACGAAGAGAAAGAATTGAACAAAGCGGAATATCAACGTTTGTGCCAAGCAGCACAAAATAAGCATAATGAAACGCCTAAACCTTATTTTACAGACTATTTGCAGTACCGGTATTCGCGTGAGCGAACTTCCGTTTATCACCGTAGAAGCAGTTCAACGCGGTGAAGCTATTGTGAATTGCAAATGCAAAACAAGAATAGTATTTTTAGTCAAATCCCTACAAAAAAAAATTACGTCAATACATTATAAAGCAGAAACTCAAATCAGGTACAATTTTCGTCACCCGTAAAGGCAAGCCAATGAGTAGGACGAACATATGGCGTGAAATGAAGGCATTGTGTGAAAGTGCTAATGTTGCACCAGGCAAGGTCTTTCCCCATAATTTACGTCATCTATTCGCACGGGTGTTTTATGGTATAGAAAAGGATATTGCCAAACTAGCAGACATTCTCGGTCACTGTAGCATCAATACAACGAGAATCTATATTGTCAGCACTGGTATAGAACATCGTCACAAAATGGAAGCCATGCGACTGATTATATAAAAAGTCGCTGAAAAGCAAACAGCGACATAATACACATTATGTTGCAAAAACTAATAAAATGCATTAAAGCATATATGTATTGTTTTTGCGATCATATATAAAATACTGATACTTTTCGCAATAGTCAATAATGGAAACAAAAAAAATACAAAATGTTTAAAAACTTTTTTGAAAAAAGGTGAATTTTATTCCAGATTTATCAAAAATTTTATAACACGAAATAAGCCTTTTCAAAAGTACAAATGAAAAGACTTGTGTTTTTGTGCACATTTTATGAAAAACAGTTCGATTAGATTACCAGATACTATTTTTATCAGACATAAGTTGCAACATAATGTGTATTATGTCGTTTTTGCATCGTAGGAAGGAGTTTATCTATATGGAATCGAATCAACTAGAAAACAGTAATAGTGCTGATAAACTAGGCAAAAAAACTGTCGGTGGAAAAAAACACAATTTTATCGGCATCGCTAACATTATTGGAATTCTCCTTTGTATCCTCATGTTGCCGGGCTTTATAATCTCCACAACACTTTTCGCCAGTTCTCTAATTCATAGTGATCTTCCGCCAAGTTGCTTCGGTTATACACCCCTAATAGTGGAAACTGGTAGTATGTCACCGGTTTTTGATGAAGAGGATGTTGTGTTGATTAAAAATAGCACTCCCGACATGTCTTTCGATGTTGACGATATTATCTGCTATCATAGTGGTAACGTTTATGTGACACATCGAATAATAGAAGTTACCACAGATGAAAATGGGATCACATTATATACTACAAAAGGAGACGCAAACAATGCCGCTGATGAAGAAGCGGTACACCAAGATCAAATCCTTGGCATTTACAAGACACGTTTTAAGGCCATGGGCAAAACGCTTATGTTTATTCAAACACCAGCAGGTATGATTCTATGCGTAATGATACCTTTTTGCATTGTGCTCCTACTCTTTTTCGTCCCGCCACTAATCGCGGCTCGTAAAAAAGAAAATTCCTCGAAAGAGGAGCATTCTATTCGGTAATAGCCTGCCGGCCACACGGATTAGGTGATTACATATATTAAATTATATTTTGGAGGTTTTGAAACATGTTTAAAACAAAGAAAAATGGTTTTTTAAAAGCATCTGGTATTATGCTAGCTTCCATGATGCTAGCTACTGGTGTCATTTCTGGTACTATGGCAAAATACAAATCTACCGGAACCACTGAAGGTAGTGTAAGTATTGCAAAGTGGGACATTCAAGTTGGTTCATCCACACTCGCAGCGATGGATGCCCTTCAATTCGAGATTTACGACACAGTTGAGTCTGGAGGCAAATTTACGAATGAAGATGATAATGTCAAAAAAGGTATGATTGCTCCAGGTACATGGGGGTTTGCAAGAATAGAAATTAAAAATGTGGGTGAAGTTGATGCTAACATTAGCGCTACTTTCACAAAAAATAGTTTGAGTGGTGCTCTGCCTGCAGGAATGAAATTTGAGGTTGTTAAAGATGATGCACCAGTAGATTATAAAAGTATCACTGGCACGACACTTTCTATTAGTGATGAGGTCGTCACTAAAAAAACTGGTACTCTCAATTTATATGTTGCATTTGTATGGTCATTCGAGAGTAATGATAATGATGCCAATGATATGACTTTTGCTTCAGGAGCTGAAAGTCTTAAATTAGGCGATCTAGCTATTACTGCTACTCAAGTAGACTAATAAGCAAAAACAAGCAGACGACGCATGCGTCATCTGGATTGATACAACTGGACTGACAGCCTTAGATGTGGCGCTGGCTGTCTGGTCTGCTGTGTCTAAAATTATTAATTAAACCTTTAATAGTGGAGTTTGCAAGAATAGTTTTCTGCAAACTATACTCTTAAGTGCTTAAATTAGCAATAGAAGTGAGGTGTGCAATATGGAACTATATGAAATCACGAAATACGGAAATCGTAATTTTTTTCTTCCCTTTCTCTATGTAGACAAGGCGATAGTAGACCAGGCATACATCAAAACACAAATTATATACATAGGAGGTTATGCAGATGATTGAAATAAAGAAAAACAGCTTTCTTAAAATTGCATGTCTTATGCTAGTTGTCATAATGCTAGCTACCAGCATAATTTCCGGAACTCTTGCTAAGTATTATAGTGAAGGGAATGTATCCGCTGGCAATTTAGCATTAACTATAGCGAAGTGGAATGTGCAGGTTGAAGATCAAACACTAGGTGACTCGGAATTTTCTGTTGAAATAAGCAATCTCGAGTGGGAAATCGCAAATATAGAAGAAGAGGTCACCACCGCGGCAACACCTTATGCTGCTGCACCTGGAACATGGGGATTTGCACAAATCGTCACGATTGAGAACCAAAGCGATGTGGATGCAATCGTGAAAATCAATTTCGATGATTTTTCACTGCCTGATGCAACGAAATATGGTAAATATGGTATGGAGTTCAAGATTGTTGCAATGCCTCATATTGAATCAATTGATGATATGTCGGGTTATGAAGACATGACAAACGATGACGTGGTTGACCTTAAAAATGACGGTGTTAGAATTGCGATTAATGATAGTATAACTATTTATGTTTGCTATACATGGGAGTTCGATGGTGATACCAAAAATAATGTTGATGATACGGATATAGCCGGAGAATCGATTGAATTTGGTGGTACTATCACCATCACAGCGGAGCAGGCAAACTAAGCAGTATTTTCTAGGCGCAAATAGCATGATACAAAAAAATAGTTTACGTCTAACACGGAAGATTGCTAGAGGAATATTTGCGGGGTTATTTCTTCTGATTGTGTGCTTATTCGGATATACGACGATTGCGCGCGTTACAGGTAATCCCCTTCCCACCGTTTTTGGGTGGGGTAGCGCTGTAGTGCTTTCCGGTAGTATGGAACCGGAGCTTCCGGTTGGTACACTTATTCTCATTCACAAAGAGAATAGCTACAAAGCTGGAGAAATTGTCACATACGAAGATGAATATGGGAACCTTGTCACCCATCGGCTGGTGTCTTTGGAAAACGGAGAGGCTATCACGAAGGGTGATGCAAATAATACAGAGGATGCCTCGTTCACAGCATCAAAGATTTATGGAAAAGTAAAGGCTGTGCTACCTGGCGTCGGTGGCATAATTCTATGGTTAAAGACGCCACTAGGAATTTGCACAATCTTATTGATTGGCGGGTTACTAATAATTATTTCAAGTTATTTCAAAAGAAAGGTGGATCAAAAAAATGCTCAAACATAACGATAATTCGACGATTCCGCCAATGGAGCGTGATTCAAAAGAGCCAATTACCGATCGAGAAAATTCGGCAAATGCTTTGATTACTCGTAAAACAAGAAAGTTATCCCAGTTGGTGATATTCAGTCTTGCTTTCTTGCTAACTACTGCACTTATTATGGTCGGTGGCTCGTTTTCTAGAATTACCTCTAAGGGAGATGTCTCGGCTTCTTCTCTTACACTGATGACAGCGGGGATTGATGGCGTTGAAGTAGATGGCACAAGCTATACAGAAGAAGATAATGAATTATTTTTTTATAACGGTGATGATACGCTGATTGAGCTCTACAGTTTCACGATAACCAATAATAGCGATGTAGATATAACCTATGATATGGAATTGAATATAAATGATATTTCTATAAATGATACTTCATGGTCGAATGAACTAGAAGGTTTAATATTTTGTCTTTATGATGATGATGCCGAAAGTGATGAGCCCATTGTAAGAATAGATAATGCGACATGGACTGGTATTGTTGAAAATAATGATCCTCCAGTGTTCAAATACTCTACCGGCACTGACCAAACGGTTATTTTGGATAGAGAAGATACAACATCGAAAACATATGTATTGGTTATGGATTGTTCCGATATTGAACTAATGGGTGGCGACAGGTATGATATTTGTATTTCCGGCACAATCACTTTCACGGTAAATCAAGTAGCAAAGGAGGGAGAATCGTAAAAATGAAAAGCAATCGTAATATGCCCGTCAAAACAATTTTCTATAGCATTCCTGCCTTGATTCTACTCTTTGTGGCAATTATCCTTCCCGTTGGTACGACTTTAGGAAAATATAGCAAAGAGCTTGATTCGCTTACATTTGATAACACATTCCCGTTAACGCAGGAAATCTTTGATAATTTTACTAAGAATGATCCACCTGATACTAACAATCGCCCTGGCATGGAGGAAGAAACGCCGACGACCATTTATCAGGTGCAATCCGGTGATACGCTTTCTTCTATTGCAGAGAAGTTCCACACAACTGTAGAAGCATTGCTAGCGTTCAATCATATGGACAATGCCGACTGTTTACAAGTTGGTATGATTTTGCATATTCCTCCAAAGGACTATGTTGTTCCTGAGTTAGATGAAGAAACAAATAGTACTAAAATGACATCTAACATCGAATCTGATTAAATTTATAATTCATTTTTCAAAGAGCCTAGTTAATCGAGGACTCTTTTTGGCATTTTAAGAAAATATTTAGCATCTGACAATCATGCCATTGATATTAAAGCATGACTATTAAAGAAAATTTATAGAGGCTTTTTACCTACGAATAAAATTAAAAATAAAGTGAGTATTTCTACAGAAAATAACGATTGGAGGGCTATAAATGCCTTTAAGTTAATATTTCACAGAAATCACCTTGACAACACAAAATGTGAAATGTTATTCTGCACTTGAAAAGGAGTTAAATATATATGGAAAAAATAAAAAAACTAGAAAGCTTAATGGACAAAGGCTGGTTTAGAATAGTCCTTTTTCTAGCATTTGGCGTGTTTAGCATCGTGGTAGCATGTATCTTTGCAATCTTAGGTAATTACATTTCTTTGACAGGCGGTGAGGAAGGGTATATGTTTTTAATGTATGCAATTGGCTATCCTACCTTAATCTTAATGTATTATGTCTGCGATGTTATAAATAATTCTAAACATTCGGTTACTAAATTCATTCGAAGATTATTAATGATCATCTCTTTGATAGTGTATCTGTTTTTATTGATATGTGCATGCTGTATCTTTATACAAGATTTCAATGAAGGAAATATAAAAAATGCTTTTTTTGCAGGTTGGGGCTTTGCTCCATTGATAACTTACCCTTTAGTATATTTCTTTCTCGCCGGAAGATTTCAAAACAATGTTTCAAAACGTACACAATTTATTTTATTGCTTGGGGCAAATATCTTACCGATTTTACTTGGCTTTATTATCATGTTAATATTGAGGGGCGTGAATAATAGCACAACAACAAAGATCGTTTTGATTGGCTTTATAGTTCTCATCATTTTAGCATTTATTGTGCGCATTAAAAAACATGGCTTCTTCGTTGATGATATTAATTATAGTTCCTCAAGTTCAACATCGGACTATAGTTCATCTGATTATTCAAGTGATGATAACGATTATGATTCTGCAGTTAGAAATATGGAAACCATGGCTTCTTGGCGATATAAATTAAGTCAGGCAATCATAAATAGCGGTGGAAGAAATTACATGACTGTCTCATGCGATACAAGAGTTAGTGACTCAGTCATTTATTTGGATGTTACGATCGATGTTTCTTATGTGGCAAAAACTATGCCAGATATGCTTGAACATGAATATGAGGTCATGTGCAAAGAAGTCGAACGAGCTTGGAGAAATGCCGCGCGAGATTGTCCTTATGATTCAGAATTAAATTTTGGACAACCTATTTATTGATTAGGTAATTAATTATTAAGAAAACCTAATAATTATTCGTTTTTATAAGCCATTTAAATTTAATAACCACTGATGTTATGTAACTTTGGTGGTTTTTTTGTATTATAGATTTGTGCTATACGCAACTAAAGATTTAAAACAATACTTTATCAAACAATTGTTTTTTATTACTCAAGAAGTTTATGTTATACTTAAGAAGTCATTTGAGGTGGAAACTATGGATAAGTACGAATTATTTTTTAAAAATGGTGAATACCAAAAAATTGTGGACGAACTTGAATTTTCTATTAATCCTCAGGAAATTTGGTTAGTAGTCGATGCTTATGTTCAACTAAATCAACTAGATAAGGCCATCCGCACTATTGAAAATAATCGCGAATTACTCTTAAAAGATGATGCCAAAAAGACGATGTTTTTAAATATTGATTTGCTATTATTAACTAATGATTTTGTAAGAGCTTTAACTGCTTATAGCTACTATGAAGAACTACCCTATATTTCCATTGAAATTGAGGAATTTTTGCCAGAATTAAAAAAGTATATCTATCAAAAAATATCTAACAAAACTTCTAAAATGAGTGATGATGAAATTATTAATAATTTAAAGAATTTTGATCATAGAGATTTGTTTTTAAAGTCGATTTATGAAGTGCAAAAACGCGATATTAAGCCATTTTTGCCCTTTTTAAAAGATGCATTAAAAAGTGAAAAAATTGATAACACGATAAAAAGTCTCATTCTGGTCTTATTAGTAGAAAAAAAAGTTGAAGATGAAGTAAAGGTAAATAAAAATGGGTGCGAATATACATTAATACCACGCTTTCTAGATCCGATAATTACTACGAAAGAAATTGAAACTATCGTCTACCGACATATTAAAGACAAAGACGTTTCAATTTTAAATTTAGTTAATCAACTAATGGTGGATTTTGCGCTAAAAATTTATCCAGACAATTTTCTAGAGGAAAGCGAAGAAGAATATTTGATGGCCTTTTATATACTGGCCTATGAAATGTTTAATAAAGATGTCAGAAGTATTGAAGCAATGATTAAAGAAAAGAAACTGAACATTCAAACAATTCGAGGTCTTAAAACTCTTATTGAAAATACGATTAAAAATCTTTAGAATATGCACTTTCTCATTTGTTAGCAGAGTCTTTTGTTTTTCTTAATAGCAAGTTCATAGTTAGACTCTGCAAAGTATAAATTGGACTTCTTTAATGCTGTTTATTTTTTGTTTGTCTAGAAGTATTTTAAAGGAAGCAAAATTTCTTTTTTAAACTGATTTTATTTATTAATTTACAATATTTATATTTGCGTGAATTGAAAAAGTAAAATCCAGAATCATAAAGTGTAAAAAGGATGAAAGAGAGAAGTCCAGAAAAAGGGCAAAA